>JBDSML010000271.1:0-48766 GCA_039915865.1 Gemmatimonadaceae bacterium | reverse complement strand
CGCGAAACGTCAACAGGAGGAGCAGGCCGAACAGGTGCGACGATGCCGGCGTCACCCGGTGCGGCCCAATCTCGATCACGCAGTCGCCGACGATCGCGAGACGTACCTGAGTCATGGTGGTGCCGTCCGTCGCAGGAATGCCTGGGGCGTGCCGCATCGCACTTCCTCAAGACGAATGTTTATACCATGGCGTCATTTAGGCGTCATCGCAATGACGGCCTGGACTAAATCGCCGCACGGGCGGTCGCATCCGTCAGGAACCTTTCATCAATGCGAGCGTAGGGACCTCATCTCTTCCCAATCACCAGGAGCATCAGAATGCCCCAGCCGCGGCATGTCGCCCTTTCAGCCTTCGCCCTTCTCGTTGCACTCTCGTCGCCAGCAGTCGCGCAAAAGTCGGGAGGCCTCAGCGTGAACGGGAACGTCTCGGACTCGGTGGCGCACATCGTCGAGCGTGCCAACCCGGCCACGGCGAGCTATGCGATCGTGACCAAGGACGGCACCGGCTCGCTCGTCCTGATGGATACGACGATCGTCGCGCAGATGACGGATCGTGGCTTGGAGCGGCTGCGGAGCAAGGCGTCCACCGACTCCATCAAGGGCGCGACAGAACGGATGTTCGCTCGCATGATCCTCGGCGCCATCCAGCCGATGTTCGACCACGGTATCGCATACCACCTTCGCGATCTCGCGTCCGCGGACTATGTCGACGACCGGCTCCAGCTCAAGCGAAAGAACGGCGAGGAGATCTTCCGCGACCTCAAGCTCAACAACACGAGGTTAATGGAAAGCTTCACTCCTGAAGAAGCGAAGACCTTTGCGCGGAAGGTCACTGACGCCAAGGCGCGCATGGCGTCACAGTAGGTCGCTCGGGCGAGGCGATGAGGCTGGCAACGGGTAATCATTTGCCGCCGCCCTGCCGATACTGGGCCTCGACATGGACACGACGACCGCACCCCTCCAGCGTCCGGCTTCGCCGCAGCGCGTACACCCGACGGTTCGCCTGGCGTTCCTCATGCGGGTCTGGACGTACCCGCTTTTTCTAGTCTTGTACGGCGTGGCCATGTGGGGGCGGCAGCCGTCCGGGTGGATCGTCGCATTCTTCATCTCCCACCTCTTCCTCTTTCCCTACCTCGCGCGGCGGATCTCCACGGGCAGCAGCGACAGCAAGCGCGCCGAGCGACGCAACCTTCTCTTCGAGGGGTTTCTCATCGGCTGCTACATCCCGCTCACCGGATGGACCATCTGGCCGAGTGGCGCGGCGATCCTCGGTATCAACGCTGGCAATGTCAGCGTAGGAGGGCCTCGCTTCGCGCTGAATGGCTTCTTGGCCACCTTGGCAGGCGCGCTCACCGTCGGCGCGCTCACTGACTTCCATTTCCATTTCTATCTCTTCTCGCGCCCCACACAGATCCTCAGTCTCGGCGTCGTAGGTGCGTTGACCACGCTGTTCGCCTTTCAGTCGTACGTCTACGCGCAGACGGTCAGTAGCGCGAACGCGCGGATCCGCGAGCAGCACGCGCAGATCGAGGAGAACACACGTCAGCTCGAGGAGCGTTCGAAGCAGCTCGAACGCGCGCTGGTCGAGGCGGAAGCGGCCAATGCGGCAAAGAGCAACTTCCTCGCGACGATGAGTCACGAGTTGCGGACGCCGCTCAACTCGATCATCGGCTTCACCAACATCGTGCTTCGCAACAAGGGCGGTAACATGGCGAAGCAGGACGTCGTGTATCTCTCTCGAGTCGGCTCCAGCGGAGCGCATCTTCTCAACCTGATCAACGGCGTGCTCGATCTCGCCAAGATCGAAGCGCACGAGACCGCCCTGGAGCGGGTGGCCGTCGATCTCGCGGTCCTCGCCCGCGAAACGCTCAGTCAATTCGAGCCGCAGGCGGAGGAGCGCGCCGTTCGGCTCGTGAGCGTGGTGCCGCCAATGGCGGTGATCGTCGCCGATAGGGCGCGGCTCCAGCAGATCATCATCAACCTGGTCGGCAATGCGCTCAAGTTCACGGATCGCGGACAGGTGACATTGCGCGTGGTGACGGATCCATTCACCGGTACGCCGGTGCGCATGGAAGTGTCCGACACTGGAATCGGTATTCGCGAGGACAGGCTCGACGCCGTCTTCGAGGCGTTCCAGCAGGCCGACACCACGACGTCCCGTCAGTATGGCGGAACGGGTCTGGGGCTGAGCATCAGCCGGTCACTCGCCGATCTCATGGGATGGAAGATGTCCGTCACGAGCAAGGTCGGCATTGGCTCGACCTTCAGCGTCATCTTCGCGTCCGCCAACGACGACGAGCTGGGGGCTGCCCGCCGTCGTGCGTCAGACGCTCATCGCTTGTCCAACGACGCGATCAACGACAGGCTCGATATGCCCTCGGCTTCCGCCTGAAAGTTCAGCACCACGCGGTGCCCCAGTACTGGCGCGGCCATCGCTTGCACGTCCTCGAGGTCCGGCATTGCGCGACCATCCATGGCCGCTCGTGCCTTCGCGCCGAGGATGAGGTACTGCGACGCGCGCGGGCCGGCGCCCCAGCTGACGTACTTTTTCACCATCGGCGACGCTTCGGGTGAATCCGGTCGCGTGCTGCGCGCCAGCTTCACGGCATAGCTCACGATGCTCGGCGCAGCCGGCAGGCGGCGCACGAGGTGCAACAGTTCGCTGAGCTGCGCGCCGGTGAGCACCGGCTTCACTTCGACCTCGCGGTCCGACGTCGTCTCCGTCACGATCCTCTCTTCCTCCTCGCGTGACGGATAGCCGACGGTGAGCTGCACCATGAATCGGTCGAGCTGCGCTTCCGGCAGGGGATACGTACCCTCTTGCTCGATGGGGTTCTGCGTGGCGAGCACGAAGAACGGCTCCGGCAGCTTGTGCGTCTTGCCCGCCGCGGTCACCGCATGCTCCTGCATGGCCTGCAGCAGCGCGGCCTGCGTCTTCGGTGGTGCGCGGTTGATCTCGTCGGCGAGAACGATGTTCGCGAAGACCGGCCCGTGCACGAACTTGAAGAAGCGACGGCCCGACGAATGATCCTCCTCCAGCAATTCGGTGCCCGTGATGTCGCTCGGCATCAAGTCCGGGGTGAACTGCACCCGCGAGAACTGAAGATCGAGAGCCTGTGCCACGGTCTGCACGAGCAGCGTCTTGGCGAGGCCAGGCACACCGACGAGCAGTGCGTGTCCGCCAGAGAGCATCGCGGCCACGAGATTGTCCACGACCTCGCGCTGTCCGATGATTCGGCGGGCGATCTGCTCGTTGAGCGCGGCGCGCGCCGACGCCAGCTGGTCAAGCAGCTCGAGGTCGCGGCTGTCGTCGCGCGGATGGCTGACTTTGAGAGAGCTCGTCACGATATCGGGTTAGCACGGAAATGAGACAACGGCCAAGCTGAGAAGGTTAGCGTGAGGAGCCAACCGCCAGAAGGCGTACGCCACAGGACGGGGGGCCGCTGGTGGCAACCCCCCGGATTCCAATCATACGTACAGCCGAGACGAACCGATGTACGCATTTGGTATGATGCTGACGAAAGAGGCCCGGCGCGCCTGCGCCGGACCTCTCTCAAGGTGCCCCCGCACCTTTGTTCTGTCGTCAGAACTCTTCGATCGTCCTGCCTACCCGAATCAGGTAGTCTTGCCACGGCGGCGTGAGGCAATGCCGCCGATGCCCACGAGTCCAGTCGCGAGCAGTGCGAGCGAAGCCGGCTCCGGAGTTGCCGTGACTGCCGCGGTGTTGCTCCAGTTGGCCGTGTACTCGCCCGACGTGTTGTTGTTCGCGCCGTAATTGCTGGTGTTCACGAAGGCGGCGGTGAGGCGATCCGCGCCCGCGTCGCCGACCATCGAGTACTGGCTCGTCCCGTTGACGAACGCTTCATACGTGCTGCCCGTGTAGTCGATCTCGAGCGTGTTCCACGCCCCGTAGTTCACGACGGCGCCGAGGTCGACGTAGCCGACATTGCCGTCGAAGAAGCGGAAGGTGCCCGTCCCGCTGATGTTCGAGAAACCGATGATCGGGTACCACGCGTTGGCTTCGGCGTCGCTGTTGACCTGGTTCAAGCGGCTCCAGAAGCCCGTCGAGACAAGGCCATTGGCCGATGTGGCCCATGACGCGTCGACGTAGAGATCGAGCGAGAGCTTCTGGCTGGCCGGCGGAGCGATGCCGACGCCGTCGATGCCGATCTGCCTGCCTTGTGTGTTATAGAACGCGCTGTTGTACGCGGCGGGCCGGTTTACCTGGTTGTCCGCGGCACAGACGCTGGTCTGCAATACGTTGTTCCGGCCCTGCACGCCGTTCGCCAGGCTGAACTGGCATGGGGCGTAGCGATCGTTCGTCCATGAGCCAGGAACGGTGGTCCCGAGGTCCGGCGTCCGGTCGACCTGGGCGCTGAGCGGCGCCAATGCGACGGTGGCCATGAAGGCGGCCAGTGAGCTTGCGCGACGAATCATCATTCCTCTGCGTCGATGGAAGAGATGCTGCAAGGAGGCGAGCTTGCGCAACAGTTCACCTCGCTAGTCACGTGCCACGCGACGAGCTCGTAAACACATTAGATAATTCGTTTGGTAGTAACTACTTGGCGATATAAGCGACTCGGGACATGCGGATGCTAGTGTGGTAGCCTGTCGACAATCTGTATCGCCGCCGCCACATGAGCTCGCTGTTCAAGGTCGCTGCGCTAAGATCCGCAGTTCAACGCCTCGAGCACGGATGTCCGGGATGTTTCGGCTTCGAGGCGCACATCCTTCGCGTCCTTGTCGTCGCGCAGGCCCTGAAATGTCGGCTGACGGAGAATGCCTGAATCGGTCATCTCGTTGTAGCGGATTTGGGCGACGAGCTTTGGCGTGACCCACTTCGCGACCTCGCGCCGATTCGGCCCATCGGCGAAGGGTGAGGTCGCCCGGTGGAGGGCGCCGAGCTTCTTGCCGAGGAGCGCCAGGGTGGCGCGGGTGTAGCCGGTGCCGACCTTGCCCGCATACCGAAGCTCGCCGTCGTCATCGAAGTATCCGACGAGGAGGGCGCCGAGATGCGGGCGATCGGCGCCCTCGGTGGGAAGCGTGTAGCCTCCGACGACGAACTCCTGCTCGTGCTCGAGCTTCACCTTCCGCCAGAGTGGGGAGCGTGCACCGGATGAATAGGGCGCATCCATCTGCTTGAGGATCAGTCCCTCCCATCCGTCTCGCTGCGCCGCGACGATCAGCCGCTTTGCTCCGGCCGATCCGCACGGATAGGACTCGCCTCGCCGAACGAGTCCTCGAGCCGACTTCGCCACCACGGACTCAAGCACCTCTCGGCGCGCCGTCCACGGCATTTTACGAAGGTCGCGACCGCTGGCGTTGATGATGTCGAATGCCGCGAACGCAGTGCGCGTTGCCGATGCCTTCGCGGTGCCCGACGCGCGGCCGGTGGCATGGCGACTTTGCAGCGCCTGGAAGCGAAGTGGCTTTCCCGTTCGGTCGACGGCGACGAGCTCACCGTCGAGAGTGAGTGAACCTTGCTCGCGCGCGAGCGCCGCGAGCGCTTCGGCGACTTCAGGGAATTGGTGGGCCTTGTCGATGCCGTTCCTGCTCCAGAGATGGACCGCTCGCGACGTCGCTTGGGCGATGACGCGAATGCCGTCCCACTTGGGCTCGACGGTCCATCCGGCGAGAGCAGGGAGTTCACCCGCGGGCGACGCGAGCATCGGGGCAGGTGCTCGCGCCATTGCGCGCTATGCTGACTTGCGCCGCGTGGCTTTCTTCGCGGAGCTCTTCCTTGCGGAGGTCTCCTTGGCGGCGCCCTTCTTCGCGGTGCCTTTCTTCGCGGTGCCTTTCTTCGCGGTGGATGTCTTCGCGTCACGCTTGGTGCTGGCGTCGAGGCTTTGCTGGAGGCGACTGACGAGGTCGAGCACCTTCGTGTTTTCGGGCTCGTCGAAATCCTCGGCGGGAAGTGGCTTGCCCTTGGCCTTCGCCTTGATGATCGCCTTGAGCTTCGCCTGATATTCGTCCTTGTACTTCGACGGATCGAACTCGTCGGCGAGGTTCTCGATCAGCTGCACGGCCATCGCGCTCTCCTGCGGCCGTACCTTCGCGTCCGCTGCACTGGGCAGCGTGAGCTCACCGGGATCCACGAGCTCGTTCTCGAATCGCATCAGCTCGAGGATGATGGCGTTGCCGAGTGGCTTGACGGCCGCGAGGTGTTGCTTCTGCCGCATCGCAAAGGTGCCGATGCCGACCTTCTTCGTCTCGGCAAGGGCATCGCGCAGCAGGGCGTACGCCTTTTCGCCTCCCTTCTGCGGCGCGAGGAAGTAAGGCGTGTCGAAGTAGCGTGGGTCGATCGATTCGTCGGGCACGAAGTCCGTCAGCTCGATGACGCGCGACATCTGCGGAGAGGCCGAGTCGAAATCCTCGTCGTCGACGATGACGAACTTGCCCTTGGAGATCTCGAAGCCTTTGACGATGTCGTCCCACGGCACCGTCTTGCCGTCGACAGAGGAGACGCGCTCCATTTTGATCGGCTTGTGATGCTTCTTGTCGAGTTGGCGGAACGATAGCGTTTCCGCGGCGCGCACCGCGGAGCGCAGCTCGACGGGAATGTTCACGAGCCCGAATGCCAGGGCGCCCTTCCATATTGCGGCCATAGTGTGGTGCCCACAGGCAGGAGCCGTGCCTACAAGACGGCCCTTCGCTTACGGGGCGCTTCGCTGCGCTCGCTTACGGCGAGAGCCAGCGGCCGCCCCGCTACTGAACGCTGAGCGACGCCTTCGCGATGGCGCGATGCGAGAGGCTCACCAGCGATCCGGTGGCGACGAAGCTACCCGATTTCGTGGGTTTCCACTGGCCGGTGAATTCGAGCTTCCCGTTCGCGGGAATCGTTTCGCTCGACAATGCCTGCATGAAGAGCCTGTCCGCACTCCACACCCACAATATCGCGCCGGCTGGCGCGTCGCACACCGTGAAATCGAAGTGCTGTCCGCTGCTGAAGTCGATCGTCACCGGCGACGACGTCGGATTGTTCACGGTGAGCGTGAGCGTGACGACGCTGTCGACCGTGGTGGTGAGCGTCGCGGGCAGGGGAGCGCTGGGCGTCACGACGATGGGGCGGAAATGGTGGAAGAGCGGCGGTGAGCTCGAGGCATGCACCACGCAACTGCTGTGTGGACATCGACAACGTACGGCTTTCCGTCGCGCTATTCCTGCCTGCGAGGAACGAAGCGCGACGCTGCTAAGGCGACGCAGCGACTGCGTCTCGTGCACATGATCGTGGTGTAGCGTGCGCACCTAACGGAAAACGCCACCCGGCGACCCGAGTGGCGTGTGATGCCTTACCCGCACAACCTCGGCAATCGTGCCGTGGTGACACGCGCGACGCGGTGATCAGCGCAGCTCGAATGCGGAACGCTGCTCCATCGGGAAGTTCGAGCTGCGGAGCGTCGCGACGGCGGTGTACTTGCCATGCGGCAACGTGGTCTCGGCAACTTCGTCGATGCTCATCGTCTTGCCGCCGTCGATCAACTTGTTCTGCACCGACTGCGTGAACATGCGACCCTGGCCCCAGCGATACACTTCGCGGCCAGCGGAGTCGATGACGGAGAAGTCGTACTGCTGCCCGTTCGGAAACGACAGCTCGACATGCTTCTTGCTTTCGTTGGTGAGATTGAGCGCGAAGCGCAACGCATGCGGCTCGATCTTGACGGCGAAGTTGCCGTTCACCTTCACGATGCTGTCGGATTTCGCGCGCTTGCCCGAATGTCGAACGGTGCTGGCGGCCTGCGCCGACGTGGTGTCGTTGCGGGTGAAGGAACCGCACGCCAAGGCGACGGCACCAGCGCAGAGCAATGTGATGAGCAGACGGGAATTCATGACAAGACCGATTGGGCAGAGCGTCGGTGGCAGGGCGGGCATCCGCTCACACATCCGACGGGACGCGAAGTTATCAACATCATGACGAATAGTCAACATGAAGCGTCACAACGAAAGTTGTGACAGGGAATACACTTGCGTCGTGTCCGCCAACCCTTCGGGACACCTTCGGTTTAGCCCTCAAATTCGCTTGCGAAAAATTTCACAAGCGCTAGATTCCGCCCTCGAATGACTGGCACTGACAAGGATCATGAGTCGGGTGCCAACCGAGCACCGGATGCGGGCGGCGGCACGTCGCCTGGCGAGTTCGCAGGACTCGGACTCCAGTTCGTCATCGCGATCCTCGGCGGTCTCTACGCAGGGCAGTGGTTGGACCGGAAGCTGGGGACGGCACCATGGTTCCTCCTCATAGGGGTATTCTCGGGCGCCGGACTGAGTTTCTACAGCATGTACCACAAGCTCATGAAGGCGCAGACGCGGGAAGACGCGGCGAAGAAGGCAGGTCGCGAGGGCCAGCCGTGAGCGCAGGAAGGAGCATGAGCCGGGGGCTGACGCTGTATGGCCTGGCCTGTGTAGTGGCCATCGGGCTCGCGGGCGGCGTCTTCACCGCCGTGTACGGTTCGGGTCCCGAACGGGCTGCGGTCTGGATCAGCGCCGTCGTAGCGCTGGTGGTGCAGTTGGTGGCGTTCGCGATTGCGCGCATCCTCGCGGATGGTGGTCATGGTATCGCGGGGTGGGGATTGGGGGCGGTGATCTGCATCATCGCGCTCGTGGTGTTTGGACTCGTGAGTCGGGCGCTCGGGCTGCCGTCGAACGCGGCGCTGCTGAGCCTTGCGACATATTTCTTTCTGACTGAACTCATAGAACCGCCGCTGCTCAACGTATGAAGACCGGTTCCCTTCTCCTTGCCCTCCTGATTGCCGGCGCTCCGCTGAGCGCCCAGGAAAGCGCGACGCCCGCCCAGCGGGTCGACTCGGCGACCATCACGCCGATCCAGGCACTCGACAGCGCCGCCTCACACGCCAATCAGGTCACGGCGGGCGAGCTCCATCAGGGCGCCGAGGCGGGCGAGCACCACGTGGCAGGCTGCGAGCGGTTCGCGACGGGCGACTACATCACGCCGCACATCAGCGACTCGCACTGCATGGAGCTGCCCAGCTCATGGAAGATCTGGGAGCTGCACGAGGTCGTGCTCCCTCGATGGGCGCCGATTCACGTCGGCGGTGTCGAAATCGACATGTCGCCCACCAAGCACGTGGTATTCCTGCTCCTTGGAGCAACGTTGGTTGCGGTGATGATGCTCCTGGCTGCCGCAATGCATTCGCGGTATTCCAAGAGCGGTGGTCGTCGAAAGGGGTTCGCGTCGGTCGTCGAGGTCCTGGTGTTGTACATCCGGAACGAGGTCGCACTCCCGAACCTCGGCCCGCATGGTGAAAAATATGCGCCGTTCGTCCTGACGCTGTTCTTCTTCATCCTGACGCTCAACCTGCTCGGCCTCATTCCCTTTGGCTCGACGGCCACGGGCAACATCTCGGTGACGGCGACTCTGGCGCTCATCACGTTCATCGTGGTGGAGACGGCGGGCATCCGCGAGAACGGCCTCGGATACCTGGGCACGATCTTCTATTGGAACAAGGACATGCCGATGGGCTTGCGGGTGCCGATGTTGGTCCTCATGACGCCCATCGAGCTCGCTGGAAAGATCACGAAGCCGTTCGCTCTCGCAATTCGACTCCTCGCGAACATGACCGCGGGGCACATCGTCGTGCTTGCGCTCATCGGACTCGTGTTCGCATTCAAGAGTTATTACCTCGGTGCGGTGCCGGTGCTTGCAGCGGTCGGCATCATGATGCTCGAGCTGTTCGTTTCATTCCTGCAGGCGTTCATCTTCTCGCTGCTTGCTTCTGTCTTCATTGGACAGATGCGCGAGAGTCACCACTAGCGCTTCCGAGAGGAATGGCTGGTTTGTCGTCACGCACAGATGTCGCTCGGCCTGTGCGATTCGTACCTGATCGAGTGATCGGGAAAGTCCATTGAGACCCGGGTCTTGCTGATGGACAGCAGCGAAAGCTGCGAGCGCTGATGTCGTGTCACGTCGAACAAAATACGGAGAAACACCATGGTTATTCACACCATCATCCCCATGCTCCAGGCTGCCGCTGACAACGGTCGTGGCCTCGTGGGCGTTGGCGCCGGCCTCGGCGCTGGCCTCGCCGTCATCGGCGCGGGCATCGGTATCGGCCGCATCGGCGGCCAGGCCGTCGAGGGCATGGCACGTCAGCCGGAGGCAGCGGGTAAGATCCAGACCGCCGCCCTGATCTTCGCGGCCCTCATCGAAGGCGTCGCGCTGTTCGGCGTCGTCATCGCGTTCCAGATGCAGGGCAAGCTGTAAAACCGTTTGGTGCAGCGTCGCCCGGGGTGGCGCTGCACCGTTCTCTCCTTTTCGCATTCTTCCGCATTCCACAATGCGCACTCTTCTTCGCGTGTTCGCTTTCGTTGCCCTGTCCGCGCCGCCGGTGCTTGCCCAGGACCCGGAGGTGAAGGGCATTCTCGATCCGAATTATGGATTGATGGCGTGGACGCTCATTATCTTCATCATCCTGTTCGCCATCCTCGGCTGGTTGGCCTTTCCGAAGATTCTCGCCGCCGTCGAAGCGCGCGAGCAGGCGCTCGAGGACGCGATCGCATCGGCCAAGCGCGATCGCGAGGAAGCCGGGCGCATTCTCGCCGAGCACAAGACGGCGCTTGACGCATCGCGCGGTGAGGCGCAGAAGATCATCGTCGACGCCCGCAACGCCGCCGAGCGCGTGCGCGCCGACCTGATCGAACAGGCGCACGCCGAGCAGGCGAGCATATTGGCTCGGGCGCGGCAGGAGATCGAGAGCGAGAAGACGAAGGCCATCATGGCACTTCGCAAGGAAGCCGTTGATCTCGCCATCGCCGGCGCGAGCAAGGTGATCGAGAAGAATCTCGACCAGCCGAGCAATCGTCAGCTGGTGGAGTCATTCCTCGCGAGCGTATCGACGGCAAACGTTTCGGCGAGCCGCTAACTCATGCGCGACTCGACGATCGCGAAGAACTACGCGGAGACGCTCCTCGTACTGGCCGGCAGGGCGAACGACCTTCGCGGCTGGGGTGCGATGATCACCGAGCTCGCCGATGCGATGGACAAGAACCCAACGCTGCGTCTCTTCCTCGAGTCGCCGCGCGTCGGCGCCGCGGAGAAGAACAAGGTCCTCGGCGCCGCGTTCACGAACACGATGCCGCGCAATTTCCTGCGCTTCCTGCAGTCACTCGTCTCACATCGGCGTCAGATGCTGATTCCGGAGATTGCGGCCGAGTATCTCGATCTCGTCGATGCGGCCGAGGGTCGCATCCATGCGCGCGTAACGGTGGCGCGCGAGACGCCGGACGACGAGAAGTCGGCGATCGCACAGCAGCTGTCGCGCATGTTCGGCAAGGACGTCGTGCCGCATCTCTCCGTGGACCCGGCAATCATGGGTGGCGTGATCGTGCACGTGGGCGACACGGTGCTCGACGGGTCGGTGCGAAAGCGTTTGATGTCCTTGCGAAAGCGGATGCTCGTTGGCTGACGGGATACAGAAAGGGCCGCGCGATGCGCGGCCCTTTCCGTATGCTTACGGCTGAAGCGTAGGTCCCTCGACTTCGCGCCGGACGACAGCTATCCGCAACGCCTACTTGCCGCCGTGGGTCACGCGATAGATGCGACCACCCGCATCGTCCGTGATGTAGAGCGCGCCGTCCGGGCCTACGGCGAGACCCATTGGGCGATGCTTCGCGGTGCCAGGTTGCAGCTGCGGTCCGCTGACTTCGGCGAAGCCGTCGGCGAACGTCTCGTAGGCGCCAGATGCGGCACCGTTCGTCATCGGCTGGAAGACGACGCGGTAGCCTTCCTGCGGATCGGGCGCGCGATTCCATGAACCGTGGAATGCGATGAACGCGCCGTCCTTGTACTTGGCGGGAAACGCCGAGCCCTTGTAGAAGAGCAGCGACATGGGAGCCCAGTGGCCGGGGAATGTGGCGACTGGCGCCTTCTTGCTGTCGCAGCGCTCGGACTTCTTGCCGTCGCCGCCGTACTCTGGTGCGTCGACGAGTTTCTTTTCGTCGACCGCGTAATAGCAGTACGGCCAGCCGAAGTCGTCGTTCGCGTTGACCTGCATCAGCTCTTCGGCCGGATTGTCGGCCTGGTATTTCGTCGTCGGGAAGAGCTTGGGCCAGTTGTCGTGGAGCTGGTCGCGGCCGTGCTGCGTTGCGTAGAGCTTTCCGTCAGCGGCGAAGTCGAGGCCCATGCCGTTGCGAATGCCCGTGGCGAACCGTGCGGATGGCGAGAAGTGCTGGTTCGTCTTGTTGGCGTCGAACTTCCAGAGGCCGGCTCGCGTCGTCAGCTCGGTGCAGGGATCGACGCCGGGTGACTCGTTGTCGCGGTCCTTCTTCTGGCAGCTGTTGCTCGGCGAGCCGACGTTGAGGTAGAGGCTTCCGTCGCTGCCGATCGTGAAGTTGCGCGCGATGTGGCCGGGCTTCATCGGAATACCGTCGATCACCGTTTCCGCGGCTCCGGCAGGAGCGAGCGTGGTGTCCGATCGCGCATAGCGCGTGAGACGCGCGCCTTGGTCGACGTACACGAAGCCATGGGATAGACCGATTCCGGTGTTTCCGCCCGTGCCGACCTTCACGATGATGTCGGCACGGCCGTCATGGTTCGTGTCGCGGAGCGCGACGAACGCTGCCGAGGGCGGTGGAGCGGCTTTTCCGGGCGCGGCACCGGGTGGCTGTGTGGCGACGTAGACGTCGCCGTTCGAGGCGATGGCCACATGTCGAGCGCCGGCGATGGAGTCGGCAAAGATCGCTGCGCAGAAGCCGGACGGGAGCGTGAGACCGGCGTTGTTACCGGGGCAGGCCGGCGTCGCTGCTGCGGCGACGGCGCTGTCCCCCGCTTTCGCGTCCGGGGTCTTCTCCGAGGAAGAGCATCCGGCGGCGAGTGACAGCAGTGATGCGAGTGCGGCGAATCGATTGTTCGCGTACATGGGGGATCTCCGGTCGGGGAACGACGGCACATGCGGCAATAAATGCTCCGCAGGTCAACGACAAGCGAACGAGCGGAAGCGCAGTTCCCTCGACTTCGCTCCGGACGACACGGGGGCAAGCACCGCTACAACGTCTAGCGGGCGCGGGGCATATAGATAGAATGAGAAGGAAGACCCCCTTCCGCCCTTCCAGGCCATACGGAGCATCCGCATGACGCGCAACGTCCGCGTACCGACCAGGCTGTCCGTTCTCACCATCACCTCGATGCTGGCGTTCGGCTCCATCAGCGCACAGCAGTCGGTCGAAGCGGACAAGGCGCTGCTGGCGACGGAGCGCTTCGTGAAGCCTCCGGCGGAAGTGGCGAAGCTCGTCACCGCGCCACGGCAGCTCAACTCGACGCTGACGCAGCAGAGCCCCGACAAGAAGCACTTCCTCGTGCTGCACGGGGAAGGGCTGGGTGACGACGTGAAGTTCGCGAAGCCGCACTACTATTTCGGCGGGCTGCAGGTGGACTACAAGGCCAACCGTGTGCGCAGCTTCACGACGCGCGGGATGGCGAACTTCGAGATCGTGGATGCGGAGAGTGGCTCTCGTGTGAGCGTGCAGGCGCCGAACGGAGCGAGCCTCTCGTCGCCGACGTGGTCGCCGGACGGATCGAAGGTCGCGTACTTCGCCAACCTGGACGATGCGACGTACGTCTACGTCGCGGATGCGAAGTCGGGAGCCTCGCGGCGCCTGACGGACCGCGCGGCGCTGCCGGTCATCGCGACGACGCTCGACTGGGCACCGGATGGCAGCGCGGTGTATGCGGTGCTGATTCCGCAGCCAAGGATGACGATGCCGGTCGAGCCGGCGGTGGCGGACGGGCCGGTGGTGCGGCTGACGGGCGGCATGAAGAAGAAGACGCCGACGTACGCGAGCCTGATGTCGACGCCGTTGGAGAAGGCGCAACTCGAGTACTACGCGACGGGCCAGCTCGCGCACATCGATCTCAAGGGCGGCGTGAAGGCAGTCGGCGCGCCGGCGATGATCGAGTCGATCGACATTTCGCCGGACGGGAAGTACATCCGCGTCACCGTGATGCAGAAGCCGTTCTCGTACCTGGTGCAGGTGTCGTCGTTCGGCGCGCACGAGCAGCTGTGGACGGCGGACGGGAAGCTCGTCACGACTCTCACGCGTCGCGCGATGCGGGAAGGCAGCGAGGGCACCGCGGCACCTCCGGGTGGCGACGCGGACACCGTGGGTCGTCGTTCCTTCGCGTGGACGCCGACCGGCGGTCTCGCGTACCTGAATCAGGATCCGGCACCGCGTCGTGGTCGAGGCGCAGGGGCAGCGCCGGCGGACAGTGACGCAACGCTGGGTGACAGCGCGCGCGCGCCGCGTCGCAAGGATCACCTCGTCTTCCTGTCGGCGCCGTTCGATTCAGCCTCGGCGAAACCATTTGCCGAGAGCGACAATCGCATCGCGGGGTTCGTCTTCACGAGCGATGGCAAGTGGGTGTTGATGAGCGAGAGCGTGAACAACGTCACGCACACGTACGCGATGTCGCTCACGGATCCGGGCAAGAGGCACACGATCTTTCGTGCGCGCGGTGCGCAAGCGGGCTTTGGCGGCGGTCGCGGCTTCGGCGGCGGCGGCGCGAACGGACGCGGTCCTGCCGCGGACGACGGGTTCTACACGAACCCGGGCACGATCGTGCTGCGGCGTGGTGCGGGCGAGCAGGTCGCCGTCGTGAGCGGTGATGGCAAGGGCGTGTATCTCGAGGGCACGCACTATTCGCCGGATGCGCAGACGACGTCGCCGCGCACGTTCATCGACAAGGTGGATCTCGCGACGGGGACGAAGGCGCGCCTCTTCGAGAGCGACACGACGATCTTCGAGAGCAATCCGATCCCGGTGGACGACGACTTCAACAAGTTCGTCGTGGTGCGCGAGACGGAGAAGGTGGTGCCGGACCAGTGGCTGCGCGATCGCACAAGCGGCCAGATGAAGCAGCTGACGCAGAACAAGGATGTCACGTCGGACGTGACGAACATGCCGCGCAAGACGATCCAGGTCACACGCGCCGATGGCAAGAAGCTGTGGGTGTACGTGACGCTGCCGCCGGGCTACCGCGAAGGCACGCGCCTGCCGGCAATGTTCTGGTTTTATCCGTACGAGTACACCGACCAAGAGTCGTACGAGCGGACGAAGCGCAACTTCAACAAGCACAAGTTCCCGACGACGGGTCCGCGCTCCATGGAGATCATGGCGACGCAGGGCTACGCGGTCGTGCAGCCGGACATGCCGATCTTCGGCACGGCGGGACGGTTGAACGACAACTACGTCGTCGACCTGCGCAACGGCCTCACGGCGGTGATCGACGAACTGGATCGCCAGGGCATCATCGATCGCCAGCGGCTCGGCATCGGCGGACATTCGTACGGCGCGTTCAGCACGGTGAACGCGATGGTGAACCTGCCGTTCTTCAAGGCGGGCATCGCGGGCGACGGCAACTACAACCGGACGCTCACGCCGAACGGATTCCAGAGCGAGCGTCGCGACCTGTGGGAAGCGAGGGAGACCTACCTTGCGATGTCGCCGTTCCTCAACGCGGACAAGCTCCAGGGGGCGCTGTTGATGTATCACTCCCTTGAAGACCAGAATACGGGAACGGACCCGTCGAATTCGATTCGACTGTTCCATGCGCTGCAGGGGATGGGGAAGCAGGCGTCGCTGTACATGTATCCGTATGAGGATCATGGGCCGCTGATCGAGGAGACGGTGTTGGATCAGTGGGGGCGGTGGGTGGCGTGGTTGGATCTGTATGTGAAGAATGCAGGGAAGACGGCGGAGAAGATGGCGCTCATACCGTAAGCGCGGCGTGCGGCGATTTGTGTTGCGGTCGCGACTATGGTTCGCCTCGCGCTGATTCGGTGGCGCTTCGAATGCGACGCGGTGTGATGTTGCGGCAATGGAACCGCGTCGGGATACAGCGCAACAGCGCTCGTGGGAGAGGACGTGTCCGGAGGCAATCACTTCGGATGTACTCTGGAAGCTGGATGCCTACCGGGCCGCTCTTTTTTTGCTCCATGTGTCCGTCGCGGACTGCCGCGCCATTCGCGCGGCCGGGTACGCGCCCACCGTCGAAGACCAGCTTCGGGGGGCGGCAGGATCCGTCAGCGCACATCTGAGCGAAGGATACAGCCGCTCGACGCGCGCGGACCGCCTTCGATTCCTTGGCTAATGCACTCGGCTCGGCGCGGGAATGCGTGAGCTGGTATCAATCAGCGCGCGACATCCTGACAGACGCCGTCGTCGACGAGCGACTCACCCTCATCATGCGCACTCGAACAATGCTACTCGGCTTCATACGCTCCATCCGCGAACGCGGAAGCGGATCAGGCACGTTCGAACGATGAGTGGCGTCGCCTCACGAACACGCGGCACGCAACACGACTCACTCCGCACGACGCGCCGTACGCCGAACGACACGCCGCCAGAGAGAAGCGTACTCACTCGAAGGCGAGCGCTTTGGCAGTTGGTATTCGAGAAGCACGAACTGCCGGCCACGCACACGAAACCACAGACACCACGACGACAACCACGAACCACTGACCAACTCCCCCAAGCTCCGGCACAAACTTGATCGGCGTCCTCAGCATGATCCGACCAAATGCCACCTCCAGTGCGACACTCATCGGTATGGACAACGGAAGCGCCAGCGCCCAACTGAGCACCGCAATCACCAGCCCCTCGATCTGCACCATCATCAGGATCGATCCATGCCGCGCCCCGATGGCGCGCAGCACCCCGATCTCCCGCGTCCGCTCCAACACGGCAAGGCTCATCGTCGACGCCAAGCCTAACCCCCCGACGACGATCATCAGCAACGACATGTTGCCGAGGAAGCCCGCGACCATCACGAGGTGATCTTCGACGACCTCACGCTGCACCGACATCAGCTGGCCCGTCGAGACTCCGAAGCCCTTGTCCGTCAACTCGGTGCGCACGCGACGAATGAGGTCGAGCGCGGAAGCTCGCGCCTCGTCCGTCGCGGCGATGACCACGATGTTCGCGCCGCCGTCGGCGGCGGTCGAGGCGACGGAGGCACGCGATGCGTACGCCGCGGGTGACGGGCCGGTGTCCGCGACGCCGACGACCGTCCACTGCGTCGGTCTCCCGCTGACGATCAGCGTCACGGTGTTGCCGACGTCGAACTGCGGGTCGTCGTCGACGAGGCGGCGATTGACGACCAGTTCATTGCCGTCGCCTGCAAACCAGCGCCCGCGCTCCATTTGGGCGACGATCATCGTCGAACCGGCGGGCACGCCCGAGAGGGGGAACGACGAGCCAAGCAGGCCATCGGGGCGACTCCGCGCCGCTCGTGCGCCCCTCCACGCTTCGGCGCGCGCGACGCCAGGCACATTCGCGAGCACGGCGACCATGCTGTCGGCAGCATGCGGACGGACGAGGCCGAATACCATGTCGTACTTCTGCGACGAGAACAGGAGGTCGACCGAGCCGATCACGGCGGCCCGCAGGTTGAGCGCGCCGAGGTAGACTGCTCCGCCCGTCGCGAGGGTGGCGAGTGTGAGGACCATGCGCTGACGTCGCCGAAAGGCATTGCGCAGCGAGAGGAGCAATGGGCGGCTCACGCCACTCGAGCGCATCAGCAGTCGACCGGCGCTGCGCTCACCGCGACCGGCAATGCCGAAGTCGCGCATCGCTTCGCTGACCGAGATGCGACAACCACGACGGACGGGAATGGCCGCCGCGAGCACCGGGAGCAGGATGCCGACAGCGAGCTGCAGAGCGTACGCCCAGAGAGGGATCGTGAATCCGGTGATGTCGAAGTTGAGGATGCTCGCGGTGAAGTTCGCATACGCCCGACCGAGCACCGCGGCGACGGGAATCGCGAGCAAGCACGCGACGATACCAAGAATCAGCGCGAGACCGAGGTACATCGCGGCGAGTTGCGACGCGCGTGCGCCGATCGACTTCATCACACCAATCTCGCGGACCTGGCCCGTGAGCATGGCGGCAATGAGGTTGACGACGAGGATGCCGCTGAGAAAGAGCGCGAGCAGGCCGAACGCGCCCTGGGTGTAGAGCAGCGAGTCGATCTGGGCAGCGTGCATGTGGCGTCCGGGGATGGGGACATCGACGCTCGCGACGCGGTGGCCAGCGCCCGCCATCACGTCCGCAACCTGTCGCGCGACGCTGCGAACGCCGTCGCGATCGAGCGAGCGATCGCGCATGACGATCTGCACTTCGTTCAGCGACGCCGAAGCGCCGAGTTGCGCGAGTGTCGCTGGCGTGACGAACAGGTAGACGACGTGATCCATCCATCCCGGTGCAAGCCCGACATCGCGTGCGACGCCCGCGACCGGCAACGTGAAGGGACTGCCGTCACGAAGCTGGACAACGACGGAGTCGCCGACGGAAAGCTCGGCGAACTCCATCGACGAGTGCTCGATGACGACCGCCCCATTTCGCGGTGGCCATGTTCCGCTGTCTGGCTTGATGAGGCCAATGCGGTTGGTCGTGAAGTCATCCATCGCAAACAGGAGCGCGGTGTTCGAGCCGGCGCTCGTCTGCACACTCGCGGTGATCGTGCGTCGCGCCTCGGCGTTGGCGACGGCGGGAAGCGTCCGTATGCGTGCGAGGAGGTTCGTGTCGACAGAGTCCGTACGAAGCGTCGCCGACGCGGGGTTGCTGTCGCTGAACTCACCGTGGGTGACGCGCCGCAACAGGGACCATGCGTCGAGCACCGAGCCAGCGCCGATGATGCCGATGCACACGGCGAGCACGACGAGGCTCGTGCGTGCCTTGTGCAGCCACAGGTCGCGCACGACCTTGCGCCACCGCGGGCTAAGCAAGGACGACCTCTTCGCTCTCGACGACGCGGCCGTCAGCGAGCGTGATCACCCGATTCGCAAAGCGCTGCGCGCTGCGCTCGTGCGTCACCATCACGACCGTCTGTCCGTCGGCGGCAAGACCGGCGAGCAGGTCGAGCATCGACTCGGCCGTGCGCGAATCCAGGTTGCCGGTCGGCTCGTCGGCGAGGAGGACGGCAGGCGCGTTCGCCATCGCTCGCGCAACGGCGACGCGCTGTTGCTGTCCGCCCGAGAGTGTCGACGGAAGCTTGTCCGCCTGATCGGCGACGCCGAGTCGATCGAGCAGCGCGATGGCGCGTTCGCCTCGCTCGCGCGACGGCCACGCGTTGCAAAAATCCATCGGCAGCATGACGTTCTCGGCCGCCGAGAGCGTGGGGAGCAGCTGGAAGAACTGGAAGACGATGCCGACGGTGCGCCCGCGCCATGGCGACATCTCGCGTTCCGACAGCGTGTGTACCGCCGTTGCGCCGACGAACACTTCGCCGCTGGTGGGTCGATCGATGCCGGCGAGTAGCGCGAGCAACGTGGACTTGCCGCTCCCCGACTGTCCGACGACCGCGACGAACTCGCCCGATTCGATGACGAGACTGACGCCGTCGAGGGCAGCGAAGGGGCCGGCGGCGCTCGGGAAGCGCTTCGAGACGTCGCGCATGACGATGAGTGGAGTGGTCATGGGTCACGATACGCACGCACGGCCGAGTGGCGCGACGGGCGGAGGCGCCGTTCGACGTATCCACATGACCGTTGGGCGAAAAGTGGCCTGTTCGAGCACCGATTCGCGATACGATGCAGGCATGAAGTAGGTCGCTCGGACGACACCAACTCGAGGACAACGCAATGGTTGCACACCGGACTTTGATTCTCTCATGTCTCGTCGCGTTGTCGACGCCAGTTCAGGCACAGCATGGCGGCGGCGCTCCGTCCGCGCGACCAGCACCCGCCGAGGCGACTCAGTTCGCGTTTCTCATCGGGCAGTGGGAGCTCGCCGTGAAGCCGGCGGCATCGGGGTTGGCGCAGAAGATCCACGGTGTGCCGAAGATGGCCGGTACGTGGAAGGCGTGGCGCGCCTTCGATGGCTTTGGCGTCGAGGACGAGTTGCGGATCACGGACGCATCCGGCAATCCGCGCTCACTGTCGCACGCCATGCGCTACTACGACGCGACGGCGAAGCGCTGGAGCACGACGACGCTCGATGTGTATCGCGGCGTCTTCACGGCATCGACCGCCAATTGGCGCGACGGGAAGATGGTCGTGACGTCACGTGGCGTGGATGGGGACGGGAAGGCATACGTCGTCCGGGTGACATACTCCGACATCACGCCGCAGAGCTTCCGCTTTCGCCAGGACCGCTCGGTGGATGATGGACAGACGTGGGCCGAGGGAGTGCTCGTCATCGACGCCAAGCGTGTGGCTACCTCGGCGTCCCGCTGATAGCGTTCCCGCATGTCGCGACGTCTCGTATGGCTGCAGCTGCTGATCGGATGGTTGCCGGTGTGGGCGCTGTTCACGACGCTGATCATGGCAGCACACGCGAACACGAGTGTGCATTTCGCGCTGCTCATCGCGCTCCGGATCATGGTGACAGCTGCGCTGCTTGGTCTCGTCGTGCAGCGATTCATCGAACGGGTGCCGTGGCCGAGCCGAGTGCGGCCCTCGTTCGTGGCGGTGCATCTTGTCGCCGCGTTCGTGTATGCTGTCGTGTGGGTGCTATTCAACAGCGTCATCGACAGCGTGCTGCGTGGAGCGCTGGTATTGAATACAGGCCCGGGTCTTACGGCGTACCTGATGCTGGGCGTGTGGATCTACGTGATGGTCGCTGGCGTCTCGTACACGACGGGGGCAACCGAGCGCGCCGCGCGTGCCGAAGCGAATGCAGCCCGCGCGCAGCTCTCGGCTCTTCGTGCGCAGCTGAATCCACACTTCCTCTTCAATGCGTTGCACGCCGTGGTACAGTTGATCCCGCGAGAACCGAAGCGTGCCGCGCAGGCGGCCGAGCAGCTCGCGGGACTGTTGCGCGGAACGATCGAGGAGGATCGCGACCTGGTACCGCTGTCCGACGAGTGGGCGTTCGTCGAGAAGTATCTGGAGCTCGAACGGATGCGATTTGGTGATCGTTTGCGGGTGCACGCCGAGATTTCGGAAGAGGCGAACGGCGCGTCGATTCCGTTGTTCGCGCTGCAGACGCTCGTCGAGAATGCCGTGCGACATGGTGCGGCGCCGAGAGTCGGAGCAACCGACATCCTGATTCGCGCGAGCGTGTGGAATGGAAATCTCATCGTCGCGGTGCACGACGATGGTGATGGCACGGCGGCGGTGAGTGAGAACGGGACAGCTACCGGCTTGAAGCGATTGCGCGAGCGACTCAATGTGCTCTATGGCACCGAGGCGACACTGACTGCAGGGCGAAAGGAGTCGGGCGGATTCCTGGCGCGGCTCGTCATCCCGGCTGGCGGTATCGATTCATGACGATCTCCGTGGTGATCGCCGACGACGAGCCAGTTGCGCGCGCTGGCCTGCGGGACATGCTCGGTGAGATCGATTGGCTTTCCGTCGCCGGCGAGGCGGAGAGTGGACCCGCGGCCGTGGAAACGATCGATCGACTGAGGCCCGAGCTCGTCTTTCTCGACATCGAGATGCCTGGGCTGCTCGGTACCGACGTACTGACACGGGTGAGTCACCAGCCGTTCGTCGTCTTCACGACGGCCTATGCGCAGCATGCCGTGGCGGGCTTCGAGCTGGGTGCGCTGGACTACCTGCTCAAGCCGTTCGGCCCGGAGCGGTTGGGGAAGTGTCTGGAGCGCGTGCGCGCGGCATTCGGTGAGCCGAATACGCTTCCCGCGTTCAGTCGGCTGCGCGAGGCGCTGAGCAACGGGCCGATGAGCCGGTTGTTCGTGCGATCGGGAGGCGGGATCATTCCTGTCGTGGTGGCGGACATCGCGTGGCTCGAGTCGTCGGGCGACTACATCACCGCACACGTGGGTCGCAGCCGGTACATGCTGCATCTCGCGCTGAGTCGTCTCGAGGCGAGGCTGGATGCGAAGAAGTTCGTGCGCATTCATCGGACGCACATGGTGAACCTCGACCATGTGGTGGCGTTTCGGGCGGTCGGCGGGGGGCGGCTCGTCGCGGAGCTCGACGACGGCGCCAGGCTGACGGTGAGCCGAGAGCGTGCGAAGGAGCTTCGCGTGCTAGGCGTGTGAGTAGCGAGGAGCGATCAGCGAAACGAGTCGTTGAAGAAATCCTGCACGTCGAGGGCGAACGGGAGGTTCATTCCATCCGGCTGCCATTCGATTCGCTTGCTCAATACGTCTCCGGGGTCGTCGCGTCCTCCCCAGCGTGAGACATTTCGGACATCGGGATTGATGACCCAGTACTCGCCGACTTCTTCCCTCAAGTAGAGCTCGCGCTTGATGTGGTAGTCGAGGCTCGGATTACCGGGCGATACGACCTCGACGGCAAGTAGCAGATCATGCAGCTCATACGGGTAGGATGGACGCTTTCCATCGACCATGCGAACCACGAACACGTCCGGCTGCACGGGATTCCGCTTTCGATCTTCGCGGCGGACGTCGGCTGGCGATACCATGGCCTTTCCGACGCCGTGACCGCGCAGGTAGTCACGGAGGCGCGCATACAGCTCTCCCGCAACGTCCTGGTGTGGCTCGCCGGGCACGGGAGTCACGAACAGCTCTCCGTCGATGATCTCGTAGCGCTGACCGTCGTCGGGTAGCGCGTCGAGCATAGCGACAGTCCAATCGTTAACAGTCGCTGGCGTGCCCATAGAATAGACAACTCGGCAAGGGGGGCGCAAGGAACCATCGCGGAAGATGAACGGCGGGACCGTCAACGTCGTCACCCGATTCACCTGACTCCGACCGAAAGGCGGCTGGCCTAGTGGCCCGACCGTCCCGCGACGATATTGCCTCGACGCACGACGCCGAGCGTCCAGTGATCGCCTCGGTGTCGTGATCGCATCGACCCCAAACACACGCACCGCATGAGTGGACGCACACCGGTCCGCAACGTCCCCAAGCCGTGGGGACACGAGACCATCTGGGCCGCGACGGACCTGTACGTCGGCAAGATCCTCCACATCCATGCCGGACAGAAGCTGTCCGTGCAGTACCACGTGCAGAAAGACGAGACGGTCTACCTGCTGGCCGGCGAATTGAAATACTACGTGCAGCTGGACGGCAGCGACCGGCCGATCGACATGCAGCTCATGGTCGGTGAGGCATTTCGCATCACGCCGAACACGATTCACTACATGGAGGCTGTCACGGACTGCGACGTGCTCGAGGCGAGCACGCCACATCTGGATGACGTCGTCCGCCTTCAGGACGCTTACGGACGGGAGGGAACGAGCGCACCATGAAAGTCATCATCCCGCTGGCGGGTAAGGGCACGCGGCTCCGTCCGCACACGCATCTGGTTCCCAAGCCGATGCTCAAGATCGCCGGCAAGCCGGTGATGGCGTACATCCTCGAGGATCTGCGCAAGCTCGGCAACGTCGAGCAGATCGTCTACATCACGGGGCACTTGAAGGACAAGGTGCAGGAATACGCGACGACAGAGTTCGCGGATCTCCCGTCGGTGTACGTCGAGCAGAAGGTCCAGGACGGCACGGCGGGCGCGGTAAAGCTCGCCGCGCCGTATGTCGACCAGGACGTCCTCATCATCTTCGTCGACACGATCTTCGAGACGGATCTGTCCGTGCTCAAGAACACCGATGCCGATGGCATCATCTGGGTCAAGGAAGTCGAGGACTACCAGCGCTTCGGCGTCGTCGTGAAGGATGAGAACGACAACATGACGAAGATTGTCGAGAAGCCGAGCACGCCGATCTCCAAGAGCGCGAACATCGGCCTCTACTACATGAAGAACTGGAAGCTGCTTTACGAGGGCATCGACCACGTGCTCACGCAGCCGAAGAACAAGGGTGAGTACTACCTGACCGACGCGTTCCAGTACATGATCGACCACGGCGCGAAGATCAAGGTGATCGAGGTGTCCGGCTGGTACGATGCTGGCGAAGTCGGCACGTTGCTCGACACGAATCGCACGGTGCTGGAGAAGGGCGGCGCGCGTCGTCCGACGAGCGTGCCGAGCGGCGTGACGATCAACGATCCGGTCTACATCGAGGACGACGTCACGATCACGAACTCGACGATCGGCCCGAACGTCTCGCTGGGCAGCGGCACCACGGTGGATGGTTCCACGCTCTCCGACAGCGTGGTCGGGAAGCGCAGCAAGGTCGCGAACTCGAAGCTCACGAGGTCGCTCATCGGCGATGACGTGACGATCGATGGGATGAACGGCGAGTTGAACATCACCGATCACTCGCGGGTCAAGGGCGCCTGATCAACCCTGGGCGAATATTCCATTCGCCTCGGTATTGCATACTTGCCCGCGGGCGCGCCCTATGTCGGAGCGTGCTAGCGGGCGATCTTGTCGAACGCGACGTTGCCGAGCGCGTAGTCGCCCCAGCTCTTGTAGTCGAAGTGCCACCACTCCGTGGGGTTGACGAGAAACCCCTCGCCGACCATCGCGTTACGCAGGAGCGCGCGATACCAATGCTGCAGGGACGTGCCACCAGGATAGTCGGCGTACGCGCGGCCCGTACTCTCGTCGTACGTACTCGGCATGTCGACCGGTTGTCCCGTGGCGAGGTCGAACAACGTGAGGTCGACGGCCGCGCCGCGATTGTGCTTCGATCCCTGCGCCGGATTGGCGACGAGCCATCGCTTGTCGGTTGGTGTCGCATCCCAGAAGATCTTCGTCACGTACCACGGGCGATACGCATCGTGGATCAGCAGCCCGTAGCCGAGCGTGCGCAGCTTCTGATTCGCGCGCACGACTGCCTCCGCCGCGGGACGCTGCATGAAGGCGCGCGCCTCGTCGTAGAGCTTCGTGCCGAGAAAATTGTTGGTCGTCGCGTAGCGGATCTCGAGCTTGATGGTGGGGTCGAGGGCGGTGAGCTCCACGAGTTCGGCCCCCCGCGCGGCTGCCGGCTCAGCAGGTGGTGACGCCGCCAGCGCCTCTGCGCGAATGTCTGCCACCGGGCGCACGGGCCGCACCTGCAATTGATTCTGTCCAGCCTCAGGACCAACGCTGCGTCGCCGCAAACCGAGGCGTACGATCTCGCCTTCGGCGAGCGGCGTGCGCTTCATCGATGCGCGTGCAGTGTCGAGCAGATACAGCCTGCCGCCATCCTCGATGACGAACTGGACACCCGCGTTGGTGTCGTACTCGCCGACGGCGGTCGACGCGGTGGCGGCGGGCTTTGGTCCGGGCAGCAGTTCGGTCGCGGGCGCACTCGTCGTGATCGGCGACACCTGTGCCGTTGCGCACGCGGACGTGAGCAGGGCGAGCGAGACCGCAATGGGACGAAACAGTGATTGCATGATCAGGTTGTTGGAGAAGCAGATCCCCTCGATTACGCTCGGGACGACAAGGTGAAGCGGCTCGGGGCGACAGGGTTTAGTCAGCGCTGCTCAGCTCTGCCGCGGCGACGAGCACCGTCAGCGCGCGCGCGACGCCAAGCGTGCCATCGGTGTTGTCATACCACTCGCTCGACGTGTGGACGCCTCCTCCGCGCCCGCCCGCGCCGATCGCGATCGCTGGAATGCCGAGGCTGATCGGAACGTTCGCATCGGTCGAGGCTGTCGAGAGCTCGGGGGTTCGACCAATCGCCGTCGTCGCGGCAACGGCGGCGCGCACCAGTGGATGCTCGACGTCGATCTCGCCGCACGGCCGATCGCCGATCGTCGTCATGGACCACTCGAGCGGCGGGGTGCCCGACGAACGCCGGGCATTCTCCTGTCGCACCGCGACGCGAATGGCCTGCTCGATGTCATCGACGCAGCGCTC
Organism: Gemmatimonadaceae bacterium; assembly: GCA_039915865.1. Taxonomy (GTDB): domain Bacteria; phylum Gemmatimonadota; class Gemmatimonadetes; order Gemmatimonadales; family Gemmatimonadaceae; genus AG11. Next base: position 23,144 of record JBDSML010000271.1, on the reverse strand, counting down.
GAGCGTCGCCTGCGACGACGACCGAAGATCAATTTCGAGCCACGCCTCGTCGGGAATCGCGTTGACGCTGATGCCGCCGCCGATTCTGCACACCGAGAGTGTCGTCCGCGGGAGTCGCGGGAGTGGCATCGCGGCAAGCTTCGCGGCCGCGGCGCCGGCGGCGTGCACCGGGTTCGCGACACCAAACGCTGCCCAGCTATGCCCGCCCATGCCACGGAACGTGACCCGAAAGCGCCGAGCGCCGAGTGCACGCGTGACGATGCGGTCGTCGCCGGCACCGTCGAGCGCGATGCACGCCGATGGCGGCACGCTCAGTCGCGCGAAGAGATGCTTCACGCCGCGAAGGTCGCCGGCGCCTTCCTCGCCGACAGTCGCGGCGAACACGATCGACCGGCGCGTCCGCAGCCGGCGTCCATCGATTGTCTCGGCCAGGGCGAGCATCGCCGCAAGTCCGCGCGAGTTGTCGACGATGCCTGGTCCGCAGAGCTGTCGGCCGTCGCGCGAGACACCGACGGGCGTGCCCTCGGGGAAGATCGTGTCGAGATGCGCGCAGATGACGACCGGTGGCTCGGCGGAATCGCCGTGCCGGACACCCAGCACGTTGCCGACGTCGTCGATGCGGACGTCGCCCAGGAGGAGCGCCCTGAATCGCTCGGCGACCGACGCGCCGCGCGCCGTCTCGGCGCCCGTCGGCGACGGAATCTCCGAGAGAGCGACCTGCGTGTCGAGCAGCCGGTCGTCGCTTGCCGCGAGTCGGGCGTGCGCCGGCGCGAGCCGATTGAAGAGCGAGAACGATTCGCCGGAGGGCATACATATCTATGGCGCGGCGGCAGCCCGTGGCGCAAGATGCGTGATGGCCGACTCAAAGCGCCCGGGACTGGGGCGAAATGTGTATGCGCTCGCGGCGGTGAGCTTCCTCACCGACGTGTCGAGCGAGATGATCTATCCGCTCCTTCCCATTTTTCTCACGACCGTCCTCGGCGCCAACGCCAGCTTCATCGGTGCGATCGAGGGTGCAGCGGAGACGACGGCGGCGCTGCTCAAGCTCGTGAGCGGGTGGCTTTCCGATCGCATGCAGGCGCGGAAGCCACTCGTCGTGCTGGGCTATGCCATTGCGTCGACGATGCGGCCGCTGGTGGCCATCGCGCAGTCGGCGACACAGGTACTCATCATCCGCGTGTCGGACCGTGTGGGGCGGGGGATCCGCAATCCGCCGCGCGATGCGTTGATCGCCGAGTCGGTGGACCCGAGCATTCGCGGACGCGCGTTCGGCTTTCATCGCGCCGCCGATCATGCGGGAGGCGTGGTGGGTCCGCTGATCGCGTTCGGCATACTGACGTGGCACTGGGCCGAGTTGCGCACGGTCTTCTGGCTCGCGGCGATCCCCGGCGTGCTGTCGGTGATCGTGGTGGTTCTCGGCGTGAAAGAGATTCCTCGGGCGACCAAGGCATCGCGCGAAGGACCGGACCTCACGCAGCCACTCGGCGCGCAGTTCTGGCGCGTCATGCTCGTGATCTTTCTCTTCACGCTCGGCAATTCGACGGATGCCTTTCTCTTGTTGCGGGCGCACCAGCTTGGCGTGCCGGTTGCGCTTGCGCCGATCCTCTGGGCGGCGCTACACGTCGTGAAGTCGTTATCCAGCACGCCGGGCGGTGCGCTGTCAGATCGCATTGGGCGACGCCCGACACTGATCGCCGGCTGGCTGCTCTATGCGGCGGTCTATGTCGGGTTTGCGGTGGCCGGAACAGCGTGGCAGGCATGGGCGCTGTTCGGTGTGTACGGTATCTATTTTGGGCTCACCGAGGGGAGCGAGCGGGCGCTGATCGCCGACCTGGTTGGTGCAGAGCGCAGAGGGACGGCGTTTGGCTGGTATAACCTTGCGATCGGGCTTGGTGCGTTGCCGGCGTCGATCCTGTTCGGGTACGTGTGGGATCATGCAGGTGCGCCCATCGCCTTTGCGATGGGCGCTGGGTTCGCCGTTGCGGCGGCGTGCGGAATGGTCTTGTTGCGGAAATCATTGTGACGCGAACCCGGTTCTGCTCGGGCTCCTTTGGTGGACGGTCTCAGAAATCATGGAGAGAATGACGCCTCCTCATCAGACGATGCGCACGCGCATCGAGGCCGTGGATGTCGTGCGCGGCCTCATCATGGTGCTCATGGCCCTCGATCTTCCTGCTGACAGGGACCGGCGCGTACTATCGCTCAGCAAGCAGACGCCACGCCAACTGTCGCGCTTTTTGCTCACGCGTGGACTCTGGCTGATCGTCCTCGAGGTCGTCGTCCTGCGATTCTTCATGCAGTTCAACGTCGACTACCGCGTCACGATGCTCACGGTGCTCTGGGCACTCGGCTGCGCGATGATCACGCTGTCGGCGCTCGTCTTTCTGCGACCAGCCATCGTTGCCGCGTTCGGCCTGGTCCTCATCGTGGGGCACAACTTGCTGGACGGCATTCAATCGGCCATCCAGTCTGGTCGATCCTGCACTCGCCGGGCGTTCTCCTGCTGCGCGGCATCAATGTCTACGGTGACCCGGTGCAGTGGGCCGTGCAGAAGTCGATGGCGCTGACGCTGATCTCGTTCTTCAACCTGAACAAGTATCCGCCGTCGTTGCTCTTTCTGCTGATGACGTTGGGGCCGGTGCTGTTATTTCTGCGGGCCGTGGGTGGCAAGAGCCTCAGATCCACTCGACGACCTTCTCTCCCTCGCTGTCCGTGAAGCCGCCGAAGAGGATGGTGATCAGGTCGATCAACACCCACACGCCCAGGCCGCCGAGCGTCAACAGCTGAAGCAGGCCCGTGCCCTTCTTGCCGACGTAGAAGCGGTGTATGCCGAATACACCCAGGAAAAAGCAGAGGAGAAGCGCAGGCAGGACGCGCTTCTCACTGTCCAGCCCGGGCGGCGCCAACTGCATGACACCACAGGGCGGACACACGAATGCCTCAGCGTCGATCACGCTGCCGCAGGCATGGCAGTACTTGGTTGGTCGACTGGGGAGATGTGTTCCCCGCGGTAACGAGCGCTCCATTTCCATGGATCAGTGCGGAGTGATGCTGCCGACGTGACGCTGCTGCGGCAAGCGACTCGCCTGCTGCTCGGAGAGCACCTTCGTCAGGAAGCGCTGTCCTTCGCCGATGCGCTCGACTTCCATTGCGATCGCATCGATCGCCAGGGACGACCCTTGATTCTGCAGCGGCTGATTCGAACGAAGGCCCTCCATGAATGCTTCCGCCCGCGTGGCGCGCTCACGTCCACGGACCCACGCGATCGCAAACCCGATGGTGGTGACGAACAACACTGTCGAGCTGAGAAAAAAGACTACTCCTGGACCGTGCAGCATCGCGCCATCCTCCGTTCGATGTGGTGTCGGGTTCACGCACGATGACGTACGGCGCTCAGGATGACAAGTGTCAGGTCCAACGGCAGGGGCTGTCCGCTCTCACCTAGTGACACAGGCTAGTCTTGCACTTCTACAGGAGCATTGCTAGTCTCCTGTAGAAGTGGAAAGGGAAGGGTGCGCCCTTGGCACCCGCTTCGGATGCCCGTCCAGACGACAACACCGGGACGAATGACTGGAAGAATCGACCTGCCTCAGGGCACACTCGACCTGCTCATCCTCAAGGCCCTCTCGCTCGGCCCGCAACACGGTTGGGCGATCTCCGAGCGCATTCATCAAGTCTCCCGCGCGACGCTGCAGATTCCGCAGGGGTCGCTCTATCCTGCGTTGCATCGCCTCGAGCGGCAGGGACTGATCGGCGCCGAGTGGGGCACCTCGGACAACAATCGCAAGGCCAAGTACTACGAGCTGACGCGAGCGGGACGTCAACGACTCGGCGCCGACACGCTCGCGTGGGGCAAGCTGACAGACGCCGTCGCCCTCGTGCTCAAGATGAGCTGAACATGTTCAGCGACCTTCGCTACCGCCTCAAGGCGCTATTCAATCGCAGCGCGCTGGAACGTGAGCTCGACGACGAGCTCCGCTTCCACCTCGAGTGCGAGGCGGACAAGTACGTACGAGAGGGAGCGACACGCGCAGACGCCGAGCGAATGGCGCGCGTCGCGCTAGGCGGCGTGGCGCGCACCAAGGAAGACACCCGCGAAGCGAGGGGACTCGTGTTGATCCAGACGCTGACGCAGGACCTCCGCTACGCCATTCGCGGCATCCGGAACCGGTCCGGATTCACCGCAGCGATTGTGCTGACCCTCGGATTGGGCATCGGTACGAATGCGGCGATGTTCGGTATCATCGACCGGTTGATGTTTCGACCACCGGCGTATCTCAGTGAGCCGTCGTTGGTGCACCGCGTGTATGGGCGCTACCTGGTCGACGGACAGGAGAGTACCGACAACGGCTTTTCGTTCACGAAGTTCACGGACCTCGTTCGTTCCACGACGTCGTTCAGCCAGCTCGCGGCGGTGGCCTATCGCAAGCTTGCGGTGGGGGAACGGGATGAGGTAGCAGAGGTGAACGTGGCTATTGTCAGCGCCGCTCTCTTCACGATGTTCGACGCGCCACCGGTACAGGGACGCTACTTCACGACGGAAGAGGACCTGCCGCCACTCGGCGCACCGGTCGCGGTATTGGGACACGCGTTCTGGCAGTTGCACTACGGGGACGCCAACGTGATTGGAAAGTCGCTCCGCATCGGTGATGGCGTGTTCACGATCATCGGCGTTGCGCCAGAGGGCTTTGCCGCCACGTCGGAAGAGGGGCCGCCCGCCGTGTTCATTCCCTTGTCGACATTTGCCGGACTGCGGCAAGGGACCCGCTACATCCAGAACTACGGTTGGACGTGGATGGACGTCATCGTCCAGCGCAGGAAGGGAGTCAGCATTACCGCGGCTAACGCGGATCTCAGCCTCGCGTACTCACGCAGCTGGGACGCACAGCGAGCGGGCGACGTCGCGCAAGCGGCAGGCACGGGCGGCAGGTTTCCGACGGCGACAGAAGCGAGGGTGAGAGCCGAGGCCGGCCCACTACTGTTTGCGCGAGGCCCGCAAGCCGATCAGAGCGCACACGTGGCGACCTGGGTGATGGGCGTCGCCGTCATCGTGCTGCTCATCGCATGTGCGAACGTCACGAACCTGTTGTTGGCGCATGCCGTCCGGCGTCGTCGCGAAATCGCACTCCGCCTGGCACTTGGCGTCACCCGTCGCCGGCTATTGCAGCACTTGCTGACCGAGAGTCTCCTGCTGGCCCTTCTCGGCGGCGCGTTCGGGATGCTCGTGGCGCAAATCGGCGGACGCGTCATGCGCGGCATGTTCCTCCATGCGGAGGACAGCGTGGTCGCTACGACAGACGGACGGATGATCCTCTTTGTCGTCGTGGTCACGGCCGGAGTGGCCTTGCTCACGGGGCTCGCGCCGGCACTGTACGCGATCCGCGGCAATGTCGCCGACGCCCTGAAGGCTGGATCGCGCGAGGGACACTACCGGAAGTCAGCGATTCGCACTGGACTCCTGATCTTTCAGGGTGCGTTCTCGGTAGTGCTACTTGTCGGCGCCGGTCTCTTCGTCCGGAGTTTCTCGCACGTGCGCGCGCAGCGATTGGGCTATGACGTCGCTCCCGTCGCATACGCAGAGATGTCGAGGCGCGGGACGAAGCTGACGAGAGATGAATCCAACGTGCTCTCCGAGCGACTCCGTGAAGTTGCGTCTACGGTGCCGGGCGTGCTGAGCGCGAGTCTCACGATTTCCGTACCGTTCTGGAGCTACGAGGGCCGTGGTGCCCCGTATGTGCCCGGTGTGGATTCGGTGCGCACGCTCGGCCAATTCGCCATTCAGGCCGGCTCGTCCTCGTACTTCTCCACGGTAGGGACGCGAATCATTCGCGGCAGGGGTTTCACGGAAGAGGATCGCGAGAACTCACTGCCGATCGTCGTCGTGAGTGAATCGATGGCGAAGGCGCTCTGGCCGGGAAAGGATGCCATCGGGCGGACCATGCGCGTGGGCGCCGACACCAATCCCTTCATGACGGTCGTCGGCGTCGCCGAGGATATGAAGGCGCAGGAGATCGTGGGAACAGCCGAGTTCTGGTACTACCTGCCGATTGACCAGTTCAAGGTCCGTTTCGGTGGTGCGAATCCGAGCCTGTTCATTCGCGTCGCGGGTCGCTCCGAGGACTACACGGAAGTGTTGCGTCGCCGCTTGCAGGAGGTGATGCCGGGTGAAGCCTTCATGAAGGTGGTACCGCTTGCGTCACTGATTGCGCCACGGCAACGATCATGGGAATTCGGTGCAAAGATGTTCGTCGGCTTCGGTGTGCTCGCACTCATGCTCGCCGCGATCGGGTTGTACAGCGTGATCGCGTACATGGTGGCCCAGCGCAGCCATGAGTTGGCCATTCGCGTGGCGCTCGGGGCGAGCTTCAATGGCGTGATACGGATGATCGTGATGCAAGGCGTTTCCTTTGCAGCGATCGGCATCGTGATCGGCGGCATCATTGCCTTCGGCGCGGGCCGCTGGATCGAGCCGCTGCTCTTTGCGCAGAAGGCGAATGATCCCGTGGTCTACGGCATCGTTGCGAGCGTCTTGTTGGTTGTGGCCCTCCTTGCCAGCATGCGGCCGGCGTTGCGCGCGGCGCGAGTCGACCCGATGACGTCGTTACGAAGCGACTGAGTCGACCCGCGTGACTAAGGCTGGAGCGCGCTCAACTGATCGCGGCCCTTGTCGCGATAGGGAATGCCGTGGACCATCCAGTCCGGTGCCGGCGCGCCCTTCAGCTTGGTGTCGAAGAACTGCTGCATGCGCATCGCGATGTCCTTCTGGTTCGCGCGACTCGCCGGATTGTGCACGTCATTGTTGTAGTCGATGAAGTACACCTCCTTGCCGAGGCGCCGCATGCCGACGAACGTCTCGATGCCCTGATACCAGGGTACCGCGTCGTCGGCGTCGTTGTTCATGATGAACAGCGGCGTCGTCACCTTGTCGAGCCAGAAGAGCGGCGAGTTCTCGATGTAGCGCGTCGGATACTCCCAGATGCTTCCACCGATGCGGCTCTGTGTCTTCTCGTACTGGAACGCACGTGCCACGCCGGTGCCCCAGCGAATGCCGCCGTACGCGCTCGTCATGTTGACCACCGGCGCGCCCGCCATCGCTGCGGCGAACATCTGCGTCTGCGTGATCATGTAGAGCGTCTGGTAACCGCCCCACGACTGACCTTGCAGGCCGAGCTTCTTCGGATCGACATAGCCGCGCTGCATCAGCATCTGCACACCCGGCACGATGGACTTCATCGCGCTCGGTCCCGGATAGCCGACCTCATAGTGAATGTCCGGCTCGAACACGAGGTAGCCGTTCGAGACGTAATGCGTCGGGTTGATGACATTGCGGCCATTGGGCGGCACGTAGTTGTGCATGCCGTTCGACAGCTGCTCATAGAAGTACGACACCATCGGATACTTCTTGCCCGGATCGAAGTTCTCCGGCTTGTAGAGCAAGCCCTTCTGCTCGAAGCCGTCGCTCGAGATCCACTTCACGAGCTCGACGGTGCCCCAGTTGAAGTCCTTCTGCTGCGGATTGGCGTCGGAGATCTTCGCGAGGCTCGTCAGGCTCGCGCCCGTGTACAAATTCGGGAAATCGACGAACGTCCCCTTCGTCACGAGGTACTGCTCGGCATTCTTCGCCTTGAGCGGCGTGCCCCAGGAAACGTCGGCCATGACGACCGGCTCCGGCGCCTTGTGCGCACCGAGTTGGTCGCGATAGAAGCCGGCGGCCTTCGTCTCTTCGTTCATCGCGCGGAAGAACAGCTGCCCGTTGCCATCGTAGACGTTCGCGGTGTCGTTGCCCGCGCCGCCGCCGAATCCGCCACCGCCGCCACCCCCACGACCGCCACCGCCACCGCCACCACCGGCGCCGATGCGCATCAGGCGCAGCGTGATGTTGTTCTTCCGGCCGACGGAATCGGTGACCATCACCGCGGGCTTGGTGCCGGTGGGATCAATTTCCCAGAGGTCGAACCGGTCGTAGACGAGCATCGACTTGTCGCCCTTCGTCCAGCCGGCAATCCCCCACGACGGCGCGATGCTCGGCGAATCGTGCGTCTCCTGGTCGAAGTGCACCGCCTTCATCGCGCCGGTGACGTCGATCGTCTTGCCGGTGCTCGTGTTGTACGTGAACCAGCGCGCGTCGTCGAAGTACGCGATGTACTTGTCGTCCGGCGACAGGGTCGCCTGCCCGCTGATCTTTTCCTTCACGACTTTCGCGACGCCCGTCGTTCCGTCGATGACGTAGACGTCGGTGCCGCCGTCGCCCCACATGCTCTCGACGTTGTAGCGCTCACGCGTGGTGCCGAGGACGACCTTGCCGTCATCGCCGAGTTGCACCGTCGGCAGCGAATCGACCGCGAGCGCGACGATCCTCTTCGTGGCCGGATAGTAGAGGCTCGTGTACGAACGGCCGCGATCGCGCGCGGCGTTGATGCGCTGCGTCGGCTGCAGTTGTGCGTCCTTGTAATGCCACAGGTCGAACACCGCCTTGCCCGTGAGCGAGTCGGTGGGAACGGAGTCGGCGAGAATCGGCGCGACGCCAAACGACACCGCGTTCCCGCTCTTCGTGAAGGTCAATGCGGAATTGTCGGCGACGCGCATTCCCTTCGGCACGCTGGCGCTCATGACGCCGGCTGCCGCCGCACCGCCATTCTTGAGGCTCGCGGTGTACAGCGTGTAGCCCGCCTTCGGCTTCCCGAATTCATCCTTGTTCGAGAAGAACGCGAGCTGGTTCGCCGAGCGATCGAAGGTGAGCCCCTTGTAGTCGCCGGTGCCGGTGAGGAGCGTCGTGGTGACGCCGGTGGTCATGTTGCGGACGTATGCGCCGTCCTTGCCGGGTTGACGCGAGATCACCGTGTAGCCGAGCACCTTGGCGCTGTCGTCGAAGGCGTACGTCTGCACGTCGGTGAGACGCTCTTCCGCGCCGGTGCTCAGGTTGCGGATCACGAGCGCAGTGCCGTACTGCCGGCGCGGACCGCGCGCTGACGAATCAATCGGCGCGCCACCCCGGCCACCGCGCGCAGCGGAGTCGGAAGCGGCAGCGGAATCCTCGGGAACGTAGGCGAGCCAGGTGCCGTTGTTGGCGGAGACACGGAAGGAGCGAACGCGCGGAATGGCCGTGACCTTGCCGTCGGCGACGTTCACGATCGCGAGATCGGAGCGCGTCTGGAGTGCCGCCGCCGCCCGGCGGTTGCGCGCCGCGCGCTCGAACTCTGCCTGCATTGGATACGTCAGGACGACAGCGTACTTGCTGTCGGCGGTGAACTGGCCCGGCGCCGCGGTTGCGCCAGTCGGATCGTCCTCGGGGTTGCCGGTCGCGCGTGGCCGGAGACCGCCCGGCACGTTGTTCGGCCGGCCGAGGTAGCCGCGCGGAACGTGGTATTCGGTGGAGCCCGCCGTGGCGCGGAGCACCAGCTCGCCGTCGCCGACCTGCGGGACGATCGAGTAGAGCGCCCACTTGCCGTCATTCGAGATAGCGGCGCCCTGAATGGACTTCCATTTATCCCAATCGGCCTGTGTGAGGGCCTTTTTCTGGGCGTGAGCGGTAACGGGCGCGAGGGCCAGTGCGCTGACGATGACGCAGCGAGAGAGGCGCATGTGTCCTGGTGACTCTGGGGTGTAGGAGGCGATGGAGTCCTACGCGCGATGCGTCCGGTTTGCTGTCCGCCTCGCACCCCTGATCCTAGTCGACGGCACGCTCACGACTGCGGAGGATCCGGCGTACGATCACAGGCTGCAGAATTCCGACGGCGCTCGACGCTGCCCAGTAGATCCCGATGCCTGATGCGAGCCTGAAGGCGAAAAAGACGGTCATCAGTCCGCTGCCGACGGCCATGACATAGGTCGAGACGCCGGCGGCGTTTGCCCCCGAGGGCTGCGTGGCGCCCGTCATGCCGACACCGAGCGCGGCCAGCGCGCCGACGACGGCGGTGAGCGCGACGTCGGGCTTGGTGAGATCACCGATCCAGAGGAATCGAGTTCCGGTAGTAAGTCCCGTCCGTACGGCCTGGTAGATGGCGGCGCCGAGGGGGATCTGGACCAGCGCGGTGATGAGGGTGCCCTTGGGGAGCGCCGGGATGTCGTGCGCCTTGTAGAGTGCTGCGGTGGCGAGGGCGAGATCGCCGGACTTGCCGGCGTGCCTGGTCTTGAGGGCGTCGAGCTGGGGCTTGAGCCGGATGAGGCGCGCCTGGTGGTCTCGGGCGGCGAGCGCCGCGCGGACGGTCAGCGGCAGCAGCAGCACACGCGCGACGGCGGCGACGGCGGCGATGCTGCCGCCGAGGCTGCCGTTCATGTGATGCGCGAGCGCGAAGAGAAGTTGCCGGAGTGCGTCGACGAGCATTTCCCAGCCGGGCATGTGGTGCTCCGAGTAGTGAGATGGTCTTCCATACGGCGCTCGTGTGGCCCGTGTTACACGTGCGGAGGTCGTCGCGCGGGGTCCATCGCGCCGGTCGGTCGCGCGCCTTCCTTCCGACGGCCACTTCGTGCTCGGGTCGTTCCCGGCTGGCACCGGGAACTCGCGCACTCAGAAGCCGTCTCCAGGAACGCGCACTCCCTCCCCTCAACGCCCTCAACGACGGACGCGCCCGGACGCTCACAACGCCAAACGCCGTTGGATTCCCCCTCCCTTCTGGGAGGTGTTGCCCGCTCTTTCGCCTTCGGTCGAGAGGTTCGAGGGAGGGAGGGAGTGCCCGCTGACGACCCCTCACCAATCTAGAAAGACAACGCACGCTCACCCCGACCGCCACATCTTGACAATCAACAGGAAACGCCGTAGCCTCGAACCAACATCCAACACGAGACCAACCGTGGACGAGCCAAACACCGACGTCATCCAGGGCACGCTCGACATGCTCATCCTCAAGGCGCTGAGCCTCGAGCCGATGCATGGCTTCGGCGTCGCACGACGCATCGAGCAGATCTCACGCGACGTCTTCAAGGTCAACCCAGGCTCGCTCATGGTGGCATTCCAGCGGATGGAGCGCGCCGGACTCCTCGACGCCGAATGGCGACAGACCGCCAACTCCCGACGCGCCAAGTACTACCGCCTCACGCGCGCCGGCCGCAAGCAGCTCGGCATCGAGACCGCGGAATGGACGCGCCGCGTCGCCGCAGTGGCCCGCCTGCTGCGCGCCGAGAGTTAACAAATGTCGCTGACCGCCTTGTGGCGCAAGATCGCCCGCGGCACGCACGGCATCGTCCACGAAGCCGACGCCGCGAGGGACGTGCGGGATGAGGTCGAGCACTATCTCGACGAGACCGCCGCCGCGCTCGTGGCGCAAGGCATGACACCCTCGGCGGCCCGCAGGGCGGCGCGCCTGCACCTCGGCACACCGGCGAGCATTCGCGAAGAAGTGCGGGCCTCGCTCTGGGAGAGCACCGTCACTTCACTCGTCACCGACGTGCGCTACGCCGCACGCATGCTCCGGCGCAGCCCGATCTTCACGGTCGTCGTCGTGCTCGTCATCTCGCTCGGCGTCGGCGCAGTAACCACGATCTTCAGCGCCGCAAATGCATTCCTGTTCAAGCCGCTGCCCGGCGCGAACGACGCCACGCGACTCGTCGGGATCGATCGCATCGAATCACGCGGCGACGGCGGTACGCAGGCGTCGTACCCGTACTACGTGTTGCTGCGCGACCGCAACCGCACACTGTCCGGCGTCGCTGCGTGGAGCAAGACCGACCTGACGATCACGTCGGGCGGCACCGGACATGCCGCGTACGGAAATCTCGTCAGCGGCAACTTCTTCTCCGTCCTCGGCGTGCGCCCTGCCATCGGCCGGTTCTTCCTGCCGGAGGAGGACGCGACGCCGCTGACGCATCCGGTCATCGTCGTGTCGCATGCGTTCTGGCGATCGGAGCTTGGAGGAGACAGCAGCGCCGTGGGCCGCACCGTCGGCGTGAATGGCACGGCGTTCACGCTCATTGGCGTCGCGCCCCCCGAATTCCGTGGCGTCTTCACGCCGATCGTGACGTCGGCGTGGGTGCCCCTGATGATGCAGCCCCGGATTCGCCCGAATCGCAGTCTCGATGCGGCAGCGTCGAGCTGGCTCTGGACCTTCGGTCGACTCAAGGATGGCATGAGCCGCGAAACTGCGCGACAGGATCTCATTGCGCTCACCCGCGCGCGCATCACCGAGGGTGTCGAGCCGGAATGGATGCGGAACAACGACAGCATTCGGCTCATCAGCCTCACCGGACTGCCCGACGACGCGAGGAAGGCCATGCTCGCCTTCACCGGTATGCTGCTCGGTGTCGCGCTCCTCGTCCTCGTCATTGCCAGTGTGAATGTCGGCGCGATGCTCTCCGCGCGCGCTGTCGCACGACGACACGAGATGGCCATTCGCGTCGCGCTCGGTGCTGCACGCGGACGGCTCGTTCGGCAGTTGCTGACGGAAAGCCTTGTGCTGTTCGCACTCGGTGCCATCGGAGGACTGAGCCTGGCGACCGTGAGCACCGGATTGCTCGAACGCATTCCGCTTCCGCTCAGCGTGCCGCTTTCACTCGAGCTGTCGCCAGACGTTCGCGTGCTGGCGTTTGCGCTGCTGTTGTCGCTCGTCACGGGCCTGGTGTTCGGTGTGACGCCCGCGTTGCGCGCATCGAATCCCGACATTGCGGGGCGACTGCGGAACGACGCCCGCACCGGAGACGGCCGGCGAGGCATCGTCAGCGACGCGCTCGTGGTCGGCCAGCTTGCGCTCTCACTCGTGCTGGTCGTTTCGGCAGGATTGCTGCTCCGCGCGCTGGAGCGAGGAAGCAGCGTCGATCCGCAATTCGACGTCACCGGAGTGGCGACGGCATCGCTGAAGTCGGAATCGTGGGGCTATGACGAGCCGAAGGCGCGCGCCTTCTCGCGCACGCTCCGTGAGCGAATCGAGGCGATCCCGGGTGTCACGCATGTCTCCTACACCAGCGGCCTTCCGCTGCAATGGGACAACAGCAATACCGACATTCGCCTCGATGACGCGCCACCGGCATCCGCGAGTGACTCCCGTGGCACGCGAGTGCGCGTCAATCAGGTGGACGTCGACTACTTCGATGTCCTGCGCATTCCGATCGTCGATGGTCGGGAGTTTGTCCGAACCGACGACGAGACGGCACCGCGCGTCGCGATCGTCAACGAGACACTCGCACGGAAGCATTGGCCCGGTGGCAGCGCGATCGGGCACACCTTTCTCTCCAACGACCAGCGAGTGACGATCGTGGGTGTCGCGCGCGACGCCAAGTACGCGACGCTCACGGAATCGACGCCGGAGATGGCCTACTTCGCACTCGCGCAGGAGTGGCAAGCCGAGCAGGTCCTGATGGTTCGAACGACGCAGGGCGCGGAGGCGCTCGCGCCAGCCATTCAGGGTGCCGTTGCCTCCCTCGATCCGTCAGTGCCGCGGCCGACGGTGATCAGCCTGCAGCGGGCGACGCAATTCGTCTTGCTCCCGCAGCGTGTGGCGGCGTTCGTGGCCGGCGCGCTCGGCGTCCTCGGCCTCGTGCTCGCCACGGTGGGACTGTACGGCATCATCGCGTATTCGGTGAGCCGCCGGTCGCGGGAGATCGGCGTACGGATGGCCCTCGGTGCGCGCGCGGTCGACGTGCAGCGGATGGTGGTGCTCAGTGGAATGCGGCTCGCGGGGCTCGGCGTCGTGATCGGGCTGTTGCTCGCGGCGGGCGCATCACGACTGCTCGTGGCGTTCCTCTACGGAGTCAATCCGCTCGACGCGCCGACGTTTGTCGCGACGTCGCTGCTGTTCGTCGCGGTGGCGCTCATGGCGAGCTACCTGCCGGCCCGTCGGGCCGCGATGGCCGATCCGCTCATCGCACTACGTGCCGACTGACGATCAACAGCAGCGATTGCCTGGCTGGTTGTAGCGGCGCGCGAGAGCGTCCCTGGCGAACGCCTCGCGGCTGAGCGGCTGTTCGGTCAGGTGACAGCGACGCTGATGCGCGAGATACCGCTCATAGTCCGGCGCGCCAATGACGCGCCGGATGACATGAGCGATGCGCGCGAGGCGCATCCGCAGCGACCGCTCAGCGCGTGCTGCCATCACCGGCCGCTCGCCGTGGTGCGCCACCCGGACGCGCGATGGTCGTTTCGAACAGCTCGAAGATGCGGCGATACTCGTCGGTCCATGACGATGGCCGCACGAAACCATGGTCTTCGACTGGATACGCCGCGAGGGACCAATCGGTCTTGCCCAGCTCGATGAGCCGTTGCTGGAGTCGCACGATGTCCTGATAGTGGACGTTGACGTCGACCATGCCGTGCAACAACAGCAGTGGGGACTGCAATCCCTCGGCGAAATAGATCGGCGATGACCGGCGATAGGCGAGCGTGTCGTCCTGCGGCCGGTTGAGGATCGACGACGTGTAGCCCTCGTTGTAATGCGCCCAGTCAGTGACGGAGCGAAGGCCGGCGCCCGCGCCGAAGTAGTCCGGCGCGGTGAAGAGCGCCATGAGCGTCATGAAGCCGCCGTAGCTGCCGCCGTATATCCCGATGCGATTGCCCGGAATGCCATACGTCTTCGTCAGCCACTTCGAGCCGTCGACATTGTCCTGCAGGTCGCGGCCGCCCATGAAGCGGTAGATCGCCGTGCGCCAATCGCGGCCATAGCCCGCCGACGCGCGGTAGTCCAGATCGAGCACCACGTAACCGTGCTTCGCGAGGTACTGGTTGAACATGTACTCGCGCGGATACGACGACCAGAAATTGCCGACGTTGTGCAGGTAGCCGGCACCATGGACGAAAATCACGGCGGCGCCGTTGGGCTTTGCGCCCATGTCCTCCGGGCGATAGATGTGACCCGGCACATGGATCCCGTCCGATGCGGGAATCTCCACCAAGGCCGGCGCAATCCACGGACCCTTCAACCACTCCGCACTGGGCGACGTGGTGAGGCGCGCCGGCGTCGCTCGCGCACGGTTGGCGACGAGATAGAGATCGGGCGGCTGGTTGGTGAAGGAGTAGACGTCGGCGAGCCAGCGTCCGTCGGGTGACGCTACGGCAGCATGCCCGCCCGACCCGGTCGTGATGCGAGTGCGCGCGCCTCCACTCACCGGCATGCGGTAGAACTGCTGTTCGAATGGCGACGGCTCGCTCGTGGACAGATAAAACTCGCGGCCGTCGGGGGCGAGGTCGACGCTCAACACCTCCCACTTGCCGGACGTGAGCGACTTCACGTTGCCGCCCGCTGCATCAGCCGCATACAGCTGCGAATAGCCGGACGCTTCGGAGACGTACCAGAGACGCTTGCCGTCGTCGACGAAACCGGCGCAGCTCGAGCAGGGACCGCCCACCCACGCGCTGTCGCGCAGTGTTTCGACGGTCGTCATCAGCGCGCTGTCACTGCGAATGCTGTAGAGCAGCCGCGATTTGTGATTCTCGGGGAAGGCGAACAGCGCCGCGCGCGAGCCGTCGTCGTTCCAGCCAGCGACGTTCACGAAGCCCGACGTGCTGTCGCTGCCGTAGACCTTGAGCGGTGTGGCCTTGCCGGAGGGGATCGAGACCCAGAGCACGCGCTGCTTGCCGGTGACGTCACCGACCTTGGTGCGGATGCGGAGATTCTCGACGTACCCCGTCGACGTCACGAACTGCGGGACCTCTGCCTGACGTTGATTCGCTGCGGGCTGTCCGACGACGACGATCGCCGCCCGACCGTTCGGCGAGACGTCGATGTTGGCGACGCGCTCAGTCGCCAGCAGATAGATCGGTTGGAGACCAGCCGCTTCGCGCGCCTTGCGATCGGCACGCGTAGCGCTGTCCGCGGCGGCGCGGTCGCGAACCACCTCGAAGAGATCGCGCTGCTGCTGCTCGAGGCGCCCGCGCTGGCCCACGGCCTTGGCCGAATCTTTCGGTTCGGGACCGGAGCGAATATCAGTGAGCTGCCGCACGTCGCCGCCAGCGAGCGCCATCGAGAATGCATTGCCGTCGCGGAGGAAGTAGATCGTCCTGCCGTCGGCAGAGAAGGTCGGACGCGTCTCGTTGGCGACGGTCTGCGTGAGCCGCCGCGCCGAGCCGTCCTTGAGCAGCACGAGATAAAGGTCGCCATTGGCGTCGACCGCGCGCGACTTGCCGTCGGGGGATAGTGTCCCTTCCGTGATGTAGGGCAGGGCGGAGTCGGCGTGCGCGAGTGTCAGGCGCTCGGGCTTCGCGCCCTGGGTCGCGCGAACGCGGTACGGACGAACCGGTTCACGCCAGTCGGTGCCGGGCTCGTTCCAATTGAAATGAATCCATTTGCCGTCGGCACTCCAGCGAACATTGGCGGGCGGGCGACCGTACAGCTCTGGCCCGCGCATGATGTTCTTGATCGTGAAGTCGAATCCATTCCCATCGGATACGCGCGACACTGTCGGTGCCTGTGCGCTCGCGGTGCAGGCATGCGCGAGAGCGGCGAGGAACGTGATGATGAGGATCCGCATGATCAATCGCCCGCCACTGGAACCCGAGCAATGAACGGCACCTCTGTCGACACAGCCGCCGTCCGCCCTTGCGCAATACCCCACCAGACTCGCGCGCTGTCGGCGAGGATGACGATGACGGCAAGCAGGAAGAACGCGGCCACCGCCGCATCCAGATAATCGTTCTGGATCATCTGCGAGAGATCCTTCACGGACTTCACGCCAGGCGGTAAGGTCCCCGCCGCCTGTGCCGCTTGAAGGGTTCGCGCATGTGCGAGGAAGCCGAGCTTGGGCAGCGGTGAGAACAGCTTCGCGAAGCCCGCCGACATCGTCACCACCACGAGCCACGCCAGCGGCACCAGCGTCACCCACGCGTAGCGCGCCTTGCCCATGCGCATGATGACCGTCGTCGCCACGCAGAGGGCGACTGCAGCAAGGAGTTGATTCGAGATACCGAACAGTGGCCACAGCGAGTTGATGCCGCCGAGCGGATCATTCACGCCCTGCCAGAGGAAGTGGCCCCACATCAGGACGAACATCGCGCTCGACAACACGACCGCCGGCATCCACGACGTCCGTCCGAACGGCGCCCACACATGCTTGCCGAGGTCCTGCAGCATGAAGCGTCCGACGCGTGTGCCGGCGTCGAGCGTCGTGAGGATGAACAGCGCTTCGAACATGATGGCGAAGTGATACCACAGCGCCATCGCGGAACTGCCGCCGAGCGCGCGGGAGAACAGGTGTGCCATCCCGACGGCGAGGCTTGGTGCGCCGCCCGTGCGCGACAGCAGCGACGCCTCACCGACCTGCTTCGCCAGGGCATCGAGTTCGGCCGGCGTGACGACAAAACCCCACGCCGCGATGGCGGTCGCTGCGCTCTGTGACGTCGTGCCGAGTGCCGAGACCGGCGCGTTGATCGCGAAATAGACCCCTGGCGTGAGCGAACAGGCAGCGATGAGCGCCATCACTGCGACGAACGACTCCATGAGCATCGCGCCGTAGCCGATCATCCGCGCATCCGTCTCGCGTTCGATCATCTTGGGCGTGGTGCCGGACGAGATGAGTGCATGGAAGCCGCTGATCGCCCCGCACGCGATGGTGATGAACGCGAAGGGAAAGAGCGCGCCGGCGAACACGGGTCCCGTGCCGTCGATGAAGCGCGTGAGGGGCGGCATCTGCAGCGGCGGCAGCACGACCAGAATGCCGACCGCCAGCGCGATCACCACGCCGATCTTCACGAACGCGGACAGGTAGTCGCGCGGGGCGAGCAGCAGCCACACCGGGATGACGGAGGCGGCGAACCCGTACACCATCAACAGGATCGCCAGCGTCCGACCACTCAGAGTGAACACAGCCGCGAGATCCGGCTGCCCCGCGACCCAGCGTCCCGCGTAGAGCGACAGTGCGAGGAGTATGAGGCCGATCGCACTGGCCTCCAGCACACGACCCGGCCGAATCCATCGCATGTAGATGCCCATCAGCATCGCGATGGGAATCGTCAGCGCGATGGTGACCGTGCCCCATGGACTCGCCTTGAGTGCGTTCACCACCACGAGCGCCAGCACCGCGATGAGCACGATCATGATGCCGAGCACCGCGACGAGTCCCGTATAGCCGGCGATCGGCCCGATTTCTTCCTTCGCCATCTGGCCGAGCGATTTGCCGTCGCGCCGAATGGAGGAGCAGAGGATGACGAAGTCCTGCACGGCGCCACCGACGACGACGCCGACGATGATCCACAGGATGCCGGGGAGATATCCGAACTGCGCAGCGAGCGTTGGACCGACGAGTGGTCCTGGCCCCGCGATGGCCGCGAAGTGATGCCCGAAGACGATCCACTTGTTCGTCGGCACGAAGTCGCGTCCATCCGAGAAGCGCTCGGCCGGCGTCTGACGGCGTTCGTCGAGGGCGAACACCTTCGCCGCGATGAAGGCGCTGTAGAATCGGTAGGCGACGGCGTAGGTGCAGACGGAAGCGACGAGGAGCCACGCGGCACTGATCTGCTCCCCGCGAGAAAGTGCCAGCCAGGCGAGTGCACCAGCGCCGGCGAGTGCGACGACCAGCCACATGGCGGTGGTGCCGACCCTGCGGAGCACGCTTGTAGGTTGCGTAGTCATGTCCGCCAAAGTGCTCCTCGGCGCGTCGAGGGTCAATGCAGGGTCGTGCAGGCGTCGCTCGGGCTGCGCAGTGCGGTTAACTTTCGCCGCACCTCTCATCACACTATCGTGACCCGCTCTCTTCGTCAGCTGTGTATCTCCGCGATGCTGCTCGCTGCCTGTCATGGCAGCAAGCCGGCCGAAGACGCGTCTCCGGTCGAGCAGCCCGTGCGACCGCTGGCGCAGCTCGCGTCGCAACGCGTCATCGTGACACCGACCTACTATCTCGTCGGCGGCGATGCGCTGGGATGGGCCGCGCAGCTGCCCAAGGGTCGCGAGTACCAGCGCACGGTCGACGACGAGATCGCGGCCGTGCTCGCGGAGCGGGGCCTCAAGACGCAGTGGCTGTATCCCGCGGATCTCCTGCGCGCCACCCGCGCGAACCCAACGTACGCGGTGGACCCGTATTCGCTCGGAGCGAACATTCTGCGCGGCAAGGATGTCGTCTCGGGAACTCGGCTCACCGACCCACTCGTCACACAGTTGCGCACGATGATCGCGCTGCAGGAAGGTGCGCGCGCGGTGCTCGTGCCGGTCGAGATCCGCTTCGAGAAGGCGGGGACGACCGGCCAGGGTGTGGCGGCGCTCAAGGTCGCGCTGCTCGATGGTCGGCTGGGCGACGTTCGCTGGATCGGCACCGTCCGCAGCGATCCCGCACCGGCCTACTCACACGCGGTGCTCACGTCACTCGCCGCGCATTTCGCTGACCTCTTCACGGCTCCCTGAGCCGCAATCATATCATGGGCACGCCAGTCACTCTCATTCCCGGCGACGGCATCGGGCCGTCGATCGCGAGCGCCACCGTCCGTATTCTCGAAGCGGCGGGTGCCGACATCGATTTCGACGTCCAGGTTGCGGGTATGGCCGGTGTCACGCGGTACGGCGATCCGATTCCCGAGGCGACGCTCGATTCCATTCGTCGTACGCGGATCGCGCTCAAGGGTCCGCTCGAGACGCCCGTCGGCGAAGGCTTTCGCTCGATCAACGTCGCGTTGCGGAAGACGTTCGACCTGTACGCGAACGTCCGGCCCGCGCACACGATCGTGAAGGGCGGTCGCTACGAGGACATCGACATCGTCCTCATCCGCGAGAACACGGAAGGGCTGTACGTCGGCATCGAGCACTACATCAAGATCGGCAGCGATCCTCGCGCAGCCGCCGAGTCGATCGCGATCATCACGCGCGCCGGCTCCGAGCGGATCGTGCGCTACGCGTTCGACTACGCGATGGAGCATGGGCGCAAGAAGGTGACGCTCGTGCACAAGGCGAACATCCTCAAGTTCTCGCAGGGCCTGTTCCTCGACGTCGGCCGCATGATCGCGCGCGAGTACGCCGGCATCGAGTTCACCGAGATGATCGTCGACGCCACGGCGATGAACCTCGTGCTGCATCCCGAGACGTTCGACGTCATCGTCACGACCAACCTGTTCGGCGACATCCTGTCGGACCAGATCTCGGGACTCGTCGGCGGGCTGGGGCTGGCGCCGGGCGGCAACATCGGACTTGGCGGTGCGATCTTCGAAGCCGTGCATGGCACCGCGCCCGATATCGCGGGCAAGGGAGTTGCAAACCCTGGGGCGCTCATCCTTGCCGCCTGCATGATGCTCGAGTACATGAATGATGGAGAGCGCGCCGGGCGCATTCGCCGTGCACTCGAGTCGACCATCCAGGACGGAAAAGTGGTCACGGGCGATCTCGGCGGCACCGCGAGCACCGACCAGTTCACCGACGCCATCATCGCCAGGCTGTGAGCACGATTTCCGTCTTCCACTGTTCCGATCTGCACTTCGGGTCGCCCGCAGTGCCGGAACAGTATGAGGCGATGGAAGCGCTCATCGAGGAATACAGGTACGATGTCGTGGTCATCTCCGGCGACCTGACACAGCGTGCGCGCGCCGGCGAGTTCCAGCGGGCGCGCGCGTTCATCAAGCACGCGGAAGCGACGAGCAAGGTGATCTGCATTCCCGGCAATCACGACGTCGCGTGGTGGAAGGCGCCGCTCGGACTCGGCGACACGGGGCGTACGTCGGCGAACTATGTCCGATACATCAGCGACAATCCCGAACCGGTGCTCAACGTCCCCGGTGCGACGTTCGCCGGGTTGAATACGTCGCACGGCGTCACGATGGACACACTCACCTGGCGGCTGCGCGACATCTCCATCATCGGCATCGTCACCCAGCCACAGATCGACCGACTGCGAAAGGTGTTCGCGGACGCGCCGGCGGGAAACGCGCGCGTCGTCGTGATGCACCACAATCCGGTGAAGGGCGAGCTGTCGCAGCGCCACGGATTGAAGGACACGTCCCGCGTGCTTGGCGCCTTCGCCGACATGGGCGTGGACCTCGTGCTGTGTGGCCACGACCATCAGGACGCCATTCACTACATCGAGCACACGAAGAAGGGGACGGTCATCTCCACTGCCGGGACGGTGTCGAACCGCATGCGTGGTGGACGCCCGTCGTCGGTCAACAGCATTCGTCTTTCGCCGGACCAGATCGAAGTCGCGACGCTCGTCTGGTCGGTGTCGGATCACAGTTTTGTCCCAGGACCCACGAAGTGCTTCACGCGTTGACCCGTTTGTTTCGTCGCGTGAGCGACGAATCGCAGATCGAGCTCACCTTGCAGTCAGTCGCCCCTGTCGACGCCGATGAATTGCTTGCACGCCTCCGCGCGTTGGGGTTGAAGCGCATCTCGCGCGTGCAGCTCACGCGCAACCGCAACGTGATGGTGAGCTTTGGTGGCGGCGTGATGCGCGTGCACGAGGGATACCTCGCGGCGCCGGATCCCGTGCTGCGCGCCATCGTCTCGTTCGTCGAAGGACGCACGCGTGCCGATCGTCGCGCGGCGCAGCGCATCATCGTCACGCATCCCATCGTCACCAGGGCGCCGACGATGCGTCGCGTGCGCACGCACAGCGATGACGGAGGGATGGTCGAGCAGCTCACCGAGTGGCATGCGCGCTACAACGTCCGGCATTTTCACGGCCGCCTCAAGCCCGTCGCGATGCGCGTGTCTCGCCGCATGAAGAGCCGGCTCGGCCACTACTCGGCTGCCATCGCCGGCGGCGACGTCGCGGAGATTGCGATCAGCCACACGCACATCCGGCGGCATGGCTGGCCAGAGGCGCTGCATACGCTGCTGCACGAGATGGTGCATCAATGGCAGGACGAGACGGGCCGGTCCATCGATCACGGTTCCACCTTCCGCGCGAAGTGTCGGGAAGTCGGCATTGCGCCGTATGCGCGTCGCGTCCTTGCCACTCGGCCGGGACGTGCAGCCGGTTCGCAGACTTTGGGCAGGCTCGCTGCGCGCGAGGGGTAGGGCGTTAGCTTTCCCACCTGCGCGTCAACTCCACCAATCCAATCCATGCTCGACTTCTATAACATCGACAGCGTCCTCTCCGAAGACGAGCGCGCGGTGCGTGACAGTGTGCGCCGCTTCGTGGACGAGCGCGTCCTTCCGATCATCGGCGCCGCCTATGTCGAAGGCCGCTTTCCCAAGGAGCTCATCCCCGAGATGGGCGAGCTCGGCGTGTTCGGCGCCAACCTGCCGGAGGAATACGGCTGCGCGGGGCTGAACAACGTGCAGTATGGCCTCATCATGCAGGAGCTCGAGCGCGGCGACTCCGGCGTGCGCTCGTTCGCCAGCGTGCAGGGCGCGCTCGCGATGTATCCGATCTATGCGTTCGGGTCGGAAGAGCAGAAGCAGCAGTACCTGCCGAAGATGGCGACCGGTGAGATCATCGGATGCTTCGGGCTCACGGAGCCGGACTACGGTTCGAATCCGAGCGGCATGGTGACGATGGCGAAGGAACAGGGGGACGGGTCGTGGATCCTCAACGGCTCGAAGATGTGGATCAC
Source organism: Gemmatimonadaceae bacterium (assembly GCA_039915865.1). Taxonomy (GTDB): domain Bacteria; phylum Gemmatimonadota; class Gemmatimonadetes; order Gemmatimonadales; family Gemmatimonadaceae; genus AG11. Next base: position 754 of record JBDSML010000271.1, on the reverse strand, counting down.
CAATGGGTCCACCGCGCACCTCTGCGTCGTATGGGCGAAGACCAATGGCGACCCGAGCGACAAGTCCATCCGCGGCTTCATCGTCCCGACGGACACGGAAGGCTTCAAGGCGAAGGACCAGAAAGGCAAGCTGTCGCTGCGTGCGTCGGATACGAGTGAGCTCGTGTTCCAGGACGTCCACCTTCCGGCGACCGCGCTGCTGCCGAAATCAGGTGGCTTGAAAAGCCCCCTCATGTGCCTGACGCAGGCGCGCTATGGCATCTCGTGGGGCGCGCTGGGCGCGGCGATGGCGTGCTTCGAGGAAGCGCTGGCGTATTCGCAGAGCCGCGTGATGTTCGACCGTCCGATCGGCGGCTTCCAGATCCAGCAGGTCCGCCTGGCCGACATGCTCACCGAAATCGTGAAGGCGCAACTCGTCTCGCTCCACCTCGGCCGGTTGAAGGACCTCGGCACGATGACTCCGCAGCAGGTGTCGCTCGCGAAGCGGAACAACGTGAACATCGCGACGGACATCGCCCGGGAGGCGCGCCGGCTTCTCGGCGGCAGCGGCATCCTGGCCGAGTACGGCGCGATGCGTCACATGGCGAATCTGGAGAGCGTGTACACCTACGAAGGAACACACGACGTGCACTCGCTGATTCTGGGTCAGGCGGTGACAGGGCTGAGCGCGTTCAAGTAAGTCTCGGTGAGTTGCGATTGGAGCTCACGGGGTCGCCAGCGGCGACGCAGGACACGCTTCGAAGCCGCGGAGCAC
>JBDSML010000255.1:0-5320 GCA_039915865.1 Gemmatimonadaceae bacterium | reverse complement strand
TGTCCCGGAATCATCGTGCGTACGCGGTGGCCGCGGAGGTCGTGAATCGTGAGCTCCACCTTGCCGCGCGTCTTGAGGTCGAACCAGAAGCACGTCGACTGCGACGACGGCGCGGGAAAGGGGTTCGGAAAATTCTGGTAGAGCAGCGTCTTCACGACGGCGTCCGACGGCTCGATCGTGAACGTGGAGTTTCCCAGCGCGACGGCGCTGTCCACGGCGAGGCCGTTCACCACCTGCGCGACCACTTTCCATCGATACGGGTCGCTTGCCTCGAGATCGATGGGTACGGTGAAAATCGTGTCGCTGATGCCGGGGAACGTGCGCGTGACGTTCGTCGACGCTTCGGTGATGAACAGCTCGTACACCCACGGGCCAGGCGGCGCAGTCACGGCCGCACTACGCCACGTGAACGTGGGACGTCGCGTGCGGAACGACACGCCGGACAACGCGCTCGGCGAGATCAATTGCAGGCGCGAGCCGGTATGCCCGAGAAACTGCGTTACGGTGAGCACGGGTTGTCCGCTGAAGTCCAATACCGCTGCTTCCGCGAAGATGTCGCGATTCTCCGGCAGCAGCTTGATCATCGAGAACGTCGACGCCATTCCGACCTTGATGGAGTCGTAGAGCACCAATCCGACGGAGTTGTCCAGCAACAATCGCAGGCGAATCCGTGGATTGTCGCCTGGGTAGTTCACGGTACGCACGGTGATGAGCGGCGCGGCGGGAAAGGGCACATCGCGCGGAGCGTCGATGACGACCTGACCCTGCGCGCGCGCGATACGCGGCGTACCGACGAGCGACAGCGCGCCGAGCGCTGCCGTCACGACGAGCCGCGCCGGCCTCACGAGACGGCTGCGGCTTCCTCCGCCGCGGACGACTCGGCGACGGGCCCGCCGTGACCGTTCACTCCCTCGGTGGAGGGTCCGCGCATCCGCACACTGACGAGCGACGAGACGCCAGGCTCCTGCATCGTCACACCGTACACGGCGTCACCGGCTTCCGTCGTCGTACGCGGGTTGTGCGTGATGACGATGAACTGTGTCCGGCTCTTGAACTGGTTCAACATCTTCACGAAGCGGCCGACGTTCGCGTCGTCGAGCGGCGCGTCCACTTCGTCGAGGAGACAGAAGGGGCTCGGCTTGGTGAGGAAGATGCCGAACAGCAGCGACAGCGCGACGAGTGCGCGCTCGCCGCTCGACAACAGGTTGATGCGCTGCGTCTTCTTGCCGCGCGGAGACGCGTGGATCTCGATGTCGCAGTCCAGCGGGGCGTCACGATTCTCGAGACGGAGATCGCACTCGCCGCCACCGAACAGCGACATGAAGATCTCGCGGAAGTTGACGCGCACCTGCTCGAAGGTCGCCATGAACAGCTCGCGCGCCGTGGCGTCGATCTCCTTGATGGCCTGCAGCAGCGATGCACGGGCGTCGAACAGGTCGGTGCGCTGCGTGACGAGGAACTCATGCCGCTTTACCGTCTCGTCGTGCTCCTCGATGGCCAGTGCATTCACGGGTCCGAGCTGCTCGAGCTGCTTCCGCAGGTCGTCGGCTTCGGCACGCAGTGTCTCGTCGTCGATGTCCACTGCCGGAACCTCGGCAATCATCTCCTCGAGCGGGCGCTTCCACTCCGTCTCCAGCCGCTCGCGAATTGCCGTGCGCCGCCCGGACAGCTCGGCGACACGCAGCTCGGCGTGATGCAGCTCATCGCTCACACCAATCGACCGGCGACGTACTTCACTCAGCGCCGCTTCCGTTGCGCTGAGCGTCTCGTCGGCCATGCGCACCGCCGCTTCCGCATCGGAGAGGCTCGTCTCGCCGTCGGTGAGCGTCGCTTCGCGCGTCTCCAGGTCCATCATCCACACCGCCATCTGCTCGGCGAGTGCGCTGTCGGACTTGGCGAGCTCACTCAACTCCTCGCGCAACTGGCCGAGCCGCTGTGTCGCGTTGGCGACTTCCTGCGCGAGACGACGTTCACGATCGACGGCCATCTGCACACGCGCGCGTGCCTGCGCCTGCTCGACCTGCCACTTGGTCCGCAGCTCGCGCGCCTCTTCCTGCTGGTGCTCGATCTCGCTTGCACGCGTGCGCGCATCGACGATCGTCTGCTCGTGCGCCTGTGCCTCCTCGGCAAGCGACGCCGCGTCGACATCCAACGCGCCACCGCGCTCCGCGAGCTCGGCGCGGCGAGCGTCGAGACGCTCGCTCAATGCGGCGGCATCCTGTGCTTCCTTCGTCGCGCGCGCGACCTTGCGGCCGTTCTCGGCATGCTGCTCGGCGGCGGCGCGCGCCTGTTGCTGCGCGACGGAGGACGTCTCGGCGGCTTCGACGACGCGACGCTCGCTCAGCGTGAGCGCTTCGCGCATGGCGTCAGCCGCCTGCGACGCTTCGTTGCGCGTCTGCTCGAGTGCCGCGAGTTCCGTGCGCAGCTTCGCCAATTCGGCGCGGCGCCGGAGCGGTCCGGGGCCGGCGGTGCTGCCCGGGAGCCACACCGCGCCGCGTGCGTCGACGAACGCGGCGCCGTCGTCCACCGAGTGCACGTGGCCAAGCAGGTTGCGGATCCACGCACGAGCCGGAGCGGCGGCATTCACGAGATGCGCCAACGCATCGGGCAGCGGCTCGCCAGCCGCCTCTTCCGTCATCGCGTTGGCGGGGAGGAGCAGCAGCGGACCGGGGTTCGCCGTGGAGTGCCACGCGCGCACGGCGTCGCAAACATCCGTGTCGCGGACGAGCACCGCGTGCACCGAGTTGCCGAGGAACTTCTCGACGAGCAGCGCCGAGCTCTGGTCTGCCCCGATGAAGTCGGAGAGCGGGCCAAGCACCGCGCCCTCGCCGAACTGCTCCTTCTCTCGCAACAGCCGCGATGCGGCGGGCGCGAGACCCACGCGATCGCGCTCGAGCTGCTCGAGCGCGTTCACGCGTCCCTGCAGTGTCGTCAGCGCTTCGTCAGCGCGGAACAGCTCCGCGCGCGCGAGCGACTCGGCTTCGCGCGCGCTGCGGTCGTTGGCGCGCGCAGCTTCCAATTCGTTCGCTGTGACGCTCGCCATTTCCTGCGCGGTGTCGACGTCGGCCTGTGAGGCTTCGAGCCCGGTCAACGAAATCGCCAGCGCGTCGTCGAGCTGTGCACGCTCCAACGCGAGTGCATCGCTCCGCTGCGTCACTTCATCGAGCTCGCGCAATGCGCGCTCCCGCTCATGCTCGACGCGACGCGCCTTGTCCTGCAACTCGCGCAGGTGACGCTCGCCGCGCTCGACAGCGGCACGTGCATCCGCGACCATGCGACGAACCTCGTTCTCCGCCTCCTGGTGCTGCGCCAGCTCGGCGTCTGCCTGCCTGAGCTCCGTCTCGACACGCGCACGCTCCGCTGCTGCCGACTCCTGCTCGGCGGCGATCTGCGTTCCGCTCTGCTCGCCTGCCGTCGCTTCCGCCTCGGCGCGCTGGCGTCGCGACGTCGCGTTGCGCTGGCGCTCTTCGGCCACCGCCATCTCGCCGCGAATGCGAACGACCTGCTCACGCTGCCCACTCACGAGACGCGACAGCTCGTTGCGCTGTGCTTCAGCGGCGGCGCGCGCGCCGTGCGCCGTTTCGCGCGCGAGCTCGGACTCGGCCATGAGTGCTTCCGCCGCGGGCAGCTGCTCGCGCAGCTCGACGACGCGCAGCTCGAGCCGCTCGAGCTCTTCGCGCCACGCGAGCATGGAGCGCGACGCGAGCGAGAGCTCGACGGTGAAGCGGCGCGTCATGATCTCGGTATGTCGCTCGGCGCGACGGCGCTGGCGCGCCAGGCTTCTCACCTGACCTGAGACTTCGTTGATCAGGTCGTCCAGCCGCTGCAGGTCGCCCGTCGTCTCCTCGAGGCGGCGCTCCGTGGTACGGCGGCGATCGCGATACAAACCGACGCCGGCTGCCTCCTCGAACAGCTCGCGGCGCTCATCGGGGCGATCCGAGAGCAGGGCGTCGATCATCTTGCTCTCGATCACCACGCCGGTGCCGCCGCCGAGTCCCGTGCCGCGCAACATGTCGGAGATGTCGCGCAGGCGGCACGGCGTGCGATTCAGGAAGTAGTCGCTGTCACCCGAGCGCGACAACCGGCGCGTGATCACGACCTCCTTGAACGGCACCGGCAACAGGCCTTCGTCGTTCGAGAAGTGTAATGACACCTCGGCGACGTTCACCGCGCGACGCGCCGATGATCCCTGGAAGATGACTTCGTCCATCTTGGCGCCGCGCATGAGTCGCGCGCGCTGTTCGCCGAGCACCCAGCGCACGGCGTCGGAGACGTTGGATTTGCCGCAGCCATTCGGACCCACGATTGCCGTGACGCCGGGCTCGAACACGAGCTGGGTGGCATCGGCGAACGACTTGAAACCATGGAGCTCGAGCTTGGTCAACCGCACTAGAACACTCTCCCGATTCGATATACGAGCGTCGGCGTCAATCCGGCCTCACGCACCGTCGGTATCGCGAGCGCCGCCTGCTGCGCGCTCTCGTAGGCACCGAAGTACAGGTGCGCCGTGCCATTCGTCTGGCGCAACGCATAGACCGGCTGTCCGCGCGCCGCAAAGCGTGCGAGGCGCGACGCGACGTCCGCTGCGGGGACGTCCGGCTGCACCATGAAGGCGAAAGGCAAGGAGGCGACATTCCCCTTGTCCGGGCCAAGAACCTTGTGATTGCGCAGTTGCACGAGCAGCGACTCCGCACCCACGCGCGTCGGATACGCGCCGGCGACGAGCAGGTAGAACTGCGTCCGCAAGTCGTAGCCATAAGTTCCGGCGGGCACTGTCTCGTACCGTCCGCGCAGATCCAAGATAGCGCCCGACTTGGTGTTCGTCTGCTCGAGTCGGACGGCCCACGCCGACGCACGCGCCGAGTCCGACGGATTGGTCGGAGTGAGCAGGCCCAGTGTATCCGGTGGCGTGGCCGCCACACTCGCGTTGGCGATGCTGTCGGCGCGAACGCTGTCGGCATACACCTTCGCCATGCTGTCGGCCGTCAGCGTGCCCGCAGTTGCAGCCGCGCTGTTCGCCGGCGTCGTCGCTGCCTTCGTCGGCGCATGGTCCTTCGCGAAGGGCCGTTGCGCGAACCAGATTCCCGCGCCGACCATCGCGAGGGTGATCAAGAGCCCAGCGATGCCCGCCGCGATGCGGCTCCTGTCGCGAGGCGGCATCGGACGCGGCGTCTGCACCACGGCGAGCGGCGCCGCACCAGCAATCGTGGTCTGCCCACTGCGCTTGGGACGCAGCCACGCGAGCGTCTGTGCGACAGGAATGTCCGCCGGCACCGTATCGCCGACGATGATTGCGCCGTCCGTCGAGTCCACGAGCTGC
>JBDSML010000248.1:0-3950 GCA_039915865.1 Gemmatimonadaceae bacterium | reverse complement strand
ATCGCGTCACCGGCAAGCCGGTGTGGCCAATCGTCGAGCGCCCTGTTCCGCAGAGCGATGTCCCGGGTGAACGGACATCACCCACGCAGCCGATGCCGACGAAACCTGCGCCCTTTTCGGTTCAGGGCTTCAGCGACGAGACGGTGGTGGACTTCACGCCAGACATCAGGCGACGCGCGCTCGAGGTACTGCACCGGTACACATTCGGGCCACTGTTCACGCCCCCTTCGCTTCGCGGCACCATCATCATGCCCGGTGCGATTGGTGGAGCCGGCTGGGGCGGCGGTGCGTTCGATCCCGCAACGGCAACGATCTATATCAAGACGACCAACAGTCCGGCGATGTACCGCATCTTCCAAACGGAGGCGCGGAGCGACACCATCGACGTTGGTTACACGGCTGATCTCGTGAATTCGAGCGTCAGCGTGGCACTCGATTCCTCTGGTGGACGACGCTCGAGCATCCCGCTCAACAAGCCACCCTATGGGACGATGGTAGCGATCGATCTCAACACGGGAACCACGAAGTGGGAGATTCCGTTTGGCGACACGCCGGAGATTCGCCACATGCCCGCACTGCGCGGCGTGACGCTCCCTCCTCTCCTCGGTGTGGCGGGCGCGCCCGGTCCAATCGTCACGAAGGGTGGATTACTCTTCGCAACGGGGGGCGGCTCGACGCTCTACGCGCTCGACAAGCTGAGCGGCGAGACGTTATGGTCAGCGCCGCTCGGGCGTGATGGGTACGCGGTCCCGATGACGTATCGCAGTCGCGCGGGCCGCCAGTATGTGGTGATCGCGACCGGCGCTGGGAACAGCGCGGAGCTCGTCGCGTTTGCGCTGCCGACGCGCTGAGTCCACAGCGGTTCTCTCCAGGTGCTACGTTCACGTCCGCCCTCACAATGCAGCTACCTTCACGTGATGCAACGTCGCGAGTTTCTCAAGCAGTCGGCAGCACTCGCCGCACTCCCGCTGCTTCGCCTGGATCGTACGGGCGCACCGCTCCATGTGAATGGGGACCGGCTCAACGGCTGGCTCGCCGGCTTCGATCGCATCGGACGCACCGCTGGCGGCATCAACCGCGTCGCGTATTCGGACGCGGACCTCGCCGGTCGTTCCTATGTGCTGGACGTCTTCCGGCAGGCCGGCCTTGCGCCCCGTATCGATGCAGCCGGCAACATGCACGGACGCATCGACGGGAGTGATCCGTCGCTCAAACCCATCATGATCGGATCGCACGTTGACTCCGTCACCGACGGCGGCAACTACGACGGCCCCGTCGGATCATTCTCGGCGCTCGAAGTCGCGCGCTCGATGCGCGACAACAACGTGCGCCTGCGGCATCCGCTCGACGTCGTCATCTGGCAGAACGAGGAAGGGGGCACGATCGGCAGCAAGCTCGCCATCGGGGCACTCACCGACGCGGATCTCGACAAGGTGGCGCGCTCCGGCAAGACGATTCGCGAAGGAATCGCCTTGGTGGGCGGCGACGTCTCGAAGCTCGCGAGCGCGGTGGTCAAGCGCGGTGACGTTGCGTGCTACATGGAGCTTCACATCGAGCAGGGTGGGTTGCTCGAGCAGGCCGGAGTACAGATCGGCGTGGTGGAGGGCATCGTCGGACTTCGCTGGTTCGAAATCACGATCGCGGGATTCGCGAATCATGCCGGCACCACACCCATGGATCGGCGTCAGGACGCCATGCTCGCGGCGGCAAAGTTCACCGTCGCGGTGAACGATGCGGTTCGCAGTGAGCCCGGTCGTCAGGTGGCCACGGTAGGGCGCGTGGTGGTGTCACCAAATACCACCAACGTCATCCCCGCACAGGTGGTGCTCACGGTGGACCTGCGCGACCTCGACACCGAGAAGCTCGTGCACTTCACCGAGCGATTCGCGCGCCTCGGCAAGGAGATCGGGGCGGCAACGGGAACGACCTTCACCTTCAAGCGGCTCGTCGACAGCGAGCCCGCGCTCTCCAATGCACAGGTGATGGGATGGATCGACGCGAGTGCGGTGGCACTCGGACTCACGCGGCAGCGCATGCCGAGTGGTGCGGGCCACGATGCGCAGGAGATCGCGCGCGTCGCCCCGATCGGCATGATCTTCGTACCGAGCATCGGCGGCATCAGTCACTCGCCGAGGGAGCTCACGCGCGCCAGGGACGTCACCAACGGCGCTGATGTGCTACTCAACGCGGTGATCGCGGCAGATCGTTAGGACGACATCACCGTGAGCTAGTGCTTGCCAGCGACGCTGACGAGTGTGCGGAAAATCATGTCGGTGCCTTCCTGCAACGCAGCGATGCTCACGCGTTCATCGTTGCCGTGCATCCGGGTGAGCTCGTCGGCCGTGATGGCGTACGGATAGATCCCGTACACCGGGATACCACGGCTGCGCCATGCACCGGCGTCCGTGCCGGCCTGGAAGAGGTACGGAGTCACTCGCGCACCGGGGTACGCTGCCTTGGCTTCGCGTTCCAGCGCCCTGTACAGCTCGGTGTTCGTGGGTGACTCCATCATCATCGGCATGGATGCAGCGGCAGTGCCAGCCCGCGCCGCGACAGGCGCTGCCGCTTTGATCTCGACGCGTGGATCATTCACCACCCTGGTGAGTTCGGCGACGATGGCTGCTGCTGTCGTGCCGGGAATGGTACGTACGTTGATGGTCGCTTCCGCCGAACCGGGAATGACGTTGGAACGAAAGCCGGCAGTCATGAGCACGGGTGCGAATGTATTGCGCATGATCGCGTGCAGCAGCGGATCCTTGCTGATCATCTTGTCCGCGGCGCGTACCTGCGCTGGCGTACCGCCTACGAGATCGCGGAACGCGCGGGACAGTGGTGGGGCGCTGACATCGGCGAGCGTGGAGAAGAACTGCCGTGTGCTCGGCGTGAGCTGCACGGCGGTTTCGTAGTCGGCAATCTTCACCATCGCCCGGTTCAGCGTGAAGATGGCATTGTCGGGGCGTGGCATCGAGGAATGCGTCGACGTGCCGCGCGCCGTCAGTACAATCTGCAGCGACGATTTATCTGCAGTGGATATGCTGACGTACTGCGTCTTGCCCTTGTCGTCCTTGATGATCCAGCCGCCCTCGTTGAGCGCAAACTCGGCATCCATTTTTGCGAAGTGTTCCTTCGCCAGCCAGGCCGTGTTGAACGGAGCACCTTCTTCGTCGGCTTCAGCCATGAAGATGACATCGCGCGCCAACGGGATCTTCTGTTCGGCCAACATCATTGCGGCGCGAGCGAACACCGCCATCCCGCCCTTGAAATCAATCGCCCCGCGGCCGTAGACACTGCCGTCCTTCACGACGCCCGCGAACGGCTCGACGCTCCACTTCTCACGTTCGACGCCGACGACATCGGCGTGCGCCGCGAGGAGCAATGGCTTCTTCGATCCATCGCCGCGCAGCCGGGCAATGAAGTGCGACTTCCCGGGCTGCGGTGTCGGGAAGATGTCTACCTCGAAGCCGAGCGCCTTGAACTTTGGGGCGAGGACGTCGTCGAGCTGACCTTCGTTCCCAGGCGGATTGCTCGTGTTGACGCGAATGAGTTCAACGAGCAGCGCGGCCGTCGGATTGAGTGTTGCCGCCGATTGTGCGTGCATCACGCGCACGGCCAGCGGTTGTGCAAGCGCCAGGATCACCACTGTCCGCAGGAAACTCGTGGACCGTGGCATCAGTACCGCCCCACTGGATCGCCAAGCACGTCCATCTTCGGCGTCACTCCGAGCCCCGGCGTCTCCGGTGCCGCCATGCGACCGTTCACGCGCTGCGGCGCGCCGTCGGCGATGGACACCGTGACGTAGCTGTTGAAGTCCGTCGCCGTGAACTGGAATTCCGGCGGCGTGCTGTGCGCCAGATGCGCGATGGCCGCGGTGATGATGTCGCCGCCCCAACTGTCCTCCAGCGTCATCGCAATGCCGAGCGAGACGCAGAGGTCGCGCGCCTGCTTGATCC
>JBDSML010000205.1:0-25040 GCA_039915865.1 Gemmatimonadaceae bacterium | reverse complement strand
CGTCCCTCACCTGAAGCACGGGAGCGACCCGCGTTGGCACCGCTTCGCCTTCGCTGCGCACCGTGGCTGCGACGACTTCCCCCAATCCCACGCCATCGCACACTACGTGAATACTTGCAATGGATCGCAGCAGTGCGACGTCTGCCTCCGGGAGCACATCGGTGCGGCGTATGTAGACACCCGCCGGCACCTCGAGCATTCCTCCTTCACTCGAGGAAACGACCATCGCGGTGAGCTGATCCTGAAGTTCCTGGATGTACGACGGCTCCTTTGCGTTCAGGATGATGAGGTCCGCCTTCACGCCCTTGGTACGCCAATAGTTGTGCGCGACGAGCAGCTGGCGCACGCTCGGCAAGCCGACCTCGGCGCGGATGGTGGCGAGCACGATGGGCCAGTCGCCGGAAATGCCGTGTGCCCAGAGCGCCGATTGACCGGCGCGATTCGCCGCGCGTTCGCCCTGCGAGACGCGGAGCGCTTCGCGGGGATAGATGAGTGAGCCGGCGAGCTCCTGGTAGAGCGCGGCGGCTTCGGGCGAGACGTCGAGGTCGCGCAACTCGATCTGCGCAACGGTCCACGATAGTGCGAGCGCACGCTCGGCGGCACCGAGATCGCGATGCCGATCGGCGGCGATGAGCGCTTCGTCGCGCGTGTCGGTGACGACCGTGGTGAAGGCAATGGTGGCCGATCGCCCCGCCTCGAGTCGAACGCGGGCGCGCAACGCCATGATCGGATCGAGCACCGCGCCGGCGGTGTTCGAGAGCGGGCCGGCGCGATCGAGTGCGACCGGCGTCTGCACGGTGCGTCCGCGTCCGATGAACTGTGCGCGGTCCGTCTCGCACGATACGGCCGAGACGGATTCATGGCCCGTGGCGACGACATGTGCGCACCAGGGCCGATGTTCGTTGGACGCGCGCGGTCGTCGGCTCGCCAGTACGGCGCACTGCGCGGGCAGCCACTCCGTTTCGACGAAGAGATTCTGGAAGGCGGGATGCGCACGATCGGCGCCGGCGGAGGTGAGGACGACTTCGCCGTAGCTCGTGAGCTCGACCTCGCGCTCGACGCGCGAGCGGTTGGTGAGCGTGATGCGGCGAATCTCGGTGCGTTCGCGCGGCACGACGACGATCTCGGTGTTCGTGTCGATGCCATGGTCGGTGCGGGAGAAGACCACGCGGTCCGGCGCAAACGACACCTGGTACATCGACGGCTTCGCGCGGATGGGCTGGTGCGCCGCAGACCACACTTCGCCCGACGAGACGTCGCGCAGATAAATGAAGTGGCCCGTTGCGTCGCGCGTCGTATCGGCACGCCAGCGGAAGACGTCCATCTCCGTCGACCGACTGTAGCCGCCGCCGGCGTTCGTGAGCAGCACGCAGTACGACTGGCTGCCGAGCAGGCCGACGCGCGGCTCCGTCGTATCGGGCGTATCGAACTCGCGCTCGACGGTGCGCGGGCGCGGCGCGCGCACGAGCGGATCGGTGGGCGCGTCGGACTGCGCCTGGCGCGTGGTGTAGCGACGGGGGACGCGCTCGTCGAGCAGCAGCGCCGCGGCGCGCACGGACGCGTCGCGCAGGAAGCGACGCTGCCAGATGCCCTGGCCCCGCTCGAGATCGAGCGCGTTGCCGAGGGCGACGAGCGTCATGCCGACGTGATGCGCCATGAACGTACGTACAATGGCCGGACCGGCGTCGGATTCCGGGCGCGTGTAGTCGAGCGAATCGTAGAAGCCGAACGTGCCGAGCGCGCCCATGCGCTCGAGCGTCGCCATGTTGCGCAGCGCTTCATGTGGTTCCAACGCAAGCGCCAGCGCGCTGGCGTACGGCGCAATGACGAGCTCACTGCCGAGCCCGCGCTTGAGCGCGAGGTCGGGCACACCGAACGCCTTGTACTGATACGTCTCGTGACGGTCGCGGAGATTGTACGCCGACTCGGAGATCCCCCACGGGACACCACGCGACTTCGCATAGGCGATGTGGCGCCGCACCGCAGCGCGATGCGTCTGGTCGAGCAGGGAGAAGGGACGCGACGGCATCACGAGCACCGGCATCAGGTACTCGAACATGCTGCCGCTCCACGACACCAGCGCCGTCCCGCTCTCCGTCGCCGTGAGCGACCGTCCGAGATGGAACCAGTGCTCAGCGGAGACGTCGTTCTTCGCGACGGCAATGAAGCTGGCGAGGCGGGCTTCCGACGCGAGCAGATCGTACGTGCTGGCGTCGAGCCGTCCGGTGCGCGCGTCGTAGCCGATGGAAAAGAGACGCCGCTGCTCGTCGTAGAACAGCGTGAAATCCATCGCCATCACGATCGCGCGCGCGCGGCGCGCCACCGCCTGCAGCCGATCCGGCTCGGCGCTCTGGTCCTCCACCTTGAAGTCACAGGCGGCAGCGAGCGCGATGAGGTGCCCCGCAAGATTCCCCGAGTCGACGGCGGACACATACGCCGGATCGAGCACGCGGAGGTCCGCGAGGTCGTACCAGTTCATCAGGTGACCGTGCACCTTGGTCATCCGCTCCACCGAATCCAGCGCATTCTCGAGACGCTCGAGCATCGACTCGGCGGAGATGAAGCCGAGGTCGTGCGCGGTGACGGTGGAGAGCAGCTGAAGGCCAATGTTCGTCGGCGACGTGCGCGACGCGAGGACGGGCTTCGGCGTCTCCTGAAAGTTGTCGGGGATGAGCCAGTGGGTCGACGGACCGGCGAACGACTCCATGTATTTCCAATGGAGCCGCGCGAGGCGGAGCGCCGCGTCGCGTTCGGCGGCCTTGAGCTCGAGATCGGCGCGGACGATCGGCTTGCTGATGTGGTGCGCGAACTCCGGCGCCGAGACCCACGACAGCGTGAGGAGCGTGAGCAGCACGATGCTGCCGACGTCATCGTGGCGGGCGAGGGAGCTGGCCCACATCACGGCGAGCACGCTGGCTGCCATGGCGACGGCTGGCCACATGCGACCCCAGAGGATGCTGCGGCCACCCGTGCTCGACTGCTCCACCTGCGATGCGGTCTGCCACTCGAGCATGTGGCGGTGCGAGGAGAACACGCGATACAGCGTTCGCGCGATGGCGTCGGCATTGACGAGCGCTTGATGCGGCAGCATCACGACGGCAACGTGGAATTGCCGCGCGGAGATCGATGCGTCGCGCAACAGCGCGGCGTAATACGGGCCCCACGATTCATTGCGTGGCGGGCGCAGCAACGAGAGGACGAATGGGATGCCCCACGGTGCGGCCATCGCGGCGAGTGCGACCATCGCCCAGCCGATGCCTGGATCGGGCAATGCGGTCCAGCCGGCGACGATCCACGCGAAGAGCGCGATCGGCGAGAGGCTGCGGCGCATGTTGTCGAGGATCTTCCAGCGCGAAATCGACGTCAGCGGGTTGATCGTCGGGCCTTCCTCGCCGGGCACCTCGCTGCGCAGCCAGGGCGCGAGCTGCCAGTCGCCGCGAATCCAGCGATGTTGACGACGCGTGGCGGTGAGGTAGCGTGTGGGATAGTCGTCGAAGACCTCGATGTCGGTGACGAGACCCGCCCGCGCGAATGCCCCTTCGATGAGGTCGTGACTCAGCAGTGCATTCTCGGGGAAGCGTCCGGTGATCGCACGCTCGAACACGGCGACCTCGTAGATCCCCTTGCCGGTGAACGTCCCTTCACCGAAGAGGTCCTGGTACACGTCCGAGACGGCGGTCGTGTATGGATCGACGCCGGGATGTCCCGCGAAGATCGCCGAGTAGCGCGAACCGTTCGCGCTGGCGAGCGAGACGCTGACGCGCGGCTGCAGGATGCCGTAGCCCTTCACGACGCGGCCGGCCTGCACGTCGAAGACGGCGCGGTTGAGCGGATGCGACATCGTGCCGATGAGCGCGACGGCGGCATCGCGCGGGAGCACGGTGTCCGAGTCGAGCGTGACGACGTAGCGCACGCCGTGCAGCCACGCTGTCTCGCCCGCTGTCCAGCGGAATGCAGACTTGTCGCGCTCGAGGATGAACGAGTTGAATTGCACGAGCTTGCCGCGCTTGCGCTCCCACCCCATCCAGATGCCGTCGACCTCGTTCCAGACGCGCTGGCGATGGAAGAGGTAGAACGGCGGCCCGGCATTGTCCCGCTCAGCGGATGCGGGCGCGTACGACGCGTTGAGCGCGTGGACACCGGCAATGGCTGCGGCGATGATCTCGTCGTCCGCGGGTAGATGCTCGGCGTCCGCGTCGACGAAGTCGCTCAGCAGCGCGAAGCGAATTTCCGGATCGCGATTGGCGAGGTACTGCGCCTCGAGATGATCGAGCGCCTCATCGACCGCCTCGACACTGCCGATGAGGATCGGCACGACGACGACGCCGCGATGGTCGTTCGGCACGCCGTTCTTGTACGACATGCGCGGCAGACGGTCCGGTGGCAGCAACAGCGTGACGAGTTGGTTCACGACGGCGACGGCCGCATCGGTCGCCGGCGTCAGCGCGAGCAACAGGGCCGCGATGACGCCGAATCCAACGGCGACACCCTCGAGCGGCTGGAGGAGCAGCGACAGCGCACCGGCGACAGCGAGGCCGAGGGCGGTGAAGTAGAAGCGACTCGGCCCGCTCTTCGCAGCGCGATACAATCGCTCGCGAATGCCCGGCCGATAGGACAGCGACTTCTCGAGCTCACGACGACCGTCGTCGATGAGATAGTAGCCGACGTGGGCCGCACGCGAGCTGCGTCCGAGATTCTTTTCGGCGGACGCCGCCGCGCCGATGGCCGCGGTCGCGACGTCGTGCTCTGGAACGTCCGTCTTGCGTGAGAGATGCTCGATGACGTGCCGGTAGCGGTCGCGTGTCTGGAAGGTCATCGACGCGTAGACGCCACTGGGATCGCGCCGAAGCTCCGATTCCGTCGCGCTCGCGGACTCGACGAACTCCGACCAGTCGATGCTGCCGACGGCACGAAGGCTCGCGATGCTGTTCGACATCACGAGCTGCGTGAGTGCGAGGTGCTGCGTGGAGCGCTGCACCGCCTCCTCGACGCTCATCACTTCGTCGGCGATCCACTGCTCGAGCCACATCAACGGCGTGAAGTCGGCGCGCCGGCTGCGAATCTGTTGCAGGAAGCGCGTGAGGAACGCCGGTGTGAGCGGTGGCGGATGGTGCACGAGGTCGTCGAGCACCCGGCTGAGATTGGCCGGACCCGCATCCTCGGCGGCGAGGAGGCGTGTGACCCAGCGGTCGGCCTCCTGCGTGTCGGCGGCGTCGGCAGCGGCACGGAGCGACATGTGCCGTACGTTCTCGAGGTAGCCCATGCGCAGCATGGCGGGCATGGCCCACAGCTCGCCCATCGTCAGCGGCGCGATGCGCTGATACTCGCGGACGATCAGCTCGAGGAGCGCGGGATCGAGTCGGCCGTCGGTGTGCGTGATGAGCTCGACGGCGAGCTCGTAGACGCGCGGATAGCCTGCCAGGACACCAGGGCCCTCGAGCTTCGGCAGCTCATGGTAGTAGGCCGTGGGCAGTGTGGCGCGCACCTCGCGCACCTGTTCGATGACGACGTAGAAGTTGTCGAGCAGCCATTCACCGGCAGGACTGACGGCAACGCCATCGGACGCGGCACGACTGAGCATGGCGTGCGCGCTGCGCAGCACGCGCTCCGTGGCGGCGAGGCGCGTGAGCAGCGGACCCTTGCCGCGCGGGCGCCGGCTGCGGGGCGCATCGACGATCTTTTGTCGGCGAGCGAGATGGCGGCCGTGCCGTGCAAGACGATCCGTACCGTACAGCTCACCAACAATGACTTCGCTCGGGGCGTCCGTCGCCCGCATGTCGCTGAGGCTTGTCGACTCGCGCCGCAAGCCACGTGGTAACCGCACGCGTTCCCTGCTCCAGTAGTCTGTCCGATCTCAGTGCCCGACTCCCCACCGCGGAGCAGCGAGCGACAGGGCGTACTGGCGCCTTCCAGATGCAGATTGGGGTCCACGACGTTGCGTACGGGCTCGGCAATCGTAATCGTTGTTCATGCGACTACCTGGACTGATCTCGCCCACGGTCTCCGCGACGGGCGTTCGGCTCGAGCACGGGGCGTCCGCGACGGTTCACGAAACGTTGGCGGAGGAGACCCCAATTACGTTCGCGTACAACGGCGTGTCGCACGCCGTGATGATGGCGACCCCCGCCGATCTCGAGGACTTCGCCGTCGGATTCTCGCTCACGGAGGGCGTCATCGGACACGCGAGCATGCTGTCGCAGATCTCTGTCGTACGGTACAGCGGCGGCATCGAGCTGCAGATGGAGACGTCTGCCGAGGTCGCTAGCGGTGCTCGCCAGCGTCGGCTGACTGGTCGCACCGGTTGCGGCATCTGCGGAACGGACGATGTACGCGACGTGATGCGCGACCTGCCACACGTGACCGCAGACTCACAATTCGACGCGCGAGCCATCGCGCGGGCCGTGCGCGAGCTGTCCGACCGACAGCCGCTCAACGACGCCACCGGTGCCGTGCACGCCGCGGGTTGGGCGTCGACCGACGGCGAGGTACTCGACGTCCGCGAAGACGTGGGCCGGCACAACGCGCTGGACAAGTTGATCGGCGCACTCGTCCGCGCTGCCATCGATCCCTCGACCGGATTCATCGTCTTGACGAGCCGAGGCAGCTTCGAGCTCGTCCAGAAGGTGGCGATCTTCGGGGCGGCGCTGCTCGCCACGGTCTCCGCTCCGACTGGCCTGGCGGTCCGCGTCGCCGACGAATCGGGGCTGACCCTGGCCGGTTTCGCGAGAGATGGACGCGTGACGGTCTACACGCATGCCGGGCGCGTGAGTTAGCGTTGCGGATGCGAATTCGCCTGATACTCCTGCTCGCTCTCTCGGCCTGCTCACGCGCGGTGCCCGTGACCGTTCCCGTCGCGGTGTCCGCACCTGTGTCGCCGCTGGCCGCGTCGCGGCAGCTGGTCGTCGTCACGACGCCGAACTGGAACGCGACGACGGGCACCCTTCGGCAGTTCGAGCGCGACGATGCACGAGCCCCGTGGCGCCCCGTGGCGGCGGCGATTCCCGTGGTCATCGGGCGCACCGGGCTCGCCTGGGGTGACGAGGCGCTCGCGTCGTCCGTCGGGCAGCCAATCAAGCACGAGGGCGACGGACGCTCGCCGGCGGGACTCTTTCCGCTCGACACCGCGTTCGGCTTCGCGCCGAAGGGCGAGCTCTCGTGGCTGCGACTGCCCTATGCGGCACTGCAGCCGGGCAGCGACTGCGTGGATGACGAGGCGTCGGCGTACTACAACACCGTCGTCGATCGCGCCGTCGTTCCGAAGGTGGACTGGAATAGCGCGGAGCACATGCGGCAGATCTCCGTGTACCGCCTTGGCGTCATCGTCGGCTACAACGCGACGCCGCCGACGAAGGGCCGAGGATCGTGCATCTTCCTGCACATCTGGGGTGGTCCGTCGTCGACGACCGCAGGCTGCACTGCGCTCGACGCCGGCGCGCTGGAGTCGCTGATGCGATGGCTCGACCGCGGGCGACGTCCCGCGCTGGTGCAGCTCCCAGCTGACGAGTATGCGCGGCTCATGGCAGCGTGGGGCCTGCCGCCCGCATGAGGATGCGCACGCGGGTCGCTGCGGCGCTTTGCCTCGTCGCCCTCGGTTGCGCGCGCGTCCGTGATCGCGCCGACACCACGCAGTTGGCGCGCGACAGCGTGCCCGTGCTCGTCGGCGCGGGCGACGTCGCGGACTGCCGGACTGACGGCGCGTACTTCACGGCGCAGCTGCTCGACTCCATCCGCGGAACCGTATTCGTTGCCGGCGATGTCGGCTACGCGACGAAGAAGAATCCGAATCCGCTCCTGACGTGCTACGAGACGACGTGGGGACGTCATCGCGCGCGCACGCGGCCCGCACCGGGGAACCACGACTACAGCGACGGTGGGCCCGACCGCTACTTCGACTACTTCGGCGATCGCGCCGGACCACGGTCGCTCGGCTACTACAGCTACGATCTTGGCAGCTGGCATGTGCTCGCACTGAACACCGCCATCGCGATCGACTCGGGCTCAGCGCAGGACGTCTGGATTCGCAAGGATCTCGACGCGCATTCCGGACGGTGCACGGTGGCCTACATGCATCATCCGCGATTCAGCTCGGGCCCGCACACCGAACAAGGGCGCCTCGTGCACCTGTGGAAGACATTCGCGACGTACGGCGTGAGCGTGGCGATCGCCGGACATGACCACATCTACGAGCGCTTCGCACCGCTCGACACGAATGGACAGCCGGACAGCCTGCATGGCATTCGCCAGTTCGTCGTGGGTACGGGCGGCGCAGACCGATACACGTTCAGGGATATCGTGGCGGGCAGCGAAGCGCACTCCGGCGATGCGTACGGGCTGCTCAAGCTCACGCTGTTGCCCGGCCGGTACCAGTGGGAGTTCATCCCCGTCGAGCACGGCGGATTTCGCGACCGTGGCGAAATCCCCTGCCACGTGACGCATGCAGCAGGTTGAGCGCCGCGTCGCACTTCGCCTGTTGCAGTTCGGAGCCATTGCTGTCGTTCTCGCCGCTGCGCCGTACAAGAGTTTCGATCTCGATCGCTTCTTCGTCCCGAAAGAGCTGGTGCTGGGCATCACGGCGCTGGTCGTCACGCTGCTCTGCATCGCTCGCGTGAAGCGACTCGCACTCGGCCGCGTCGACGAGTTGCTCGCGCTGTGGCTGGCGCTCGGCGTCGTCTCCGCGCTCTTTGCGCCGAACTGGTGGCTGGCCGGTCGCGCCGTTGCGCTGTCGCTCGGCGGGGCGGCGTGCTTCTGGTGCGCACGGGCACTGGCGCGAGCGGGGTACGCGCGTGCGCTCGTGGCCGCGTTCGCGCTCGCCGGAGTCGTCGGGGCAGCCACCGCACTGTTGCAGGCGTATGGCGTGCGCACGGAGTTCGTGAGCCTGAATCGCGCGCCGGGCGGCACGTTCGGGAATCGCAACTTCATGGCGCATCTCTGCGTGATCACGCTGCCCGCGCTGCTGTTCGCCGGACTCGTCGCGCCGACGCGCGCCGCGTTCGGACGATGGTGTGGCGGATTCGCACTTGTGGCAGGCGCGCTGATCCTCTCGCGCAGCAGGGCGGCGTGGCTCGCGCTGCTGGTGGGTCTCGTCGTGCTGGCGGTGGCGGGCGTCATTGCGCTGCGCGGCAACGATGGGTCGATCAAACCAGCGCGGCTGCTCACGTTGTTCGTTGCCGCGGTGCTCGGCGCTGGCGCAGCGCTCGTGCTTCCCAACACGCTCGACTGGCGCAGCGATTCGCCGTATCTCGACACGGCGCAGAGCATCGTGAACTACAAGGGCGGCAGCGGGAAGGGTCGTCTCGTGCAGTACGGCAACTCGCTGCGGATGACCTTGCACCATCCGCTGCTCGGTGTCGCCCCTGGGAACTGGCCCGTCGTCTATCCGAAGTTTGCGTCGCCGGCAGATCCGTCGCTCGGCACCGACGGCATGACGTCGAACCCGTGGCCGAGCAGCGATTGGGTGACGTTTCTGTCGGAGCGTGGGCCGATCGCGCTCGCCGTGCTCGGGTTGGCGCTGTTGGCGCTCGTGATGGACGCGTTGCGCTGGCTACGCAGCTCGGCCGGCATCGATGACAAGTTGTCGGCCGCGGTGCTCCTGGCGACGACAGTCATTCTCGTCACGGTGGGGGCGTTTGACGCTGTGCTCCTGTTGCCCGTGGCAGCGTTGGTGGGTTGGGCGTTGCTCGGTGCGCTGGCGTCGCCGTCGCGTGAGCGTCGCGCGATCGAGCTGACGATGCCTCGGCGCATCCTCGTCATGGTGTCCATCGCTGTCGCGGGGACGCTGATCGTGATGCGGAGCGGCGGTCAGTTGATGGCGATGTCGTTGTATGCGACGAGCGCGCGGACCGCGACACTGGAACGTGCGTCGGCGCTGGATCCGGGGAGCTATCGGATTCACGTGCGGCTGGCGCAGCTCTACATTGGCCGCAGCGATTGCAAGCGCGGGCGCGTGCATGCGGCGGCAGCGAAGGCATTGTTTCCGTCATCGCCGCCAGCGAAGCGGCTTGTCACCGCCTGCGGCGGCTGACTACTCGATCAACCGACGCGAGGTGCGCGCAGCGCGTTCGGCCCGCGCGCACATGGACTCGAGCTCGACGGGCGACGCCTTGTACCAGTCCGTCGGGATGGGGCGCAGTCGCTTCTTCATGTCGAAGGTCTCGAAGACCAACCAGCCTTCGGCGCCATCCGATGGACGGAGGCGCACCTCGTGCCGCATGCGCCGATCGAACTCATCGCGATCGGCGACGCGACGCTCGCGCAACTTTCGCCGCTCCACTGACTGCGGAATGACCTCCCACACCTGCCAGGAGACGCCTTCGCTGTCCGTGTAGTCGCGATGCGCCATGACGGCGTTGCCCTAGACCTTCGCCGCGTTGAGTTCGTCGAGGAGCAGGGTCACGCGCTCGATTTCGCCGGCGTGGATGGTGTCGCGGGGAGAGCGTCCCTCGAATTGGTCGAGCGGCGTATCAAGCCAGGCGATGGCGTCTTCCTGCTGCGGGAACAGAATTGCCAGCTCGACGAGCAGCATCTGGCGCACGCGCTTTTTCCTGATTCGTTTGTTCATGGCGACCTCGAGAGGGAAGTTGCCATTTTGCATGGCACGATGAGTGCCGAATGTTCGCCTTCGTGTCACCGCATCGCAACTTTCGAGATGACGACGACCGTGAGTGGAGCGCCTGGGATGTGATTCCCCGGCGGCGAGGGGTCCGCATCGCACTCACGCCCCGCCTGGCGCATGGCTGGCTGGCGTTCGAGTCGAATGATGAACGCCGGCGTCTCGCGCCGATTCCCGCCGAGTGGCACTTGATGCCCGAGGAGCGGCTGCGGGCGCTGTGGCGTGATGCAGAGGCGTTGCCACCGCGTCGACGACTGCTCGAGTAGGCGTCATTGGCAGCCTCGAACGCCTTGACTGTGCGTCGCACGGGGAAAAGCTTTGACCGCTGACACCGTGACGAGGCGCTCGCATGACCGAGACCGCAAACGCCTCTCGGTGGAAAGACGCGCTCGGCGTTCTTCCGCTCGAGACCGTGCTGGCGCAGGAGCACGACCGCATTCACGGTGACGACGTCACCGCGCGCATCAACGAAATCCCGATCACCTTCGCCGCCGAGCAGATCATCTCGCCCGCGGCGTTTGCGCATCGGCTGTTGCGTGCGTGGCGGCCACTGCGCGCTGCGGGCGCGCGGCCCTCCGGCGACGCCATCGACGCCTCGCCCATCGTCGCCGATGAAGCGCCGCTCGATGCCGTCGCCATCTACGTCGTCGCCACGATTGCCGACGAACACCGGCACGCCGTCTACAAGGCGCTGCAGAACTGCCAGGCTGCGCGCGACGCCTACGATACACGTCCGGCCACGGCGTCCGGCGAGCGCGCCCATGTCGACTACGAGATGTCGACGCGCGTCACGCTGGCGGACGTCGCGCTCGTCGACGAGATGATTCCGCACCTCAACTACCTGCTCGGCCAACCGCTCGAGGAGCAGCGCGCCTTCGCGTCCTTCATCGAGGCGGGTGCCATCGACGCGCTCGGCGATCACGACAAGAATACCGATCGCCGCCAACGCCGCCTGCTGCTCGAATCCGCATTCGACGGACAGATTCGCCGCATCCGCGACGTGCGTCTCGACGAAGTGTTCAAGCGCGTGCGCTGCCACGACACCGCGGCGCTCTGCCTGTCGGGCGGCGGCATCCGCAGCGCGACATTCGCCATCGGCGTCATTCGCGGACTCGCGCACTTCGGGCTGCTCAGCAAGTTCGACTATCTGTCGACCGTATCGGGAGGCGGCTATGCGGGCAGCTGGCTGTCGGCGTGGATGCACCACACGAGCGCGCACGAAGTGCAGGAGCAGCTGCGTCTTTCCGGCCGCGAGAAGCTCGCTCCTGAGCCGCAGCCGATGTTGCACCTTCGGCGCTACAGCCACTTCCTGACGCCACGCGTCGGCATGTTCTCGACCGACACGTGGACGCTGCTCGCGACGATCGGACGCAACCTGCTGCTCAATTGGCTGGTGCTCATCCCGCTGATCGCCTCGGCGCTGCTGGTGCCGAGGTTCGTCGTCTCGATCCTTCGCATCGATACGTCGGAGTTGATGTGGCCGCTCGGCGGGCACGAGCGGTTCGTGCTGCTCGAGCTGCTCGCGGTCGGACTCGCGCTCGGCATCTGGGCGTCGCGCTACGTGCATCGCAGCCGCCCCGACGACGACGACGACACGCTGGCGACGGCGGCGGAGAGTCGCAGCGATGCGGCGCGTATCCGTCGCGGCACGCAGCGCGAGTTCATCAAGGACTGCTTCATCCCACTCGTCGCCGCGGCGCTCCTCCTCACCACCGCGCTGTACCTCTGGTGGTCGTGGGGCGCCGAATCGCCGAACATCGCGAACCTGTTCAGTCTCGATGGTCCAGCGGAGACAGCGCTGAATCGTCCGGCCGCGGGGGATCCACTCGGCCAGGTCGCCTCGATCTTCGACCTGATTCGTGAGCACAGCGGGATGGTGAAGGCGTTCATCGGCTCGGGCTTGCTCGTGCATGTCGGCGGGTGGCTGTCGTCGGGGCGATTGCGCCATCACCCGAAGGAACTGATCAGCGTGTCGCTCAGCGGCATGATCGCCGGCACGGTGGGCATGCTCGTCGGCGTGTGGTTCCTGTCGCTCCCGGGCACATTGAATCGCGAGATGCTCTTCGTCACACTTGCCCCGCCGGCATTCCTCGGCGTGATGCTGGTGGGCAGCCAGCTCTTTACGGCGCTGTCGAGCGGCGAGGCGTCGGATGCCGAACGGGAATGGGTCACCCGCTTCAACGCGTGGCTGCTCATCGCGATCGTGACGTGGGCGGCGCTGTGTGCGCTCACGCTGTATGGCCCCGCGCTGGCGACCGAGGGATGGCGGCAGCTGACCGTCGCCGGAGTCGGCGGCGCGTCCGGCCTACTCGCGGTATTTCTCGCCAAGGGCGAAAGCAACGCGCGGCCGGGAATGACGGGCACCGTCGTGACGATTCTGCGCAAGGGGGGACTCGCCCTCGCTGCCCCGTTGTTCGTCGGCTGCGTCATCATCGCGCTCGCGGCGGGCAATGAGCGGTTGATCAGCGCGGCCTGCGAGCTGCCGATGTCGGCGCGGACGCTCGATTGCCGGCCGCGGGAGCCGCGCGGCGACGACCTGTCACACAGCCTGCCGTTCGTCGTGATCGCGCGTCATCTCACTGAGCGTGTCGACAGTCTCTCACGGCAATTCCGGTCGACGAACGCCGACCGCAACATGGAGGTCGCGTTCGCGCGCGGCGATTCCATCGCGCAGGAGATGCTAACGCGCGGCGACCTCTCGGCGTCGAGCTGGGATGCGCTGGCGAACGTCACCTTCGACGACGTCTGGGCATCCGTGCGAGCGGCCATGACCGCCGATAGCGCGCTGCGTGAACGCAGCACGGAGTTCACGCGCGCCGTGCTCGCAACGGACTCTGCGACTGTGAAGGGCATCGGTGGCGACCCCGCGCTGCGCGCGCTCTTCAGCCGTCGCGCACGGGCAGAGGTGCGGGCAAGCGCCGCGGTGCGCGATCGACTGCTCGCGCGCGACTCTGCCGCCGCAATGATGGATTTCCACCTCGGCCGCCTCGAGAAGGAGGCGGCGAAGGCTCAGGCCTCACCGGACATGGTGCGGTCCTTCATGCTCGGCACACTTCACAACGTCGTCAGCGACCGGCTGCTCAGATCGATCGACGCATTCAAGCAGGTGAGGGAGGATTCCACCGTTCGGGCGACGTCGCACGACTGGGTGGAGCGCGAGGTCACGCTCGCCAGCGAGCTGGTTCCCTTCGACGGTGCCGTACCTGGCACGGTCTTGATCCTGTTCCTTGCGCTCGGTGGGCTCGGGCTCGCGCTCGGCTGGAAGATCGACACGAACAAGTTTTCGCTGCGCGCGATGTACGAAATGCGTCTCGTGCGCGCGTACCTCGGCGCGTCGCGCCCGACGTGCGACCGGCAGCCCAATCCATTCACGGGCTTCGATCCGCTGGACGATTTTCCCATCGGGCAGCTCTTTCCCGGCGAGGATCCGACGTCGGAGAAGGGCGGTCGCGCGACCGGCAGCCCGCCGATGCACGTCGTCAATGTGACACTGAATCTCGTCGCCGGTGGCAACCTCGCGTGGCAGCAGCGCAAGGCGGAGTCGATGACCATCACGCCGCTGCATGCTGGCTCGCCGTTCCTCGGCTATCGAGCCACGACCGTCGAGACCATTCCGAGCGGCCTTGATGGCACGAAGCCGCGGCTCTACGGGGGCGAGAACGGCATCACGCTCGGCACGGCCGTCACGATCAGCGGCGCGGCCGCGAGTCCGAATGCGGGATCGCGTTCGACGCCGGCAGTCACCTTCCTCATGACGTTCTTCAACGCGCGACTCGGCGCGTGGCTGGGCAATCCGGGCCGCGCGGGCGCGAAGACGTTCGATCGCAGTGCGCCGGTTCAGAACGTGAAGCCGATTCTCGACGAGATGTTCGGTCTCACGACGGATATCAGCCCGTATGTGTATCTCTCCGACGGCGGACATTTCGAGAATCTTGGCCTTTACGAGATGGTGCTGCGGCGGTGCCGGTTCATCGTCGTGAGCGATGCGGGCGCCGATCCGAGCGCGACGTTCGACGATCTCGGCAACGCGGTGCGGAAGATTCGCGTCGATCTCGGTATCCCGATCGAGTTCGTCGACGGCGTGAAGATCTTCGCGCGGGGCCAGACGCCCGACGGTGAGAAGGGCGCCTATTGGGCACTCGGGCGGATCAAGTATTCGGCGGTCGACGTTGGCGCCGAGGATCCGGAGACCGATGGCCTGTTGCTCTATATCAAGCCGGCGATCTACGGGCAGGAGCCGAGCGATGTGCAGCAGTATTCACGGACGAGCGAGTCGTTTCCACACGAGCCGACGAGCGACCAGTTCTTCAGCGAATCGCAGTTCGAGAGCTATCGCGCGCTCGGTGAGTACATCGTGCGTGAGCTCGTGGGCAAGCCGTTGACGTCGTCGCTCCTGAAGGTGAATGGCAGTCGGCC
The DNA here is from genome assembly GCA_039915865.1 of Gemmatimonadaceae bacterium. Taxonomy (GTDB): domain Bacteria; phylum Gemmatimonadota; class Gemmatimonadetes; order Gemmatimonadales; family Gemmatimonadaceae; genus AG11. Next base: position 10,015 of record JBDSML010000205.1, on the reverse strand, counting down.
TGGCTCTTTGCTGACGCATTGGAACGACTTGTTGCGCGCGAGTGATTCGAATGTGCAGATCCCCCTGAGCGAGAGTGGGGTATGGCCTACTGCGACCGAGAACTCCGTTGGATGAAGTGCACCAGCCTCGGGACGCATCGGAGATATATGAGGATCGATCCAACGGCGTGAACGGAGTGAACGGAGAACGGCGGAATGAGTCACGCATTCAGCTTCTTTTTTTCTCCGCTCAATCCCTCCATTCCGTTCAATCGCGTGCCCGATTCTCCGATCTCGACTTGTGCACGCCGGCAACTGATCTCGCTATTGCTCCGGAACGATCCGGGCGACCGCCGCCTTGAAGCGCGGATCGGCGCGCACGGCCGCAAAGCCCGGATCGACGTTCAACTGGATCAACCAGAGATCCCGCGCCGCGATCGACTTGTCGAGCATCGCGAAGAACGCATCGATGTTGCCGAGGCCGTAGTGCACGCTCGCCAGGGCGAGGGGAGGAATCGGCTCATCTATCGCGCGCTTCTCCAGCTCGGCGAGCATCTCCAGCGCCTCGCGCTCCTTGCCGGCGCGCGCGAGCATCGCCGCCTGGTTCGCGAGCGGCCAGTAGTGTCGCTGCGACTGGTCGACCGATGACGCGATGGACTGGAAGGCCTCGTCGCGACGACCAAGCTGGAAGAGCGACAGCGCGCGCCACCGATACGCCTCGCTGTCGTCGGCGTCATTGTCGAGCGTCGACTCGCAGTACGCGACCGCATCCTCGAACCGCGACCCGAGATAGCTGACGATCGCGCGATTGCCGCTGGCGAGGACGCCGAGCGGATCGAGCTCGGATGCATACGTGGCGCGCTCGATCGCCTCCTCGTGCCGGCCGAGCGACGCGAGGTAGAACGCGTGCGCGGAGTGGACGAGCGGATCGCTGCGCTTGAGGCGCATCGCGCGCTCGATGAGCCGGAGCGTCTCGGCGTGGTTCCAATCGTAGAAGAGACTCGCGTTGCTCAGCACGATGAGCGCCTCGGCGAGATTGGGGTCGAGTGCGAGGGCGCGCAGCGCGGCCATGCGTGCCTTGGGCACGCCGACGCGCGGCACGACGGCGTCGTACATCGTGTAGAGGAAGTGCACCTCGGCCATGCCGGTGTGGGCGAGCGCGAACTTCGGATCGCGCTCCAGCGCGCGCTGGTAGTACTCCTCCGCGCGCTGCATGTCCTCGATGCGCCGGCCGAGGAAATGACGTCCCTTCAGATAGAGCTCGTACGCCTCGATGTCGACCGACGTGCGCCGCACCGGCGAGGTGATGCGCGCACCGCTGTCGAACAGCGCCACCTGAAGCGACGCGGCGATCTTCGTCGCGATGTCCTCCTGGATGTCGAACACATCGGCGAGCTCGCGGTCGTAGCGCTCGGACCACATCTGGAATCCATCGGCCGCGTTGGAGAGCTGCGCGGTGACACGAATGTGCGTGCCCGCCTGCCGCACGCTTCCCTCGAGCACGTTCCCGACGCGCAGTTTGCGCGCGATGTCCTTGACGTCGACGTCCATGTTCTTGAACGCGAACGACGAGGAGCGCGCCGCAACGCGCAGCGACGGCAATCGCGCGAGTGCGTTGAGGATCTCCTCCGTGATGCCGTCGGAGAGATATTCGCCGCCGTCCTCGTGGCTGAGATTGCGGAACGGCAGTACGGCAACGGAACGAATCTCCGATGCGTCGGCGCGCAGCTGTCCCCGTTCGTCGATCCTGGTCCCGATGTCGGCGAGCGCCGCGAGCAGCTCCGCCGCTGACTGCGGACGTCCGCCGGGATCCTTCACCAGCAGCTGCATGACGAGCTGCGAGAGCGCGGGGGGGAGTCCCGTGCGCAGCGCGTCGATCGGCGCGGGCTCCTCGGTGACGTGTGCGGCGATCATCGCCATGGCGGGCCGGCCGGCGAAGGGCGTCTTGCCCGTGAGCATCTCGTACGCGACGATGCCGAGCGCATAGAGATCGGCGCGGTGGTCGACGGTCGGGTCGGCGGCGCCCTGCTCCGGCGCCATGTACGCCGGCGTCCCGAGCGTCATGCCCATCGAGGTGAGCGTCGTCCCCGGTCTGGAGGAAATGACGAACGCCTTGGCGACGCCGAAGTCGGTGACGATCGCACTGCGGCCCGCGAGGAGGATGTTGTCCGGCTTGATGTCGCGATGCACCACGCTGTGCTCGTGCGCACACTCGAGGGCGAGGGCGACGTCGCGCAGAATGCTCATCGTCTGCATCACCGGCAGCGCGCCATCGCGCTCGAGGCGCGTCCGCAGCGAGTCGCCGGTAACGAACGGCATCGTGTAGTACGGCAAGCCACTCACTTCACCGGCCGAATAGATCGGGACGATGTGCGGATGCTGCAGCTTCGCCGTGAGCGTGACCTCTCGCTTGAATCGCTCGGCACTGACGCCAGCCGCGAGCTCCGGATCCAGCACCTTGATCACGATCTTCCGGCCGAGCGCCTTGTCTTCGGCGACGAAGACGTGCGACATGCCACCGCGCGCCAGTTCGCTCTCGATGGCGAAGGCATCGCCCAGCTCGACTCGAAGTCTCTCGCGCAACGGGTCGGCCATGCTGAACGCTCAGATCGGCGGAAGGGCGTACCACAGCACGGCCGCGAAGTGGGCCGCGCTTCCTCCAAGGACAAATAGATGCCAGATGGCGTGACTGAAGCGAACGCGCTCCCAGACGTAGAACACCACGCCACCAGTGTACAACGCACCGCCGATGGCGATCCAGATCATCCCGGCGGGTGCGACATGTTGCGAGAGCGGGCGGAGTGCGATGACGATGAGCCAGCCCATCCCCAGATAGACCCACGTGGAGAGCGCAGGCAACCGGGCGCCGAGGCTGCTCTTGAGAACGACGCCGAGGATGGCGAGGCCCCAGACGACCCCAAAGATGCTCCATCCCCACGCGCCGCGCAGCGAGATGAGCATGAACGGCGTGTACGTGCCGGCGATCAGGAAATAGATGGCGGAATGGTCGATCCGCTGGCAGATCTCCTTCCACCGCTCCGAGCGCACGGAGTGGTAGAGCGTGGACGCGGCATAGAGGAGGATGAGCGTGCCGGCGTAGATGCTCGACGCGACGATGCGCCAGGGATCGCCGGTCGTCGCGGCGCTGACGATGAGCACCGGCGCACCGACGAGACTGAGCAGCAGGCCGAACCCGTGGGTCAGGCTGTTCGCGAGTTCGTCGGACGGTGAGGCCGCCGCGTTCTGTGCCATGCTTTCAAGGTAGTTGCTTTGCGGCTGCGGGGCCGCGAAACGGCCGCCCCGTCACTTTGTTGCTTGCGCCGCCGCGCGGCCAGCCGCGCGACCGGAGAAGATGCAGCCGCCGAGGAACGTTCCCTCGAGCGACCGATAGCCATGCATGCCGCCACCGCCGAAACCCGCGACCTCACCTGCCGCATACAATCCCGGCACGGGCGCGCCGTCGTCGCCGAGCACTCGGCTCGAGAGATCCGTCTCGAGTCCGCCGAGCGTCTTGCGCGTGAGGATGGACAGACGCACGGCGATGAGGGGGCCGGCCGAAGGATCGAGCAACCGGTGCGGCTTCGCGACGCGAATCAGCTTGTCGCCGATGTAGCTCCGCGCGCCGTGCACCGCGATCATCTGCGCATCCTTGCCGAACGGATTCGCCATCTGTGCGTCGCGCGTGGCCATCTCGTGCTCGAGTGCCGCGACGTCGATGCGCGGTTCGTCGGTGAGCGCGTTCATGCCGCGCACGAGCTCGGGCAACGTCGTCGCGACGACGAAGTCCGCGCCCTTGTTCTTGAACGTCTCGACGTTCGGTGGCGCGCCGGGCAACGCGCGCCCCAGCACCTTCCGGATGCTCTTGCCCGTGAGGTCGGGATTCTGTTCCGAGCCAGAGAGCGCGAACTCCTTCTCGATGATCTTCTGCGTGAGCACGAACCAGCTGTAGTCGAAGCCGGTGCGCATGATGTGCTCGAGCGTGGACAGCGTATCGAAGCCGGGAAAGTTCGGCGCGGGCAGCCGCCGTCCGAGCGCGTCGAGCCAGAGCGACGACGGTCCGGGAAGGATGCGGATGCCGTGACGCGGCCAGATGGGATTCCAGTTCTCGATACCCTCGGTGTAATGCCACATCCGGTCGCGATTGATGATGCGTCCGCCCGCCTGCTCGGTGATGGCGAGCATCCGTCCGTCGACATGTGCGGGCACGCCACAGAGCATGCGCGGCGGCGTGCCGAGGCGGGCCGGCCAGTTGGCGCGCACGAGCTCCTCGTTCGCCCCGATGCCGCCCGACGTGACCATCACGGCCTGTGCGCGCAGCTCGAACCGTCCGGCGACGACGCGCGAACTCGACTCGCCGCGTGCCACGTCGCTCGGCTCGAGTACGTCGCCCTGCACGCCGTCGACGACGCCATTCGTCGCCGTAATGGCATTCACGCGATGGCGGAAGAGCAGCGTGATCCGGCCAGCCGCGACGGCGGCGCGCACGCGTCGTTCGAACGGCGCGACGACGGCGGGCCCGGTGCCCCACGTCACGTGAAAGCGCGGCACCGAGTTGCCGTGGCCCGTGGCGAGCGAGCCGCCCCGCTCGGCCCAGCCGACGACGGGAAAGAAGCGCACGCCCTGGGCATGGAGCCACGACCGCTTCTCGCCCGCCGCGACGTCCACGTACGCCTCGGCCCATTTGCGCGGCCACGCATCTTCGTCGCGATCGAAACCGGCCGAGCCGAACCAGTCGCGCATCGCGAGGTCGTGCGAGTCATGAATGCCGAAACGACGCTGCTCCGGCGAGTCGACGAGGAAGAGACCACCGAACGACCAGAACGCCTGTCCGCCGAGTGATGCCTCCGGCTCCTGGTCGACGATGACGACCCGGCGGCCAGCATCCGAGAGCTCGGCGGCGGCAACGAGGCCGGCGAGCCCCCCGCCAACGACGATGACGTCTGCGTTCATGGAGGTCACGGTCCTAGAGAAGCTCCTGTGCACGGGCCAGGGCAAAATCGAGACTCGGACAGAAATTGTCCAATCCGATCTCGTCGAAGGTCGGCGTGCCGCGCAATGCATCCAGTGGCTGCGAGTGCAGCTCGGCGAGCAGGACGACCGTTCCATCCCGGCGGCTCCGGTGGACGACGTCGCGCAACGATCGCATGCCGGTGGAGTCGATCGCAGGGACATGACGCATGCGGATGATCAGCACCCTGGGCCGGCCGGCCACGCGGCCGAGCGTATCCCTGAACGCCTGCGCGGCGCCGAAGAAGAAGGGGCCGCTGATTTCGTACACCTCGACGCCGGGCGGGATGACGCGGCGGTCGAGCATCTCGTGGTCGCCGTCGACGACCGCGAAGTCGTCCGTCAGGTCGTGCGTCACCTGGCTCACGCTGGCGACGGCCGACATGCGGCGCATGAAGAGGAAGGCGGCCAGCACCATGCCGACCTCGATGGCCACGGTGAGGTCGACGAACACGGTGAGCGCGAAGGTCGTCAACAGGATGACGACGTCGCTTCGCGGCGAGTGGAGTTCAGCGAGGAAGGCGCGCCACTCGCTCATGTGGTAGGCGACGACGACGAGGATCGCCGCGAGCGTGGCCATCGGGATGAGCGACGCCCACTTGCCGACGAAGAGCGTGATGAGCAGCAGCGTGAGCGCGTGGATGATGCCGGCGACAGGCGTGCGACCGCCGTTCTTCACGTTGGTGGCCGTGCGGGCGATGGCACCGGTCGCGGGAATGCCGCCGAACAGCGGCGACACGATGTTCGCGAACCCCTGCGCCACGAGCTCGACGTTCGACTTGTGCTGGGTGCCGGTCATGCCGTCGGCGACGACGGCCGAGAGAAGCGATTCGACGGCGGCGAGCAGGGCGATGGTGAACGCCGGCCCAACGAGCGACGTGACCTGCTCCAGTGTGAGATGCGGAAGACTCGGATGCGGGATCGAGGCGGAGATCTCGCCGAAGCGTGAGCCGATCGTCTCGACGGGAATGTGGAGAAGAGTCACCGCGGCGGTCGTCACGAGCAGTGCGACGAATGGTCCGGGGATGCGCGTGCTGATGCGCGGCCAGAGCAGGATGATCGCCAGCGCGAGCACGGCGACGCCCACGGTGGCAGGTGAGACGCCGCTCGTCGCATGTGCGTACGCCTGCCACTTCGCGAGAAAGTTGGCCGGTACCTCGCCCATGCGGAGGCCGAAGAAGTCCTTGACCTGACCGGAGAAGATGATGACGGCGATGCCGCTCGTGAACCCGGTGACGAGCGGGTGGGGAATGAACTTGATGGCGTCGCCGAACCTGGCGAGGCCCATGACGACGAGGATGACACCGGCCATGAGCGTCGCGACGGTGAGTCCATCGATGCCGAACTTCTGGACGATGCCGTAGACGATGACGACGAACGCGCCGGTGGGTCCGCCGATCTGGACGCGTGAGCCGCCGAACGCGGAGATGATGAATCCGGCGACGATCGCCGTCCACAGGCCGCGATCGGGAGTGACGCCGCTGGCGATCGCAAAGGCGATGGCGAGTGGCAGCGCAACGATGCCGACGATGACACCCGCAACGGCATCGCTGGCGAATTGACCGCGATCGTAACCGCGAAGGGTCGAGACGATGGTGGGAACGAACATGGCAATGCATCGAAGCTACGCGCGAGGGGGGACCGTGCGTGTCAGGCAAAACCCCGACGAACGACCGCGAAACACCCTTGACCTCTTCGGTAGACCGCCTGACAACATCGCTGGCCGCCAGAACTGATCCTTCCTGTTGTCGACGATTCCCCGTTGGCCGGGATCATCCTACACGGACAGGACGATGCAAACACATTCACTATACAGGTACTTGCTGGGCGCCGGCGTCGCCGCGATTGCGGTGCTCGGCTTTGCATGCAGCCGCACGAGCGCGAAGACGGGAGACCTCGTGAGCGGTGACGCCGCCTCCAGGGTGTACGTGGCACCCGGCGCGAAGGACGAGCTCTATGCGTTCATGTCGGGCGGCTTCAGTGGACAGGTTGCCGTCTACGGCCTGCCGTCGGGGCGTCTGCTCAAGGTCATTCCGGTCTTCTCGCAGAATCCGGAGAGCGGCTGGGGCTACACGGAGGAGTCCAAGCCGATGCTGCAGACGACTTTCGGTTTCATCCCCTGGGACGACACGCACCATACCGAACTGTCGCAGACCGATGGCGTGCCCGACGGCAAATGGCTCTTCATCAACGGCAACAACACGCCGCGCATCGCGCGCATCGACCTGACGCGCTTCGAGACGGACGAGATCCTCCAGATCCCCAACGCCGCCGGCGGCCACGCGTCGCCCTTCACGACGCCCGACGGACGATTCGTCGTCTCGGCAACGCGATTCAGCGTGCCGATTCCCAATACCGACGAGCCGATCGCCGACTACAAGGCGAAGTTCCGCGGAACGCTGTCATTCATCACTGCCGACCAGCCCGGCAAGATGGACATCGCCTTCCAGATCATGATGCCGGGCTACGACTACGACCTCGGCCACGCCGGCAAGGGTCCGTCGGATGGCTGGTTCTTCTTCACGTCGTACAACAGCGAGCAGGCGAACACCAAGCTCGAGACGAACGCATCGCAAAACGACAAGGACTTCATCGCCGCGGTGAACTACCGTCGCGCCGAAGCATGCATCGCCGAAGGCAAGGGCAAGACGTTCCCGTCCGAGTACCAGCACAACTACATGGACGAGAAGACCCGGTCGGCAAAGTCGGAGACGAAGACGAGCGTGAAGATGCTCGATCCTCGCGACTGCACCGGCATGGTGTATTTCCTCCCGACGCCGAAGTCACCGCATGGCGTGGATATCGACCCGACAGGCGAGTACATCGTCGCGGGCGGCAAGCTGGCGACCGTCATTCCCGTCCACTCGTTCACCAAGCTCCAGAAGGCGATCGCCGACAAGGCGTTCGAGAAGGAGATCGAGGGCATTCCCGTGCTGAAGTACGGCTCCGTCATGGCGGGCGAAGTGCAGAAGCCCGGCCTCGGTCCGCTGCACACGGAGTTCGACGGCAAGGGCTACGCGTACACGTCGATGTTCATCTCATCCGAAGTCGTGAAGTGGAAGCTCGGCACGTGGGAAGTCATCGATCGCGCGCCGACGTACTACTCCGTCGGCCACCTGATGATTCCCGGCGGCGACACGAAAAAGCCGTACGGTAAGTACCTCGTGGCGATGAACAAGATCACGAAGGATCGCTATCTCCCAACGGGCCCGGAGATGGCGCAGTCGGCGCAGCTCTACGACATCTCGGGCGACAAGATGAAGCTGCTGCTCGATTTCCCCACCATCGGCGAGCCGCATTACGCGCAGGCGATTCCGGCCAGCCTGATCAAGGACAAGCAGCTGAAGTTCTTCAAGCTCGCGGACAATACGCATCCGTACGTGGCCAAGGCGGAGAGCGATGGCGGCATCGTCCGCCAGGGCAAGCGCGTGGACGTGAAGATGATCGCCATTCGCAGCCACTTCGCGCCGGACAACTTCGAGGGCATCACGCTCGGCGACACGGTCTACTTCCATGTCACGAACATCGAGCAGGATTGGGACATCCTGCACGGGTTCGCCGTGCTCGGCGCGCAGAACTCGGAGCTGATCCTCAATCCGGGTGAGACGAAGACGTTGAAGTGGATCCCGACGCGCGTTGGCGTCTATCCCTTCTACTGCACCGACTTCTGCTCGGCGCTGCATCAGGAGATGCAGGGATACGTTCGCGTCTCCGCACCTGGCACGAGCGTTCCCCTCACCGCCAACGTCAGTCCGAAGTCGAAGGCACAGATGAGCAAGGCCGGACTGTGAACCGGCTCTCCGTTCGGTCACGGGTGCTGACCGCTGTGGCGGGCCTGCTCATGCTCGTGCTCTTCTTCGTGCCGCTGTGGCGCATTCAGCTTCATGCGCCACAGTACCCCGAAGGGCTGGGCATGCTGATCCGGGTCAACACGATCACGGGGCTCGAGCCGACGGACCTCAACAACATCAACGGGCTCAATCACTACATCGGCATGAAGGCGATCGAGCCCGACGGCATTCCGGTCCTTCGGTACATGCCGTGGGTCGTGGGCATGCTGGCGCTGTTCGGAGTCGTCACAGCACTGGTTGGCCGGAGGGCGCTGCTCATGGGGTGGATCGGCGCGTTCGGCCTCGCCGGCGCAGCAGGGCTGGTCGAGTTCTACCTGTGGTCATACGACTACGGACACAACCTCGCGGCCGACGCCGTGATCAAGGTGCCTGGCATGACCTACCAGCCGCCCTTGATCGGCAGCAAGCAGCTGCTGAACATCAATGCCTCTTCGTGGCCCGACGTGGGCGGTTGGCTTGCCCTCGTCGCCTTCGTGATGGCCGTGGTCGCACTGGCGCCGTTTCGCCAGCGTGCCCACGGTGTCGTGGCGTCGGTGCTGAAAACCGCACACGCCGCCGCAGTGGTCCTCGCGGCGGCAGCGCTGCTCTCGGCAAGTGCGTGCCGGAGCGCCGATCCCAAGGAGATCGCCTATGGCCGCGCCGACTGCCACGTCTGCCGCATGCGCATCACCGACGCGCGCTATGGCGGCGAGGTCGTGTCACACACGGGCAAGGTGCAGCAGTTCGACTCCATCGAATGCCTGGCGAACTACTCCGTAACCCCCACGGTGCAGCGCGATGCGCGCTCGACGTGGGTGAGTGACTTCGATCATCCGGGCCATCTCGTCGAGGCATCGAGCGCCCGCTTCATTCGTCGCGGTGGTCCTGGCAGTCCGATGGGCGCCGGGCTGCTCGCGGTTGCACCCACGACCGACGTCGCCGCGCTGACCAGGCGCTTCGCCACGACGCCACTGACTTGGGTCGAGGTTCGCGCACTCGCCGAACGGGGCGCGCTCGGTGCGTCGTAGAGCGCTGCGCATCGGCGCGTTCGCGCTGTCGGCGACCATCGCGGCGTTTCCGTCGCCCGCCACAGCACAGGGCGGCGCCGAGGTCATCGTATCGCCGAATGGGTCCGTGCGGACCGTCGCTGAAGCGTTGCGTCTCGTTCGCGCCGGCGGTCGCGTCGTCATCACGGCGGG
>JBDSML010000201.1:0-5916 GCA_039915865.1 Gemmatimonadaceae bacterium | reverse complement strand
ACCCGACGAGGGAAAAAGTGCCCGGCTAGTTGTAGTAGAACTGTAAGGGTCCCAACCGTTCAGTGGGTACGGGGTGTCGAACGCGAGCACCCACCCATTGAACCATGCAGAACCGCATTTTCGGCGTCGCACCGAGACGAGTGACGGCCTGTTCAACATCGCGTTCGATCCCAAGCGGACGTCACTGCGCGGCTATGGTTTCTATGGGCGGCTGGCGAAGGAGAGCGGCAACTGGCTGCTCGAGACCGCGCAGAACTGGCGCAGTCCCGGATTCGAGGTGAACGACATGGGCACGCTGAGCCGCACCGACTACAAGTGGATGCAGACGAGTGCGCTACGGCAGTGGACGACACCCGGCAGCTGGTATCGCGATGCCGCAGTGATCGTCGGTGGACAGCAGTCGCTCAACTACGAGGGCGATCGCATCGACCTGCAGGGCGCGGTGTGGGGACGCGCCACCTTCAAGAACTACATGTCGCTGAGTGGCTTCGTCATCAACCATCCGCCGACGTATGATGCGCTGCGCACGCGTGGTGGCGTCGTCGTGAAGACGGCGGGCTACAACTACTACTCGGCCAACGTCAGTGGCGATTCGCGCAACCGCATCTCGTGGGACGGCGGGAGCAGCACGGGACGCAACATCACGGACAATGGATGGAATGCCGACGGGTACGCCAACCTCATTCTGAAGCCGTTCGTCAACCTTCGCGTGAGCTTCGGCCCATCGTACTCGCGCAGTGTGGATCCAAAGCAGTACGTCACGACGGTGGTGGACTCGACGGCGCCGCAGTTCGGCAACGTGCGCAACGTCTTCGCGCGCCTCGACCAGCATTCCTTATCGATGAACACGCGCATCAACGCGACGTTTACCCCGAACCTCACACTGGAACTATTTGCGCAGCCATTTCTCGCGAGTGGCGCGTACGACGAGATGAAACAATACGCAGCGTCTCGGACCAATTCTACGTTGAACTTTGGGACGGAGATCGGCACCCTGGAATTCGTGCGGGACGCCAAGGGTCGGCTTACCGACTATCGCATCGATCCTGATGGTGGCGCCGGTCCGTCCAGGCCGTTCGACGTCGGCAATCCGGATTTCAATATTCGGTCGCTCCGCGGTACGGCGGTGCTGCGCTGGGAGTATCGTCCTGGTTCCACGGTGTTCTTCGTCTGGACGCAGGAGCGCTCGGGTTCCGAAGCGTACGGCGACTTCGATGTCAACCGCGACAAGTCGGCATTGTTCCGCGATCGGCCGGTGAACGTCTTTCAAATCAAGGCGAGCTACTGGCTCGGCATCTAGCTGGTGCGAGGTTGGCTGAGGGCGCCATCCGCAAGGGCTGGCGCCCTTCGCGTTTCCGGTGACCGCACCGAGGCACCATGGGTTGGTCAAGTGAGCACTTACGTTATCGTGTCATCGACATACTTTGACGATGGCATCGACCTTCAGCTGGAAGTGGCGAACTGAAGAATGATTCTCAATAGATCGCAGTTGCTGTTGCTCACGGGAGTCTGCACGGTCGTCGGCTGCAGCGCGAGCAACGTCACCGACGGCACCGCGTGCACGAAGGAGGCGCGCGCCGGCATCACCGTGGACGTGCGCGACTCCGTGAGCAACGCGCTGGTCGGGCGTGGATCGCGGATCATCGCTCGCGAAGGCGCGGTGGCCGATACGTCGACGGACACGCAAATCAGCGACGGGCCCTTCAGCCTCGTCTTCGAGCGCGCGGGAACCTACACAGTCGCCGTCACGCAGACCGGCTATCAGCCGTGGAACAGGGCAGGCGTGCAGGTCACCAACGGCACCTGTCACGTGAATGCCGTCGCGGTCACCGCCCGACTCCAGAAGTAGCGCACTGGCGCTTCTCGGCGTCGCACACGAATTTCGCCACCAACGGTGCGCGTGATTGGCGTCCACATCGGCCGACGTACATGAGTATTCTCGGATTGAGCCAGTGGAAGCCGCGGCACCTCCTCGCGGCGTGGTCAGCCTACTGGGCCGGCCTTGCGCTCGCGACACTCGGCCCCGCGGCGCTCGCCATCCTGCGCGTCACCGTGCCCGAGGGTGCGAAAGGAAGTGTGTCTGCCAACGTCGGCGACACAGGATTCCAGATCGTCGTGAAGGCTGGCGAGGTCACGACGTGGATCGGTCAGGCATCCCTCGTATCGATCGCGCTTTGGTTGGCCGCTCCGCCGTTGTTGCTGTGGCTCGCGTGGCTCGCGACACGCCCGGCTCGACGTGAGGAGGTGACGTTGGACACCCAGCCCGTCCACTTGCTCCGCGACGCGCCGATCTCCCTGTACGATCGCGAGCGGCCGAAGGAAGAGCGCATCGACCGCAGCTGAGGCGGCAACCATTCGCGAACGGTCTGCATCCAACCCGCGTGAAGTACCTCGCCCCTCTCCGCGTTCCGCGCGCCGTCGATATCCCGGCTGCCGTCGTTGCGCTCATACTCACGATGGCCGCATTCGCCGCCGTGTTCGTCGTGAGCGCACGAGCCCTGTTGTTCGACACCGTGGCTCCGCGTGTCGAGCGAACGTCGCCCGATGAGTCGCTCGTGTATCTCGAGCGGCCCGTCACGACGCTGCGCCGCGTCGAACAACTGATTCCGCTGCGAGTTCCGCACACCGCAAGCGTAAAGACGGCAACGGCGCCCGTGCTTGTTCGTGCGGAAACGGCAAGCGTCCGCACGAGCCTGCCGGCGACGAGCTCCAAGTCGGGCGCGCTCGCTGGCCCCAATCGCGTTTTTCTTCCGCAGTATCGTCCGCAGTCCCGCTCCACGCCGTCGCCATTCGATTTACCGCGGGCGCGAAACCCATTCGTGCCGGAAGCACCCCGGACGCGCACGCAGATCGACTCCATGCTCGAAGAGATGCGGCAGTCGATTCCAAGACTTGCCGCGACCCGCACACCCACCGCAGCCGAGCGGGATGCGCTCATCAAGGAGCAGACGAGGGAGCGGCTCATCCCCGGTCGCGCGCCGCAGATGCCTGGCATGGCGGGAATAAGCATCGGCGTGCCACTCTTTGCCGCGGGGCCAAGCGCCGACGAGCGGCGCCGCGACAGCGCGGCCAACGCTGAGTATGTTGCCCGATTGCGACGGCTGCAGGCGCGAGCGAGCGCCAGCCGCGAATCACTACGTGTCGCGGACTCGATGTCGCGCGCGCGGATCCCGTAGCTCACGGGACACCTCATGCGGACGCTCGCCACGATCGGATACGAGGGCGCAACGGTGTCGGGTTTTCTCGCGGCGCTCAGGGAGGCACACATCGAGATGCTCGTCGACGTCCGCGCACTCGCGATGTCTCGGCGCCCTGGCTTCGCGAAGACGCGCCTCGCTCGAAACCTCGAGGAGGCGGGCATCGCCTATCTGCATCTACGTGGGCGCGGCACTCCAGCCGACGGCCGCGCGGCGGCGCGCGCCGGCCGTCACGCGAAGATGCACGACATCTTTCGCGAGCACCTCGCGACAGCGGTTGCGCAGGTTTCGCGTCAGGCATCTCGTTCGATCCCACCAGCAACCGAAGGGAGCGGATTGCACAAAGCTGACGGATAGCAGCCGGATCGGACCGCGAGCCCGTCACTGACGGCGATGGACCATGTCACATCGCGAATTCAGTGAACGGGAAGGCATTTGCGAGCGGCGCCAGACGAGGCATGGAGCGAATCCGGCCTTTGTCCGTCCCATCCGTGCTCCCTCCTACCCATCATCGCGGGCGCGCCGCGGTTCGTTCCGGATAGTTGCTGAGACTATCGGGAACGCGCGATTCCAGCGCGAGATTTTCTCCACAGTTGTCGATTGCAAAGGTCAACAAGGGGCCGGGTGCTGAGAGGGATACGTCGTCAGCCTTCATCACGTCGAAGCCCGTCCGTTCCAGCGAATCCACCATGCGGTTGGTTGCTCGCTTATAAGCGGCGGCTCCGTGCTTCGACATCTGAGTGATGTGGACGCAGCCCATGGCTTGCCGGATGCGCCAGAGGTCCGCGACCAGTGTGCGAGGTATCATGGCATACAGGCGAGCAAGGGAGTCGGTGGGGACCAGCAGCGTCCGGCGAGCGAGATCACGCATGCGCCGCTGATATACCGTGTCGCGCTCGTTACTGACTGCGATGGACTCCGCTTTCATCTGTCGCTGATAATCCGTCAAACCCTGATTCATGGAACTCTTCGACGTTCCGGTGCAGGCCGTACTGCAGATTGCCGCCGCGCACGAAAGTCGCCGAAGCCTGCGGTAGCTCATGGCATCCGCTCCTGTGACAGCGGCACGCGGGCCGCGCTGTTTGCGCTCGCCGCTGGGGCGTGCCCACCGATGTCGTCATACAGCTCGACCTGCAGCGACGTAATGCAGTGATGCTCGTCGCAACCGGCGCCAACCTGGGCACCACTGGCATCCCTCCAGATCGGAACGATCGTCACGTGAGTTGCACTGATCAGCGAATCCGGTACGCCCGCCACGGCATACGAGCGTGCACAGAAACGGGCCTGCCACTTCAGTTGAACGGGAAGACATTTGCGAGCGGCACCAGACCAAGCATGGAGCGAATCCGGCCTTTGTCCGTCCACTCTGTGTAATCCGTTCCCGTCGGTTGTCGGTTCCCTCGAGCGCTCTACTCGCCTACTGGAACTGCCTCAACTCCACACGCGAACTGTTGAGATACACGCCAGCGAATCGCGCCACATCTCCAACGCGCAGGTTCTGAAAACGCTGCTGATCGGCGCGCGTCGGGTTGTAGGGCATCGACACCGTCAGCACCTGGTTGTTGCTGGCAATCTCGAATAACCCATTCTGCACGTCGATGCGGCGCACCGAACCCTGTAGCGTGTACACCTGCGAGTTGCTCGTCGCGGCACCCGATCCTTGCACCGGCTGATCGACCTGCACCAGGTCCGTGTAGTACGCGCCATTCTGTGTGCTCTGCACACGCGCCGTCACCTGATCTCCGTACTCGAGCGACGTCACGCCGTAATTCTGATTCTGGTAGACCACCTTCGTCTGCTGGTCGAACACGAGCGACACGCCCTGTCCATTCGACTGCCGCAGGTTGATCTGCTGATTGCGCGTGTCGACGTTCTGGATCGTGCCGCTCACCTGGCTTCCACTCGCCTGACCGCCACCCAGCACACTGCCGAGGACGTTCCCGAGTGATCCGGCCTGCGAGCAGCCGCCGAGCGCGGTGATTGCGACCGCCGCCGCCGCGATTCGTGCGTACCGTTGCATGATGGTCGACATGACTGGCCTCCGTGTGATGCGCACCGATAAGGCAATCGGAGTGCCGCACCGAGGCGAGCCGGACAGCGAGTCGACATATTGACTCGTCCCTCGATAGCCCGCGACCCCACTCGATTCGGATTGCCCACCATGCGCCTTTCTCTCCTCGGCACAGCAGCGCTCCTGTGCGTCGCGTGCGCGCCCGCGCATCGCGCGCCCGAGTTCCTCGCCACCACGTCGGGTCCCGCGCGTCCCTTCTCCCCCGCGGTCCGCGCCAACGGATTTCTCCATCTCTCGGGACAGATCGGGACGGACAGCGCGGGACGCGTCGTCCCCGGCGGCATCAGGGCCGAGACGCGGCAGACCATGGAGAACATCCGCGCCGTGTTGCTGCGCTCGGGCTCATCGTTCGATCGCGTCGTCAAGTGCACCGTCTTCATGGCCGACATGAAGGAGTGGGCGACGATGAACGAGATCTACGTCACCTTCTTCGATGCCGCGAAGCGTCCTGCACGCTCGGCCATGGGTGCAACGGGACTCGCGCTCGACGCGCGCGTGGAGATCGAGTGTCTCGCCGCGGAATGATGGGGAAGGGACGTCTCGAGGCATTCAGCGATGGTGTGATCGCGATCATCATCACGATCATGGTGCTCGAGCTGAAAGCCCCGCACGAAACGACCACCGAGGCGATGGTTCCGTTGATTCCGG
>JBDSML010000198.1:0-8893 GCA_039915865.1 Gemmatimonadaceae bacterium | reverse complement strand
TCATGACAGCACCAGCAGAGCTGACGGCGAGAATCGAACTCGCAACCGCCTGATTACAAATCAGGTGCTCTGCCAATTGAGCTACGTCAGCAGACGGCCTTTTCTGCGCGAGACTCATAGGATAGTCAGCCAATCGGGGTCAGTCAAGCCGCCGAACCAGCGCGACTTACGACGCCACTATACCAGCTTCCACCGAGTCTCCCCACCGGCGTCCTCGATCACCACCCCCCGGGCCCGCAACTCCTCCCGAATCCTGTCGGCCTCAGCAAAATCCCCACGCATTCTCGCCTCGCGCCGAGCGGCCAACCGCTCCTCGATCCACTGCACGAGTGCCGAGTCGGCGCTCTCCTTGGCGGGCACGATATCCAACACCGCATCGATGCGGGCAAACGCCGCTCGCGCTCGCTCCACCGACGCCCGATCCCCGCCCTTGAGGTTCAGCTCGGCATTCGCGCGACGCACGAAATCGAACAGCGCCGCCAACGCCTCCGGACCATTGAGGTCGTCGAACAGCGCCTTCTCCGCCGCCGCAACGGCATCGTCCGCCGCCTGCCCCAACTCCGGCGTCCCACCGAGCACCAACGTCGACTCGGCAAAGAGCCGGTCGGCGAAATCGCCAATGCGCCGCACCGCCTGACGCGACGCCTCGAGCGCATCGTCGCTCAGGTTGAGCTCCTTTCGATAGTGCGTGTTGAACACGAAATGCCGCAGCGCCGCCGCGGAGAAGTTCTCCTCACGCAGCACCTGCACGGACGCGACGTTGCCGACGCGCTTCGCCATCTTCGCGCCGTCCGTCAGCAGGAACGCGCCATGGCACCACACGCGTGAAAACGGCACGCCAGTCGCCGCCTCGCTCTGCGCGATCTCGTCCTCATGATGCGGGAAGATCAGGTCGATCCCGCCGCAGTGCAGGTCAAGCGTTTCGCCGAGGAGGTCCATGGCCATCGCGGAGCACTCGAGGTGCCAGCCGGGACGTCCACGTCCCCACGGCGAATCCCACGCCGCACCCGTCGCCTCGTCCTCCGGCTTGGCCGCCTTCCACAGCGCGAAGTCCTGCGCGTTCTCCTTGCTGTAATCGTCCTGGATGACGCGCGCGCCCGACTTGATCTCGCGCGTGTCGAGGCGCGAGAGCTTGCCGTACGTCGGAAAGCGCGCGATCGCAAAGTAGACCGAGCCGTCGTCGGCCTGATACGCCACGTTTCTGGCCACGAGCCGCTCGACGAGCGCAATCATCTGCGGGATGTAGTCCGTCGCCTTCGGATACGACTCCGCGGCCTGGATGCGCAGGTATTCGCGGTCGCGATGGAAGATCTCGATCACCGGCTCAGTGACCTGCGTGATCGTCTTGCCCTGCTCCCGCGCCCGCTTGATGATCTTGTCGTCGACGTCGGTGAGGTTCATGACCTGGAACACCGACCAGCCACGCAGCGCGAGCACGCGCCGCATGAGATCCTCGAAGAGGAACGTGCGGAAGTTTCCGAGATGCGCGGGGTTGTACACGGTCGGACCGCATGTGTACATGCGGACCGTCGTGCCATCGGCAGGCGCGAACGTCTCGACCTGGCGCGAGAGCGTGTTGTACAGCCGGAAGTCGGACATGACCAGAAGTTAGGCGCCGGGGAACACAGGCGCGATGAACGTGGCGATTCCATCCTCGTCCAGCGACTGCTTGATCCGCACGCGCAACGCGCGCGCCACGTCGTCGCGCCGGTAGGGATCGACGCGCGCGACGGTGCGGAGCGTCACCGCACCGCCGGCGATCTTCTCGATGCCGGCAACCTGTGGCGGAGAGAGCAGCGCATCGGTGAACGCCGGGTCGTCCTCGAGCGCCTTTGCCGCGCGCTCTATGGACTCCATCGCCCGGTCGGAGTCCTTCCACGGCACATCGACGTCCACCCATACCTTGCCCCACGACCGAGTGAGGTTGGTGACCTGTGTGATCTGGCCGTTGGGAATGATGTGCAGCGCCCCGCTCGAATCGCGAAGGTAGACGAGCCGAAGGGTGATGTTCTCGACGACGCCGGACGTGGTGCCAATGCGAATGACGTCGCCCAGCGCGAACTGGTGCTCGAGCTGGAGAAAGAAGCCGGTGACGAAATCGCGGACGAGGCTCTGCGAACCGAACGAGATGGCCAGTCCCACCACGCCGGCGCTCGCCAGCAGCGGCCCCATGTTGAAGCCGAACTGATTGAGGATCATCAGCACGGCGACGATGGTCAATATGGCGCGACCGAGGCTGCGGACGAGCTTCGCCGCCGTGCGCGCGCGCTGCTCCTTGGCGGAATGGAGATGCTCCTGTCCATCGTCGCCCCAGTGCTCGATGCGCTTGGAGATGAAGCGGACGAACAGCCACGCGAGAAAGACGGCGATGAGCACGCCGCCGACGTCGATGCCGATGTTCACCGCGTAGTCGACGCCGCTGCTGCGCCACTCCGCGATGGTACGCGGGTGATGGAGGGGAGTGTCCGTCAACTGGGCGATGAGCGTGGGAAGCATAGCGGCAAGCTAGACGGCGACGCGGCGCGTGGTCAACGGATAGGGCAAGCCTCATTGAACGATTCGCTCCGCGACGCGCCGTACGGCCACCCTCGTGAGCGGGGCGATGTGTCCGTCGCGCAGGAGGAGGATGCGATCGACGAGTCCCTGCACGCTCGCCACGTCGCGGGAGGCGACGATCATCGTGCCGTCGAGCCGCCGGAGGATGACGGGTAGTTCCTGATCGTCGAGCAGGAGGAGCCCCGAACTCGCCAGACGGGCGCGATCATCGTCGACGTCAGCGGAATCGGAGAACCACCGGCGAATGGGAAGCGCTACATCGATGCGTCCGGCATCCATGCGACGTTCACCGGCGATGCAACGCAGCAGCGTGCTCTTCCCCGCCCCGCGCGCACCGACGATCGCGATGCGCTCCCCCATGTCGAGGTCGAACGAGCAGGCGCGGAGCGCCCAGACGCGGGCGGAGCAACCGAGCACGCCAGCGGCGTAGCTCTTCCAGAGGTTGTGGACGCGGAGTGCAGTAGGCATGGGCGCACAATGGCGCCGTGCCGTTCATCGAGCGTCACCGGAAATGAGCGACGCGAATGATTCTGTTGCTGCGCCACACGACCGCAGGCGCCATTGATGCTCGACTTCTATCGAGGGCGATCGCGATGGAACTGCGCGATCGCGCCAGCGACTGGCTCCGGACCAAAGCGCACGGGGTCCGTCGTCGGCAACCCTGTCTCGCGCTGCACCTGCTCCACCGTGCGACGCGCCTCGTCTTCCGTCAGGTCGTACGTGTTGAGCGCCACCCCGATGACCGGGGCGAAACGCAGCACCGACGTTGCCGCTTCGCTCATCTTGATGAAGTCGACGAGCGGCGGAATCTTCACCCAATCGCAGCGATTGATCGCTGTGCGCGATGGCTGGGCGCACATCACCTGCGCGTGCGGCAGCGAGCCATGGATCAGGCCATACGTCACGCCAGAGTAGCTCGGGTGGATGATCGAACCCTGGCCTTCCACGAGCACGAGGTCCGCTTCCTTCGCGCAGTCGAGCACGAGCTTTTCCGCGGCGCCGGCGATGAAGTCCGCGATGACTGCATCGATGCCGATGCCGGATCCCTCGATGAGGATTCCCGTCTGTCCCGTCGCCGCGAACTTCGTGCGAATGCCGTGACCGCGCACCGCGTCGAGCAACTGCAACTGCGTCGTCATCTTCCCGATGTTGCAGTCGGTGCCCACCGTGAGGACGACGGTCGCCGCGACTTCGCGCACGCGTCCGTTCGCCACCTTGATCCTGTCGGGGGGCCGGCGGAGGTCGTGGATGGTGACGCCATGCGACTTCGCCAGCGCGGCCAGCACGGGCACGTCACCGACAAAGGTGTGGAGCCCGTTCCATATCTCGAGCTTGTTCTCGATGGCGTTCGAGAGCAGCTCGACCCAGCTATCGGGAAGCTGCCCACCCGCCGGCGCGATGCCGATGAGCAGCGCGTTCGGCTTCAGCGCGAGCCCTTCCTCGAATGTCGCGACTACCGGAATGCCACCGCCGAAGCCGAGCACCTGCTGCGAGGTCTGTCCCGCCCTGCTCGAGTCGATCACGCCGACCACACGCTCGGGGGTGTAGCGAATGACGGCGTTTGCGGTCTTGGATTCTTCGGGGTGGAAGAGACCGTCGGCGAGAATGAGGTAACGCAGGTCGCTGGACATTGCGGCGCGCGGGGGGATGGCGGTGAATTGGAGGTGCGAGCGTGAAGGACGTCAGTCCTGCGCGTCGCTCACGGCGACGACCCCAATCTAAGCGGGGATCGCCGTCGTGCGACGCTCGATGAGGGCGATGACGTCCAGCGGCTTCGTGGGAATGATCACGCCGCCGTCGGACGCGGGCAGTCGCAACACGAGTGCGCGCTCGCGCGTGGTGCGCCGGAAGCCCTGACCCTCATAGATGCGCGAGAGCAGGATGCGCTTCACCACGACCATGATCACCGCCAGTCCTGGCACGGCGACGAGCAGGCCAAGTGGACCGAGCAGCTTTCCAATGATGAGGACGAAGACGATCGTCAACACCGGAGGGAGGTCGACCTGTCGTTGCATGATGTACGGCGACACGAGGTTGCCCTCGATCAGGTGGACGATGACGCCCAGCCCGATCACCCAGAGTGCACGCGAGCCGCCCTCCGGGCCGGTGAGGACGAACAGCGCCGGCAACGTCGTCGCCAGGAGCGTCCCGAAGAACGGAACGATGGTCGCCAGGCCCGTGAACACGCCGAACGTCAGCGCATACGGCACCTTGAGGAAGTACAGGCCCATCGCCGTCAGCGTGCCGAGGAACGTCATCGTGAGCAGCAGGCCCACGATGTAGGCGCGCAGGGAGCCAGCGCAGTCGGACAGCACGTCGCGCACGAGGTCGCGATGGATGGGCGGGAACAGCGCGATGAGCCACTCGCGATACAGCGCCGGATGGAGGGCCAGATACAACCCCATCACGATGACCGAGAACAAGCTGACGAGCACCTCGACCAGGCTCAGAACCTTCGGTACGACGTTGCCGAACTGGCCCGACACCTGTTCATAGACGGCGAACAGGATCTTGTGCTGCCCCGGCGTATACACCGACTTGAGTGCCGGTACCCGCTCGGCGAGGCGGTCGATGGCCGCTTCCCAACCGGTGATGTAGGCCGGCAGGACCTTCACCAACTCCTGCGTCTGCGCGATGAGCGGCGGAACGAGCACGTAGAACAGCACCACCAGGCCGCCGAACGACAACAGGATGGCGACGAGGAAGGCGAACTTGTCGTTCAGCCGCGCTCGGCGATGCAGCACCCCGGCAAGTGCGCCGAGGTACAGCGAGATCAGGATGCCGAGAAAGAGGAGGAGAAAGACTTCGACGACCCGGCCGGTGAGCCAGATCGCCAACGCCGTGAATACGGTCGCCGCTAGCGCGGGCCCGAACTTGAAGCGCGGGCCCGCAACGGTGTTGTCTTCGATGATCAGGGCTTGCCCTGACCAGGTCGCTCGATGTCCGCTGATACAGTCTCCTCGTCGCGTTGACCAGCGCCGAGTGCTCGGCTGCTCGGCTGCGATGACGGTGGAAGGATGCCCATCTTTTGCTTCATTGCAAGAAGCTGCGCATCGACGGACACCGAGACGCTGCCCTTCTCGAGTGCCTTGAAGTCACGCTGCAGCGTGTCGCCGGTAAACTCGTCCTCGATCTCCGCGTGGGCCTTGATCTGCCGCTCGTTCGTCTCGATGCGCTCTTCCATCCGGGCGAACGCCTCGAAGGCGCTCTTCTCGGACAGCGACGACATCGTTTCGGCGATGCGCTGCTGCGCCTGCGCGCGACGCTGGCGAGCGACGAGGAGGTTCTTCTTGCGCTTGGCCTCTTCGATCTTGTCGTTGAGGTCGCGCAGCTGGTTCTTGAGCTTGTCCGTCTCGAGCTTGTGCTGCTCCCATGTCTGCTCGAGCTGCTGGCCATGTGAGCCATGCTCGGACTGGCGGACGAGCGCCTGCTTGGCGAGGTCGTCGCGACCTTCCTGGATGGCGAGCATCGCGCGGCGCTCCCAATCCTGCGCCTGCTTGAACTCGGCGTCCGTCTGATCGCGCAGGCGCTTCTCGTCGGCGATGGCCGAGGCCACCTGTTGCTTGGCCTGCACGAGCTGGCCGCGCATGTCGACGAGAATCTGCGTCAACATCTTCTCCGGATCTTCAGCCCGGGAGATGAGGTCGTTGATGTTGCTCTTGAGGAGCGCGGAGAAGCGATCGAAAATTCCCATGATCAGCGTGCCTCGCGGTACGAGCCGAGCTCGCGAAGGTGCGACGCGAGGGCGAGCGTCATGCTCTCGTAACTCGCGAGAAATTCCTCGAAGTCAAGGGCGGACAACTCGAGCGCTTCGGTGAGGACGATGTGATCCTCCTGAATGCCGTACGATCCGTGGAGCAGATCGGACGCATTGAGCTCGAGCAACCGCTTGGTAAGTGTGGCCTGTTGTTCCTGATCCTTCGGCAACTCCATCACGTCGACGCGCAGCAGGACCACGGGAGGGGAGTAGTTCACCGCCAGCGAGAGATCGCTGTCAGGGCTCGGCTTCACGATCCAGAATCCGGGCTCGACCTCGGTGTAGGTCGCGCCGGAGGCACTCAAGCGATTCAGGAATGATTCGATGTCTTCTTTAGCGAGCATTGGCACACCTGGAATGCAGTGGTTGCTTTGACGTACGCAGCCGGCGCGTGACTCGTTTCATTTACACACGCATCCTCGCGCAAGCTACGAGCGGGCGGTGCCAGTCGCTACTTCGTCTTGATCTGGACGAGACGTTCCTTCGCGAGCCGGCGTCCCGTCGGCGTCGCGGCGAGGCCGCCGCCGGCCGTTTCGCGGTACCGTACATCCATAGAACGGCCGATCTCTCCCATCACGTCGATCACTTCGTCGACGGGGATCTTGAACTCGACACCGGCCATCGCGAGCTCGATGCCCGTGAGGGCGATCGCTGATCCGGTCGCGTTCCGGAAGACGCAGGGCAGCTCGACCAATCCTCCGAGCGGATCGCAGACGAGGCCGAGCGTACCCTGCATGGCAAGCGCCGTTGCGTGACCGACCTGCGACGGAGAACCACCGAGCATCTCCGTCGCCGCGCCGGCGGCCATCGCGGCGGCGGAGCCGGTTTCTGCCTGGCACCCGCCCTCGGCACCGGACAGTGACGCGCGCTCCGCGATGACGGCTCCGATGAGGCCTGCCACGGCGAGCGCGCTCACGAGCGCCTCGTCGTCGATGTTGCGTGCGGCGGCGAGGCCGGTGAGCACGGCGGGAAGCACGCCTGCTCCACCAGCGGTCGGCGCAGCGACGATGACGCCCATCGCCGCGTTGACCTCCTGTACGGCAAGTGCCCGCGCGAGGATGTCACGGAAGGGCGTGCCGGCGAGCGGGCCATCGGGTCCCGTGCGCAGCTTCGCCGCATCGCCACCGACGAGACCCGACGCCGAGTAGAGGTCGCCGGTCATGCCCTGCGCGACGGCGCTGCGCATGACGTCGAGGGCGCGCTGCAGCGCGGCGCGAATGGAGTCGACCGAACGTCCCTGATCCTTCGCCTCGGTCTCGAGTGCGAGCTGCGAGAGGGGAATCTTCTGCGCTTCCGCGTCGCGGATGGCGTCGCCCAGTGCCTTGTACATGCTATGCGCTCACCTTGTCGAGACGGAAGGCCCAACGGACCCACGACAGACCGCGAATCTCGTCGCGCACTTCGTCGCCGGGCATGTCGTCGATCTCGATGACCATGAAGGCGTCGCCACCGCGCTCCTTCCTGGTGAGACGCAGCGTGGCGATGTTGATCGAGTGCTCCGCGAGGATCGTCGCGATGCGCGCGACGGATCCCTTCACATCCTCGGCGACGAGGACGACCGTGTGATAGTTGCCGGTGACCTCGACGGGATAGCCGTCGATGTCGGTGACGAGCACGCGGCCGGCGCCCAGGGACGATCCGGTCATCACGGCGTGGCGGTCGCCGCGCTCGAGGGTGAGTCGCACGGTGTTCGGATGCGAGTCCTCGGCGAGCGTCGTCTTCTCGAACCTGTAGTCGAGCCCTTCGCGCTCGGCGATGTCGAGTGCGTCGCGGAGGCGTTCGTCGTCGGGACGAAAGCCCATCAAGCCGCCGGCGAGTGCCTTGTCGGTGCCGTGTCCTTCACCAGTGCGGGCGAAGGAGCCGTGGAGCTCGAGTCGCGCGCGCTCTGGCGTTCCGCCGACGAGACAGCGAGCGAGGAGGCCGATGCGGCACGCGCCCGCGGTATGCGAGGACGAGGGCCCGACCATGACCGGACCGATGATGTCGAGGAGGGAGACCATGGTACGCCGGTTCGAGGATAGGCTCATTGCCGCGTAAACCGAAAGCGGAACATCCCACGCTTCTTTGTAACAAACACCGATGGTCATGATGGTATCATGCGATCACAACACCACCACGGCTTCTTCTAACCTGCTTTCAACTGGCGCGTCTGCTTCTTCAACATCGGCTTCAGATAGTGGCCCGTGTACGACGCCGCCACCTGCGCTACATCCTCCGGCGTGCCCGAGGCGACGATCGTCCCGCCGCGGGTGCCGCCGTCCGGACCGAGATCGATGATCCAGTCCGCCGTCTTGATCACGTCGAGATTGTGCTCGATGACCAGTACGGTGTTGCCGCGGTCGACAAGACGATGCAGCACCGTGAGCAACACCCGCACGTCCTCGAAGTGCAGACCGGTCGTGGGCTCGTCGAGGATATAGAGTGTGCGGCCCGTGTCGCGCTTCGAGAGCTCCGTTGCCAGCTTGATGCGCTGCGCCTCACCGCCCGACAGTGTCGTCGCGCTCTGGCCCAGATGGATGTAGCCGAGTCCGACGTCGTTCATCGTCTCGAGCTTCTGACGCACGCGCGGCTGGTTCTCGA
>JBDSML010000096.1:0-12101 GCA_039915865.1 Gemmatimonadaceae bacterium | reverse complement strand
GCGGTGGAGGAGGCAGCATGAAGAACAGCATCCTGCTCAAGATGTCGCTGCAGAGCATCCTCAAGAACAAGATGCGCACGCTGCTCACGATGCTCGGCATCGTCATCGGCGTGGGTGCGGTGATCGTGATGGTCGCCATCGGCAACGGCGCGCAGTCGCAGATCAAGCAGCAGATCGAGAACCTCGGCACCAACCTCATCGTCGTCACTGCGGGTACGACGAACCAGGGTGGCGCGAGCCAGGGCGCGCAGTCGCTCAATCGCCTGACGGTCGACGATGTCGACAAGATCAAGACGCAAGCGACGCTGCTCGCCGCGGTGTCGCCCGTGATCGTCACGCGCACGCAGATCGTCGGCGCCGGGAAGAACTGGCGCGCCGAAGTGAACGGCGTCGCCACGGACTACCTGCTCATTCGCAACTGGGGTGTCACGAGCGGTTCCCTGTTCAGCGACGACGACGTTCGCGTCAAGCGTACGGTCGTGGTGCTTGGTGCGACCGTGGCGAAGAACCTCTTTCCGGACACCGATCCGGTCGGCAGCGCGATTCGTCTCGGTCGTTCACCATTCACCGTCGTCGGTGTGCTTGCGAGCAAGGGGCAGACGGCCAACGGCTCCGATCAGGACGACGTCGTGCTCGTGCCGTACACCACGGCGCAGTCACGGTTGAACGGCTTCAGCTTTCTCGGCCAGATTCTCGCCAGCGCGTCCGATCCGAAGGTGCTCGCCGAAGCGCAGAACGAGATCCGCGACATCATGCGCGGCGCGCACAACATCAATCCCGGTGCGCCGGATGACTTCACCGTGCGCGATCAGACCACGATCGCCAACGCGGCGACGAGCACCAGCTCCGTGATGACGTCGCTGCTCGCGGCGATCGCGTCGGTGTCGCTCATCGTCGGCGGGATCGGCATCATGAACATCATGCTCGTGTCGGTGACGGAGCGGACGCGCGAGATCGGCATCCGCATGGCCATCGGCGCACGCGGTGCCGACGTGCTCACGCAGTTTCTCGTCGAGAGCATCGTGATGTGCCTGCTCGGCGGCCTCGTGGGACTCGCGGCAGGAACGGGAGGTGCGGCGCTCGTCGGGCACTTCACCGGGTGGAGTGTGAGCACTCCTGCATCGGCCGTGTTGCTCGCGGTCGGATTCTCGGCAGGGGTTGGCATTTTCTTCGGCTACTACCCGGCGCGCAAGGCTGCGTCGCTCGATCCCATCCAGGCACTGCGCTTCGAGTAGCGCGGCGCTGACATTCTAGAGGTCACCCATCATGAACTCCATCATCTCCAAGCGGATCGTCGCCCTCGCCATTGCGGCATTCGGAGTCGGCGCAGCACATGCGTCCACCGCGGCCGCGCAGGCTGCCGCAGCCACGCGGTCGCCCGCCGACAGCATCACGTTCGACGAAGCGCTCAGCATCGCGCTGCGCCAGAACGCGGTTCTCCGGCAATCCGAGAATGCGTCGACACTCGCCAGCACGGTGGTGTGGTCGCGCAAGCAGGCGTTCCTGCCCACGCTGTCGCTGTCGACCAACACCGCACAGACGGTGGGTCGCTCGTTCAACCCGTCCGAAGGCGCCGTCGTCACGCAGACGACCTCGACGCTGAACACGGGAGTGTCCTCGTCGGTCACGCTGTTCGACGGCATGCGGAACGTCACGGCACTGCGCGCCGCACAGCTCGACCAGACGGCCAGCTCGTCGGACCTTGCGCGCGCTCGGCAGACGACTGTCTTCACCGTGGCGTCCGATTTCCTCGCGCTCGTCAAGGCGCAGGAACAGCTGCGCATTCAGCGCGAGAACCTCGTCGCGCTCGAGGCGCAGGAAGCGCAGATCAACAAGTTCGTCCAGGCCGGCACGCGTGCGATCAGCGATCTCTATCAGCAGCAGGCCGCAACCGCGAGCGCACGCTCGTCCGTCGTCTCGGCGCAACGCGACGTGGAGCTCGGCAAGATCGGTCTGATGCAGACGCTCCAGCTGGACCCGCGCGGCACCTATCAATTCGCGACGCCGGCGGTGGCGACGGACCCGACGTCCGAGACGATCCAGCTCGACAGCCTGCTCGAGCGCGCGTTCTCGCATCGCACCGATCTCGCGGCTGAGCAGTCGCGCGTGAGCGCCGCGGCGCAGACGGTGAAGGGCGCGTCGGGCACGAAGCTGCCGACCGTCTCGCTCAGCGTCGGCTACAACACCGCGTTCAGCTCCGCGACGGATCTCGGCCTCGTGGACCAGTTGAACCAACGTCGTGGCGGTTCGATCGGGGTCGGTGTGTCGTTCCCCCTGTTCGACCGCGGCGCGACGAGCATCGCCACACAGCAGGCGCGGCTCCAGGAGGACAACGCGCGGCTCTCTCTGGAGAACCAGCGTCAGGCCATCGGGCTCGAGGTGCGTCGTGCGTACCTCGACTACGAGACGGCGCGTCAGCAACTCACTGCCACACAGGCGCAGCAGAAGGCGGCTGACCTCGCAGTGACGACGACGCAGAAGCGCTACGAGCTCGGCTCGTCGACCCTGCTGGAACTCACGCAGGCGCGGGCGGCGCAGCTGCAGGCGGCCAGCGCGGTCGTGAGCGCGCGCTATACCGTGGCGTTCCAGAGGGCGGCGATGTCCTATTACGCCGGTGACCTCGAGGCGGGCATGGCCATACTTGGTGGTTGAGCGCGACGAGGGACCTGGTCTTCTCCATTGCGCGACAGAAAACGCCCTGCACGATCCCCCGTCGGCACCTGATCGCGACTCGCACACACACCGTTGACCCACACCGCCGAGATCCCCTCGGCCGCACGCTTCGGATCGGCGTACGTCGCGACGTCGCGGATCGCCGCTGCATCGAACAGCACGAGATCGGCCCAGAATCCCTCGCGAATCTCGCCGCGCTCCACGAGGCCAAAGCGGCGCGCGGACAGTCCCGTCATCTTGTGCACGGCCTCGGCGAGCGGAAACAACTGCCCGTCACGGCAGTAGTGGCCGAGCACTCGCGGGAACGTGCCCCAGAGTCGCGGATGCGGACGCGGATCGTTCGGTAAGCCGTCTGAGCCGATGACTGTGCAAGGGTGACGCAGAATGCGCGTCACGTCGAGCTCCGACATCGAGTGATAGATCGCTCCGGCGGGCTGCAGCCGTCGTGCGGCGTCGATGAGCGTCGTGCTCCACGCCGCGGCGATCGCGGCGAGCGACGCGCCTGCCACCTCAGGATGTGGATCCGACCACGTGACGAAGATGTCGATGCCGTCATTCACCTGGCCGACATCGAGCGTCGACGAGCTGGCCGAGTACGGATAACAATCCCAGCCGATCGCGCGGGACGCGCGCGCATCGTCGAGTGCCGCGAGTATCTCCTCGCTGCGCCCCCAGTTCTCATGGCCGGCACACTTGAGGTGGGAGATCGCAACGGGCACGCGCGCATCGTGTCCAACGCGAACCGCTTCATCGATGGCCGAGCGGATCTCAGCGTGCTCGGTGCGCATGTGCGTAGCGTAGATGGCACCGGCGGCGTGGAGTGGCTCGGCGAGCGCGATCACTTCTTCGGTGGGAGCGGAGGATGCGTTGATGTACGCGAGTCCGGTACTCAGCCCCAGGGCGCCGGCGGCAAGCGATGCGATCAATTCGGCGCGCATGGCGGATATCTCACCTGATGTCGCGGCGCGATCGAAGCGGTTCATGTGATTGCTGCGAAGCGCCGTGTGCCCGACGAGCGCTGCCACGTTCACCGCGGGACGCGCACGTGCGACGGCATCGCGATACGATGCGAACGTCGGATAGCGGAAGTCTTCCCCGCGCCCGAGCAGGTTCATCGGATCGGGAACGTCACCACGCAGCCGGACGGGCGCGGCGCTGATCCCGCAATTGCCGACGATGACCGTCGTGACGCCTTGCGAGAGCTTGGGCCACATCTCGGGCGTGTGGATGACGGAGATGTCGTCGTGTGTATGCACGTCGATGAAACCGGGACTCAGGACTTGACCCGTGGCGTCGACGACGTGATCTGCCGTCCAGTCTCGCAGGCGTCCAATCGCAACGATGCGGGCATCGCGAATGGCGACGTCCGCGCGCTGCGCTGGTCCTCCCGTCCCGTCGACCACCTGCGCGTCGACGATGAGCGTGTCGCACCGATTCATGTCGAGCCAACGTAGCGGCGAGACGGGCTGAGGTCTATCCATGCGCCCTGCTTTGGTGCAGAGTTGCGCCCATGATTCAAGGCAACCTTCTCCTGATCTACGCCGCGGCCGCCATCGTGCTGCTCGTGATCCTGATCGCGAAGTTCAGGCTCAATCCGTTCGTCACGCTCGTCATCGTCTCGCTCACGCTCGGCATTGCCGTCGGCATGCCGATGAACACCATCGTGAAGGCGTTCGAGACAGGCGTCGGCAACGCGCTCGGTCACGTGGCGATGGTCATCGCGCTCGGCGCGATGCTCGGCAAGATGCTGGCGGAGTCCGGTGGCGCCGACACCATCGCGCAGACCGTGATACGCGTGTTCGGCCCGCGGAACGTCCACTGGGCGATGGGGTGCGTTGCATTCATCGTCGGACTGCCGGTGTTCTGGGACGTCGGCTTCGTCTTGCTCGTGCCCATCGCGTTCACCATCGCAAAGCGGACCGGCGCCTCGATGGTGCTGGTCGGCATTCCGATGGCCGCGGGGCTCAGCGTCGTCCATGGGCTGTTCCCACCGCATCCGGCCGCTCTCTTCGCCGTGAACGCGTACAACGCAGACATCGGACGCACGATGCTGTATGGCCTGATCGTCGGCATCCCGACGGCGATCATCGCGGGCCCGGTGTTCGCGAAGCTCGTGTCGCGCTACGTCATCCCGACACCGAACACGGCGCTGATGAACGCGCTCACCGATGCGCCGAGACGGCAGGCACTTCCCGGGTTCGCCATTACGATCATCACGATTCTCTTGCCGGTGGCGCTGATTCTCGTCGGGAACTGGGCCGACCAGCTCGCGTCGGCGGGAACGCTGCCGAACGACGTCCTGAAATTGGCGGGCAATCCGGTCGTCGCGCTGCTTCTCGCACTCCTTCTCAGCTTCTACACGCTGGGTCGCGCCTGCGGCTTCAATCGGGAGGACATCCTCAAGTTCACCGGCGATTCGGTGGCGCCCATCGCGCTGGTGACGCTCGTCGTGGGAGCGGGCGCCGGCTTCGGACGCATCCTGATGGACAGCGGAATCTCGTCCGCGGTGATTGGCGTCTCGAAGGACGCACATCTGTCACCACTCGTGCTCGGCTGGTTGGTCGCCGCGCTGATTCGCGTCGCGACGGGATCGGCGACGGTGGCGATGACGACCGCGTGCGGAATCGTCGCGCCGCTGGCGGGGGCGAGTACGGGAGTGTCGCCTGAGCTCATGGTGTTGGCGACGGGCGCGGGATCGTTGACGCTCTCGCACGTCAACGACGGTGGGTTCTGGCTGGTGCAGCAGTACTTCGGCCTGACGGTGACGCAGACCTTCAAGACCTGGACGGTGGCCGAGACGTTGATCTCGGTCGTCGGACTGCTGCTGACGCTGGCGTTGGGTGCGGTAGTGTGAGATTACGAGAACGTGAAGCCGAACGTCTCCAGTAGTCCGCGATCCTTCATGATCGCCACGAGCTTGCTCCCATACAGTGGGTCGGTCGCGTACACGCCCGTGAGCGCGTTGGCGAAGGCGATGGGATCGTTGGGATTCGCGAGCGCCTTGGCGTAGATCTTCTTGCCATTGCTCGTGCGGTTGCAGATCAACCGCGCGTGGTCGGCGAAGCACTCGGCCATCGACTCGTAGCGGCGGAACGGCTGCTGCACGTTCACCGATTTGCCATTCACGAATTCAGTCGTATCCCTGGTCACGAACGGCTCCCCGTCGCGCGCCTTGATGCCGAAGTAGTTGTTGGCGTCGCCCATCCCACTACGGCCCCAATTCGACTCGAGGAGGAACTGCGCGACCGTCACCGGCGTGAGCGCCGGCGGATAGTCTGCGACCTCCTGCGCGGCGACTTCCGCGGCATCCGCGGCCTGCTGCAGGGCGGTACGCTTGAAGGCTTCGAGGTTGGCGTTTTTCGTCGTGACGAGCATAGCCATGTGATCATCTCCCGGGGGTGGGTCTAGGCTCACCGAAAGTATCATTTCCTGCGCGCGATGCACGTGGCCCCCGCCATGCGTTGCATACACCACCTTCCCGCCGCTCCATGTCCCGACCAGCGCACTCAGCCATGGCCGATCGCACTACCGATCCTTCATCGCAAAGCTCCATCCCGGCTGCCGAGCGGGTCTCGTCGCGGACATCGGAGCACGCCGTTCACGACGCTGCGCCATTTGCGCGCTCGAAACTGGATGGTGCGCGCGTCAGCGAAGGGGACGGTCTCTTTCGGCTGCTTGTCGAGAGCGTGATGGATTACGCCATCTTCGCCCTCGACCCAGGCGGTCACGTCGTCAGCTGGAACCTGGGTGCGCAGCGATTCAAGGGCTACCTGCCGGACGAGATCATTGGCAAGCACTTCTCCGTCTTCTATGGCGAGGACGAGAAGGACACCAAGCCGGCGATGGAACTCGAGACTGCCGCACGCGAAGGTCGGGCCGAGGATGAAGGGTGGCGCCTTCGAAAGGATGGTACGCGATTCTGGGCCAACGTCGTGATCACCGCATTGCGCGACGGCAACGGCCACCTCGTCGGCTTTGCCAAGGTGACCCGGGATTTGAGCGAGCGACGCGCGGCGGAGTTGCAGGCGCTCGCCGCCGCGCGTCGTGTCAGCCAGGCCGAGGAGGCGAATCAGGTGAAGGCGTCGTTCCTTGCGGCCATGAGCCATGAGTTGCGCACGCCGCTCAATGCCATCGGAGGGTACGCCGACCTCCTTCTCACCGGCATCGGCGGCGACGTGTCCGCGCGGCAACGGCAGTATCTCGAACGCATTCGGAACAGCCAGCAGCATCTGCTCGCCATCATCAACGACATCCTGAACTTCAGCCGGATCGAGGCCGGGCGACTACAGCTCGAGATCGGCCCGGTCTCGCTGCAGGCGGTCGTCGACGCCGTCGTCCCGATGATCGAGCCGCAGGCCGCCGCGAAGAATCTTGTCGTGGAGCAAGGATCATTCGACAAGGCACTGGTCTCCGGCGATCACGCCAAGATCGAGCAGATCCTCGTCAACCTCCTGTCGAATGCGGTGAAGTTCACCGAGCCCGGAGGCAGGATTTCGATTGACTGTGAGGAGAATGGCGACTGCGTCGAGCTCAGCGTGCGCGACACGGGCATCGGCATTCCCGACACCGACATCGACGCGATCTTCCAGCCGTTCATTCAGGTAGGCCGGTCGCTCACGAGCAAGCAGGAAGGCACGGGCCTTGGCCTCGCCATCAGCAGCGACCTCGCGACTGCCATGGGCGGAGCGCTTCGCGTCGAGAGCGTGATCGGCGAAGGGTCGACGTTCACGCTCTCGCTGCCCAAGGTAAACGCAACGGATCCGTGACGACTGTCACTGCACACCGGCGGCGCTGCAGTCACTCTTCATTCCATGCGGACCGACGACGGTTACATGCATGCGTGGTCGATTCAGGCCGAGATCGGCGAGCCTGAATGGCAGGCGATGCACGCGGACATGATTCTTGTCCTGCGCGCAGCCAGCCGACAGCTCGAGCTCGACCGCACCGGCGATGATCTCGCCGTGCTGCGCGGCCCGGAAGGACTGGGACGCCTTCAGCTCGACGCCAACCAGATCGCCTTCAACGGCAACGCCTTTCTCGGCCAGGCCGGCGACGCATTCTCCGTCGAACGCCGAGCGCGACACAACGGCATCGCGCGTGTGGGTCGTGGTGGTGGGCACCGCACTGTCCGCCGCTGCGATACCGGCGGACACCCGTACGACGTCGCGGTATGCGCCGTGCTCCTCGTCGCACTGCGCCACCTTGGCGACGGCGTGCGTCTCGGGACGTCGGGGTCACTGAGGAGCGGCTGGGGTCGCGCCGCCGCGCTCGTGCGCGCGACGATCGGTGAGACGGGACGGCTCGTGCAGCTCGAGAACGGGATACTGCGCTGGATCGACGCGCCGGCCCATGACGCTGACGGCTTCGTGCGTTCCAGCGCGTCTTAGGCCAGTTGTCATCCCGATAAGAGCGCAGCGACCGAGGACCCGCTCTTAGGCTAGCTAGCACAGTTGCAATCTCGCAGTAGCTTCTCACCGATGACTCATCGCGTCGTCGCCGTACTTGCCCTCTTTACGCTGGAGCTCATCGCGCAGTCGGTCGTTGCGCAGCAGCCCGCCCGCATCGACGGCGTGCTGACCGACAGCACGCGTAACAAGCCTCTCGCAGACGCCAGCATTATCGTCACGCGCGTCGAACCCGCACAGCCTGAATTCATGCGGATAGTCGTGTCGGACAAGGATGGACGCTACCGAATCGATAGCCTCATCGCTGGACGCTACTCCGTGTGGTTCAACCATCCGACACTCGATTCGCTCGACCTTCCCATGATGGCGCGCGAAATCGTCGTTGCCGCAGGAGACCGCGCACGAGTGGACTTTGGGATCCCCTCAGGAGCCGCGTTGCGACGAATCGCCTGTCCGGGCCTCCAGTTGAAAGAGGGGACGGGAGCGGTAATCGGAACCGCCACCGATGCGGACACCGACCGCCCGCTCGTCGGCGCAACGGTCGTGGTGACGTGGAACGACATCGTCGTCGATCGAGCCACGCTGCAAGCCGCAACCTCGGCGCGCAGTGGCACCGTGCGCGTCGACTCCACCGGCATCTATCGCCTGTGCGGGGTGCCTACCGGTACGTACCTCCTGCTGCAAGTGCAGGCGGACGGACGCGCCGGCAGCGCACTCCAAACCGAAGTGTTCGACAGCATCGGCTTCCGGCGACTCGATCTTTCCTTCAGCGCGACGGCGTCACGCCCGCTCGTCGTCGCTCAGCCCTCCGCCGACACTGTCGACGAGCCATTGCTCACCGGAACCGCGGCACTCACGGGCACGGTGCGAAGCACGACAGGCGTACCCTTGGCCGATGTCGCCGTCCACGTCGTCGACGCCGCAGGCTCGGCGCGGACCGACTCGCTCGGCCGCTTCAGGCTCAGCGGTCTTCCGGCGGGAAGCCAACTGGTCGAAGCGCGTCGCGTCGGCTTCTTCATCGGCCGGCGGCCGGTCGAGCTCCGCAGCGGACGCACCGTCGACATCCAGCTCTCGATCGATCGCATCGTCTCGCTCGACTCCATTCGTGTCGTTGCGCAGCGCAACAAGTACAAGGAGTTCGAGCAGCACAGGCGATCGCCGGCCGGCCGGTTCTTCACCGAAGAGCAGATCGCCGCGCGTCATGCGTTCGACACCAGCGATCTCTTTTTCACCGTTCCCGGCTTTCGCGTCATTGGGTCGGGCTTCGATGCAAGGATCGCGAGCACGAGGGGCGCCACCGGCTTCGGCAAGTCCTGCATGCCGAACGTCATCATCGACAACATGCAGAATCAGGACATCAACCTCATACGCCCGAATGATATTGGCGCGATCGAGGCCTACAACGACGTCGCGGGTGGTCCGCCCGGTGCGAACCACGGCTGCGGCGTCATCGTCATCTGGACCAAGCGGTAACGAGCATCGCCGACCTCATCGCTCCGGCACGACGAGCAGTATCTGCGCGCCGTCCTTGAAGAGCACGGTCATCATAACCGACTTACCGAAGGTGGCGGCGGAGTTCATCATGCGCAGCGCAGTCTCCTGAGGCGCCGCCGCGCCCTTGGGCAGGCGCGGCCAGAAGCCGATCTTCACCCGCAAGCGCTCGGTCGAGCCGACCACCGACCGATCTGACGCATCGAGCTCCACGACCGCGTCGCCGCCGGCCCAGGTCAGACGCTCGCCCACGTGCCCCTGGGCGTCGGAAGTCACGCTCGACTCCGCGAGCAGCTTGAACGTCGACTCGCTCACCCGTGGCCCGCACTCGGGCGATTCGCGCTTCCATTTTCCCGAGTCAGGGCGCACGCACTGCACGTACACCATGGATGGCTTCCCAAGGAGCGGGTTCGGGGCCGTCGCTGCCGGTATCTTCGCGGCCGCGCCGGCCGCGCCGCCCGAGTCGGCCGAGATGAGCTGGAGGCGGAAGCGCACGCCGGCCGCCGGCCCCTGGGCGGCAGCGGGGATGGAGATCGCGACGCAAAGGAGCGTCGCCAATAGCACGCTTTTATTCATGGGGCTCCGGAATGTGAAAGACGACGTCGATGGTATCGCGCCCCTCCACGACAGTGACCGCGCGTCCCTGCGCACTCTCGATGGTGATTGGGCTGCGGTGCTCTGCCGCCTGAGGCATCGGCGCGATCGCGGCATCGGGTGCGCGACGTGCGAGGGCGACGACCACGACGAGCCCGGCGGCTACCATCAGCGCGCCGATTGCGCGGCCGCGCCGCCGGAAGGTGAGCCCCGCTCCCGGTCGGCGTCGTGCGGCGAGCGCCGTTCGCAGCGTCCCAGTGCGCGCGACGATCGCGTCCGCGCGCGCGCGGCAGTCGCCGCATCGCTCGATGTGTCGTGCGAGCTTACCAGTCCCTTGTTGCGACAGATCGGTGAGTTCGCATTCCAGCATGGCGGATCGTGCCTCGGTGCACTTCATCATCGGTACTCCCGTATCAACGCTTCATGATGTTCCAGCAACTTGCGCCGGATGCTTGCGCGCGCCTTGAACAAGTGCGCGCGAACGGTGGACGCTTGCATGCCGAGCTCGCGCGCCACGACCACGTGCGGCATGCCGCGCAGCTCCGCCATTTCGAACACCTCTCGCTGCCTCGGCGGCAGCGCGTCGAAATACGCCAGGACGAGCGCCGTCAGGGCCTGCGCGTCTTCCGTCGAACCGTCGCTGTCCGCCGACGGCTCGTCGGCGTCGGGGACGAACGACGCGATCAGGTCCCTGCGTCGCGATTCGGTCCGCTGCGTCGAGAGCGCGACACGTCGGGTGAGGACGTATAACCATGCTGCGAACGAGCGGCGTTGGTCGAACCGCTTCACGCGATCGCCCAACCCGACCATCACTTCCTGCGCCACATCGTCCGCGTCGTCCGCGTCGCGCGTGTAACGGGTGGCCCACCGATGGATCCGATCGCGGAAGCGAACGATCAAACGCTCCACCGCGACCTCGTCACCGGCGCACGCGTGCTCGAGGAGGGGCGGCAAGTCGTCGTGTCCGGAAGTTGGTCGCGCGGGTTCGATGCTCACGCCCATGGTACGTCACCAGTCGAGGCAGCGTTTACTCGTGGAGCGCGGGGGAGACGGTATGAACGTAGCAAGCGAGGCCGCCCCGGTGTCCGGGCTCGGCCTCGCTGTTTTCCATGACGCGGTGTCGTGCTGGCATTAGCGCTCGACTTCCCGGACTACTGCACCAGGCTTCTACTTCATTGATTGCCGCGAGACGCGAGAATCAGATGTCGAGGTTCGACGCGAACTTCGCGTTGTCCTCGATGAACTGCCGACGCGGTTCCACCTCGTCGCCCATCAGCTTCCGGAACATCTCGTCCGCCGTGACGGCGTCCTCCACGTTCACCTTGAGCAGCGTGCGCGTGTTCGGGTCCATCGTGGTGTCGAACAGCTGGTCGGCGTTCATTTCCCCGAGTCCCTTGTAGCGCTGGAGGTTGATGCCGGTCTTGCCGTCCGGCGACATGCGCTTGGCGATCTCGTCGCGCTCCTTGAGGTCGTAGGCGTAATACGCCTCCTTGCCCTTGGCGACGCGGAAGAGCGGCGGCTGCGCGATGTAGACGTAGCCCGCCTCGATGAGTTCCGGCATCTGCCGATAGAAGAACGTGAGCAGCAGCGTACGGATGTGCGCACCGTCGACGTCGGCGTCCGTCATGATGATGACCTTGTGATAGCGCGCCTTGTCGATCTGGAACTCGTCCTTGATGCCGGTGCCGAGCGCCGTGATGATCGTGCGGATTTCCTCGTTGGACAGCACCTTGTCGATGCGTGCCTTCTCGACGTTGATGATCTTGCCGCGCAGTGGCAGGATTGCCTGGAACTCGCGCTTGCGGCCCTGCTTCGCGGAGCCACCGGCCGAGTCACCCTCGACGAGGTAGATCTCGCAGAAAGCCGGGTCGGTGGATGAGCAGTCGGCGAGCTTGCCGGGCAGGTTGCCGACGTCGAGCGCGCTCTTGCGACGCGTGA
>JBDSML010000059.1:0-18688 GCA_039915865.1 Gemmatimonadaceae bacterium | reverse complement strand
CCGAAGTTACCGGGCTGTCTCGGTTGTGGACAAGCGGCGCGCATGCGCTTGCCCGCCTATGGGGCCCGGATACCTTTCGGCTTCCACGGACGGAGGCGTCATGGCGAAGGGTGGCAGCGAGGGGTCGGGAAGCAGCCCCACTGGTTTGATGGTGAGCGTGTCCGGCATTCGGGGACGCGTGGGCGATGCGCTCACGCCGGAGGTGGTTGCGCGCTATGCCGCGGCGTTCGGCGCCTGGTCGATCGCCCAGCCTGGTGTGTCGCGGAAGATCATCGTGGGGCGCGACAGCCGCGTCTCCGGACCGATGTTCCACCGCATCGTGCTGGGGACGCTGCAACTCGTCGGCGCGGACGTGATCGACATCGGGCTCACGACGACGCCGGGCTGCCAACTTGCCGTGGAACACCACCACGCCGCGGGCGGCCTGATGCTCTCGGCCAGCCACAATCCGATCGAGTGGAACGCGCTCAAGTGCATCGGCTCCACCGGACTCTTCCTGGAAGCGGATCAGGGATTGGCGATGCGCGCGCTGGTGGAGACGGGGATTCCATACGCGACGTGGGACAGGATCGGCGAGGTGACGACCGATGATCAGGTGGCGGCCCGCCACATCGAGTCCGTACTCGCAATTCCATATATCGACGTCGAAGCCATCCGGGCGCGGAAGTTCAAGGTCGTGCTGGACTGCGTTCGCGGTGCCGGTGCCTCGATCATGCCTGCGCTGCTCGCTCGGCTGGGCTGCGAGGTGATGGGAATGAACCTCGAACCAGACGGTCGCTTTCCGCGCGAGCCCGAGCCGATTCCGGACAATCTCCGCGAGTTCGAGAAGTTCGCGCAGGGGAGTGGCGCGGACATCGGCTTCGCCGTCGACCCCGACGTCGACCGTTTGGCGCTGCTGGATAACGAGGGAAAGGCGATTGGCGAGGATTACACGCTCGCGCTGGCCGCCCGGCTCGTGCTGCGGCACAGAAAGGGGCCGGTGGTGACGAACCTCTCGACGAGTCTTCTGATCGATGACGTGGCGCGCGAGGCCGGTGTGGATGCCGTGCGTGCGCCGGTAGGCGAAGTGAACGTTGCGGTGCGCATGCGCGAGCTGAATGCGCCGATCGGCGGCGAGGGAAACGGGGGAGTCATCCTGCCCGAAGTGCATCTCGGGCGCGACGCGCCGATCGGCGCGGCCCTGCTTCTGCAATTACTGGTAGAGGAAGGGCGTCCGCTGTCGGCCATCGTGGCGGATTTGCCGAGGTACGTGATCGTGAAGGACAAACTGCCACGGCCGAACGTCAGCCTGGAGCAGGTGTATGGAGCGCTTCGTGCGGCATTTTCGGACGCGGCGGTGGACACGCAGGATGGGCTGCGGCTCTCGTGGCCGGATCGGTGGGTACATGTTCGTCCCTCCGGAACGGAGCCGATTGTCCGCGTGATTGCGGAAGCACCGAACGAGGACGCAGCGCGGGAACTGGTACGCCGGTCGCGCGAGCCACTCGACGCCCTGCAGGGCTGAAGCGAACGCGGGACCGGATCTCTCAACAAGGATTGCCTCATGTGCGGAATTGTGGGTTACGTCGGATCCAGGAATGCGACCACGCTACTCGTGGACGGCCTCAAGCGTCTCGAGTATCGCGGCTACGACTCGGCGGGCGTGTCGCTGATGAACGGCACTGGAGTGGAGACGCGGAAGGCCAAGGGCAAGATCGCGATGCTCGAGCAGGCCATTCAGGCGAATCCGGTGCATGGCAACGTCGGCATTGCGCACACGCGATGGGCCACGCACGGCCAACCGAATGAATGCAACGCGCATCCGCATCACGACTGCACGGGGACGATCTCGGTGGTGCACAACGGCATCATCGAGAACTACGGACCGCTGCGCGCGTTGCTGCAGAAGACGGGGCACACGTTCGTGTCGGAGACGGACACCGAAGTGCTGGCGCATCTCATCGAGGCGGCGTTCGACGGGAACCTCGAGGAGGCGGTGGTCGACGCGCTCGCGCTCGTCGAGGGGACGTACGGGATCGCGGTGCTCTCGGCCAATGATCCCGAGAAGATCGTCGCGGCGCGCAAGGGCAGTCCGCTGCTCATCGGGCTCGGCGAGGGTGAGAATTACGTGGCGAGCGACGTGGCGGCGATTCTCCAGCACACGCGCCACGTCGTCTACCTGGATGACGGCGAGATGGCCGTGCTGACGAAGGACGGCTATCGCGTGATGGATCTCAACGCGCAGACGGTGAAGAAGCGCGTGAATCGCATCGATTGGGATCTCGACAAGATCGAGAAGGGCGGCTACGACCACTTCATGTTGAAGGAAATCATGGAGCAGCCGGAGACGATCCAGAACACGATGCGCGGCCGGTCGGTCGACGAAGATGGCTTCTCGAAGCTTGGCGGCTTGAACCTCACGAAGGACGAGCTCCAGCATTTCGACCACATCATCATCACGGCGTGCGGCACGAGCTGGCACAGTGCGCTCATCGGCAAGATGATGATCGAGGAGCACGCACGCATCCGCTGCGAGGTGGAGTACGCGTCGGAGTTCCGGTATCGCAACCCGATCGTGACGGACAAGACGCTGTGCGTCGTGATCTCGCAGTCCGGTGAGACGGCGGACACGCTCGCCGCCATGCGCGAAGCGAAGCGCCGTGGTGCGAAGACGCTCGGCCTCGTGAACCAGGTCGGCTCGACGATCGCTCGTGAAGACGACGGCGGCATCTATCTCCATGCCGGTCCGGAGATCGGCGTCGCGTCGACGAAGGCGTTCACGAGTCAGGTGGTGGCGCTCGCCCTGCTGACGCTCAAGCTGGGCCGCCTGCGCACGATGTCGGTGGTGCAGGGACGCGAGGTGACGCAGGCGCTGGAGAAGCTGCCGGAGCAGATTCAGACGATCCTCGACCGCGCGGGCGAGATCGAGAAGATTGCCGAGGCGTTCGTCGATGCGACGAATTTCCTGTATCTCGGGCGCGGCTACAACTTCCCGGTGGCCCTCGAGGGTGCGCTGAAGCTGAAGGAGATCAGCTACATCCACGCCGAGGGCTATCCGGCGGCGGAGATGAAACATGGCCCGATCGCCTTGATCGATGAGGACATGCCGGTCGTGTTCGTGGCGCCGCACGATTCGGTGTTCGACAAGGTCGTGTCGAACGTGCAGGAGGTGAAGGCGCGTGGCGGACGGGTGATCGTGCTGACGAGCCGCGACGAGCCGTCGCTCGAAGGGAAGATCGACTACGAGTTCCGCATTCCCGAGACGATCGACATGCTGAACCCGGTGCTGGCGGCGATTCCATTGCAGCTGCTGGCGTACTACATCGCGGCGAAGCGCGGTCTCAATGTGGACCAGCCGCGCAATCTCGCGAAGTCGGTTACTGTCGAATAAGCTGGAACAGGCGGCAGCGGTCATGCGAGAGTGGGGCGGAGCTCAGTGTGAGCTTCGCCCCATTTCTCATCTCGAAATCGAGAGGTGCACGTGACACTGATTGGTACCGCCGGCTGGAGCCTCCCTCGCGCGTGGCAGGATGCATTTCCCGCCGACGGGAGCCATCTCGAGCGCTACGCGTCGGTGTTCAGCGGCGTGGAGATCAACTCGTCGTTCTACCGGCAGCACAAGGGCGCGACATACGCGCGCTGGGCGGCGAGCGTGCCGGCCGACTTTCGATTCGCCGTAAAGGTTCCGCGCGCGATCACGCACGATCAGGCGCTCGTCGCGACCGACGTGCTGCTCGACGTGTTTCTCGAGGAGGTCACCGCACTCGGCGACCGACTTGGGCCGCTGCTCGTCCAGCTGCCGCCCTCGCTCGCATTCGACGCGGATATTGCCGACGAATTCTTCACGGTCCTGCGCGCTCGATTCGGTGGTGATGTCGCGTGCGAGCCGAGGAATGCGTCGTGGTTCCAGTCAGGCGCCGATGGACTGCTGCATCGCCATCGCGTCGCACGCGTTGCGGCCGATCCTGCGCTCGTGCACGATGCCGCGCACCCGGGAGGATGGGGCGGCTTCGCGTACTTTCGTCTTCACGGCTCGCCGCAGATGTACTACTCCACCTACTCGGAGGAGTATCTGGCGATGATCTCGGCATCGCTGCGCGGCGGCGCGAAGACCGGAACGGCGCAGTGGTGCATCTTCGACAACACCACACTCGGCGCCGCGACGGGGAACGCGCTGGTGCTACAGACGTTGTTGTCCTGAGGCGAGGCGCGAGGACTTGCCGGTCCACGCATCTTGCGCCGCAAGGCCAGGCGATCGATGATACCACATCATCCACCCAGAGCGTCCGATGCGTCTTCATCCGATCGTCCTCGCAACAGTGCTCGCCACCGTCGCCTGCAGCCACAAGGAAGACGCGACGCCTGACGTCCCCGTGAAGTTGAGCCGCAGCACGGATACCTCGCGCTACGAGATGCAGCCCGGCGACATCCGCATCGCCAGTATCGACAGCGGCGTGGACCTCGCGCTACTTGGCGACACCATCAGCGGCGGGCTCTCGGCGAAGACGCTGAACAAGGTGAAGCACGAGACCGACACCGCAGCGGTGAAGGGAAGCGGGCTCGGTTCGGAGATCGAACGCATGGTGAAGGGGACGGTGCAGGGCGCGCTCGCCACTCGCATCAACATCCCACTGTCAGCCGTGCGCGACGTGCACTACGACGGCAAGAAGATCGTCTTCGACTGGAATGGCAAGCCACCAAAGGCGTTCGACAACGTCAAGGTGGACAAGCGGGAGGCCCTCGAGTCGTTCAGTGCGGAGGACGCCCAGCGGTTCGTCGCGGCAGTGCGCGCGCGCAAGGGCACGCCGCTCGAGAAGTAGCGCTATTCGCGCGACGTACGCTGCGACCGCAACGTTCGGTCGAGCGATCGACGGCTCGCCTGCGCCGCCTGGTCGAGGTAGCGGCGAATGACGCCGACCGCCTCCGCAACCTGTGGGGCGGAGGCCGGCGCGCTGAGGCAGCGGTGGATCGATGCTTCAACTTCCTCACGCAGGATCTCACCCTCGCGGCGCAGCGCGTCCTGCGTCCAACCCAGTCGCGCGCGCTGCGAACCGTGCCGATCGGCAATGAAGCGCTGGACGTCGGCGGAGTCGGCGAGCAACGCTGACGGTGCGCCCTCCGATTCGTCGAGGGTGATGAGCGCCGACGCGATGTCGGAGAGCATGCACGCGGTGTGATCGACGAGTTGCGTGTGCTTGAGCGTCGCCGCCGCGGGCATCGATGGTTCGTAGCGCAGCCGCCCCACGAATGCGTCGAGAATCGCCTCGAGTTCGCGCATGAGCGCGTCACCCACTTCGCCGAGGCCGCGGGTGAGCGGCGTCGTTGCGACGGCGACTTCCGATGGGCTCGAGGCGGCACTGTCCGCGGAGGCCGTTGGCAACCACAGCGTGAACGTCGACCCGGTGCCGACCGTGCTGCTGAGCGTGACGTCGCCGCGCATCAGCCGTGCGAGTCGTCGGCTGATCGTGAGGCCGAGCCCCGTGCCGTCGATGCGGCGCGTATGACCCACCTCCGCCTGCACGAATGGCGCGAAGATCGACTCCATTTGCTCCGGCGAAATGCCGATGCCGGTGTCGGACACGCGGATCGCGATCCATGGCCCCGTACCGTGCAGGTGGCGAGAGTCGTCGGCGCGGCCGAGCACCTCGGCGCGGATATGGATATTGCCTCCCGGCGACGTGAACTTCACCGCGTTGCTCAAGAGGTTGACGAGGATCTGCAGCGCACGCTCGGGATCGCCGACGAACTTCATCGTCAACGGCAGCACTTCGCCGGCATGCAGTGTGAGTCCGCGCGACTCCGCCTGCGGCTGAGCGAGCACGATGGCCGCTTCGACGGCGTCGACGACGTTCGCCGTCACACGCGCCACGGACATGCGTCCCGCTTCCACCTTCGCGAGGTCGAGGATCTCGTTCACGAGCCCAAGCAGGTGTCGTCCACTCGCGGCGATGCGAGCGACCTGCTGTCGCTGGTCGGAGCTCATCGAGCCGGCGACCTCGAGATCGAGCAGCTCCGCGTAGCCGAGCACCGCATTCAACGGCGTGCGCAACTCGTGCGACATCACCGCGAGGAACTCGGACTTCGCCTGATTGGCCGCTTCCGCCTGTGCGCGTCCTGCGCGTTCGCGTTCGAGCTGCCGCGCGTGCTCCTCACTGCGCTTGCGGTCGGTGACGTCGCGCAGCGAAACGAGCGACGCGGGCTCGTCGTCCCACACCGCTTCCACCACGCGCAACTCCGCGACGAGCGTTGCCCCGTCGCGCCGAAAGATCTCGATCTCGGACGGCTCGTCGCTGGTGACCGGATAGCCGAACGTCTCGCCGATCAGCTCGCCCGATGGCCGTCCGAAAAGCGCGACCGCAGCTGGGTTGACGAAGCGAACTGTGCCTTCGCCGGCAATGACGACAATGCCCTCCGGCAGGCGATCGATGATGTGGCGAAGTACGGCCTGACTGGACCGTCGAGCAACGGCGCGCCGGTCCACGGTGCGGCGCTCATCCACTCCGCCGTCCGCTGTGGAACCCTTTTTGGGCTTCACGCGCCTCGGCATCCGGCAGATGGCGTCGCACTCATGACATTGTCGCCGGCGAGGCGGAGAGATTCGTCGAAATGCACCGCGGATCCGTTGGTGGTGGGGCCCAGCTCGACTGACTGTTCAGGAGCCAGCCGCTCGGCCCCATCACTCGCTATTGCAAGGGATACGCCTCGCAGTCTGCGAGCAGAGACGGCTCAGTTCGCCCCTCCCATCCGTGTCGGCGCACGGCCATCTTCACCATATGGCATCCTCGGCACTTCGGCCACGATCTGCGTCAGAGATCGTCGACGCTGCATTCCAGATCCTTCGCGCGCACTACGGGCAGTTCGTCACGTGTTCGGCGCTCGCGTATTTTCCCTGGCTCGTGATCGAGCTGTTCTTCATGGGCGATCCGGAGAAGTGGATGGACGCCTCGGGGTGGCTGCTTGGAGGCGGCCTCACCGGCCTGTGGCTGACGTCCGCACTGATGAGCTCAGTCATCATCTCCTGCGCCTCGCAAGCGTATCTCGGTGAGCCCGTGGACGTCGCGAATGCCGTCCGTCGCGCGTTGCCGCGTTTGCCGCGAGTCCTCGTCGCCGCGGCGATACGCTATTTCCTGCTGATGCTCGGCTTCTTCGCGCTCATCATCGGTTCGCTGTACGTGTTCGCGCGACTGTTTGCACTGACGCCCGTGATCATCCTCGAGGATGCGAACCTGCCAACCGCGTTTGCGAGAACCTCGGCGCTCTCGAAGCGCCGCAAGAGTCACATCCTGAACACGCTTGGCCTGGTCGCGATCATCTACTGGGTGATCGCCATCGGCGTGAGCGTGCTGTCCGCGCTGTCGGGCAACTTCGTCGTGCAGGCGGTGGTCGGGACGTTTTACACCATCCTCGCCGGCCCGATCGTCGCCATTACCGAGACACTGCTCTACTACGACGCGCGCATCCAGAGCGAGGGCCTCGACATCGAGCTGATGGCCATCGAGTTGGGCATCGCGCCTCCCACGGAGCACGCGGCAAGCTGACAGCCGTCGTCCTGCTGCTCCAGAGCGCCGAGCGACACTGGCCGGCGGCCGCCGTGCACGACACCGTGCAAGCGGTCGTGCGCGATCCGGCGTTTCGTCGTTCGCTGCGCCGCTCGTTTGCGGACCGGATCCTCCTCTGGCTCACCGAAGTGCTCGACAGGATGGGCCGCGCACTCGAGCACCTGCCGTCGACACGATCGATCGGGATCACCCTGGCAGCGCTGC
This sequence comes from Gemmatimonadaceae bacterium, assembly GCA_039915865.1. Classification (GTDB taxonomy): domain Bacteria; phylum Gemmatimonadota; class Gemmatimonadetes; order Gemmatimonadales; family Gemmatimonadaceae; genus AG11. The sequence continues at coordinate 10,946 of JBDSML010000059.1, read as the reverse complement.
TCGTGCTGTTCGTCATTGCGCGGTTCGTCATCGCTGCCCGCGCGGGCGACGAGACAGGCGTACGCGCGGTGCGTCGTCGCGCCGGATCGTCGGCGACCGATCCGTGGCAGGCGGCCGAGACGCTGTTGGCGCAGGGCCGACTCGAGGAGGCAGCACATGCGCTGTATCGCGGCGTCATTCTTACGCTCGGCCGAGAGGAGCGGCTGCGGCTGCATCCCTCGAAGACGAGCGGCGACTATGCGCGGGAGCTGCGGCGTCGCGGGTCGTCGTCCGATGCGCCATTCAGGAGCTTCACGCGTCGCTTCGACATTGCGGTGTACGGATTCGGTGGCTGCGATGTCGCCGCGCTCGACGAGCTGCGCGCGTTGAGTGAGCCGTTCCGGCCGAAGGCGCGCGCCGCATGACGCGTCCTGGGCTTTCGATTGGCTCGCGCGAGTGGTGGACGCGACCGGCCGTCGTGCTGCCGATCGTCGCAACGGCGGCGCTCTTCGTCGCGCTGCTGACACCGCAGGCCGCGCAGGGCCGCTTTGGCGACTCTCGTCTGTCGACGCATCTGGCCGGCTCGATGGGCGCGCGCGTGCTGTCGGACATGGCGCGCCGGCTCGGCTGGCGTGTGATTCAGCGCGACAGCCTCGGTACACCGGCCGCCTCGCACGGAGGGACGATTCATGCGCTGCTCGCGGCGGTCACCCCCGTGTCATCGCAGGAGGCGCACGACTATCTCGAAGCGGTGCGCGGCGGAGACGGGCTGCTCCTCGTGCTCGAGGCAAGGACGCCGCTGTCCGATTCGCTCGGCGTCACGCATTTCATGCGCGGGGGCCTGTTGACGCGCTACAACGCGATGTCCGGCGAGTGTGTCGACAAGCTCGACTTCACGCCGCCGCTCTGGGCGGATGGCAAGGTCCATCTGGTCGGCGTGCGCTGGCTTCGCGCGCCTCCGGGCCCGCGCGAAGTGTTCGCGACGCTCGATCCCGACGATACCGGCGGTCCGCTCGAGCCGGGTGACGCTGCGGTCGGTTTTCCGTACGGGCGAGGACGTATCGTCGTCGTCGGGGATCCCGATCTGCTGCGCAATGACGTCCTTCGCCGGTGTTCCTGGGGCGCGGACGTCATCGCCGTACGCATGCTCGAGTGGCTGCGGGCGGGCGATGGTCCGCCGCGCACAACGCTTGCCTTCGACGAATACCATCAGGGTTACGGATCGCGGCCGAGTGTCTTCACGGTGGCCGGTGCGTTCCTCACCGACCATCCGCTCGGCCGCGCGATCGTGCTCATGGTCGTTGCCGGGCTCGTGTTGCTGCTGGCCGTCGCGCCACGCGCCATCACGCCACAGCACATCGAGCGCATCGAGCGGCGCGATCCGCTCGAGCAGGTGGACGCGCTGGCGCATGCGTACGAGCAGGTGCGCGCGACGCGCACGATCACGGTGCGTCTCGTGCGCGGCATGCGTTGGCGGGTCGAGCGCGGTGGCTCGACCGCGCGTGCGCGGACGGACGATGTATTCCTCGACGCGATCGTCGAGCGCAATCCGGGGCTCACTGCCGACGTCGCGCTGGTGCGAGATGCACTGCGCGAGCCGGTGCCGGATCGCGACCTCCCCAAGATCGGCGCGGCGCTGCGCCGCATCGAACACACTTTGACGACCCACGTGTAATGACTTCTTCGATCACGCCAGCACAGGGTGCGGAACTCCTCGAGCGTGTGCGTCAGGCGGTCGCGACGCGCGTCGTCGGGCAGGACGCCACTGTCGCGGACACGCTCGTCGCCTTCCTGGCGCGAGGTCACGTGCTCGTCGAAGGAGTGCCCGGCACGGCAAAGACGCTGCTCGTCCGCTCGCTCTCGGCCGCGCTCGGGCTGCGCTTCGCGCGCATTCAGTTCACACCCGACCTCATGCCTTCCGACGTCACGGGCGTGAACATCCTTCGCGATCCGACGCGCGGCTTCGAGTTCCAACCCGGGCCGGTGTTCACTGACCTCCTCCTCGGCGACGAGATCAATCGCGCGCCGGCCAAGACACAGGCGGCGCTGCTCGAGGCGATGGCCGAGCGCCAGGTCACGGTGGACGGCGTGTCGCGTCCGCTCGGCGACCTGTTCACCGTGTTCGCCACGCAGAACCCGGTGGAGCACGAGGGCACCTATCCGTTGCCCGAAGCGCAGCTCGATCGATTCCTTATCAAGGCAGTGATGCCGTATCCCTCTCGTGAGGCGGAGTTGGAGCTGCTCGCGCGCTACGAGCGGGGATTCGACGCCGAGCGCTTGCACGATGCGGACATGCCGGCGGCGTTGAGTGTGGAGGAAGTCGCGTCGTTGCGAGGCCTGGTCGATCACGTGCGCGTCGCCGACGAGGTGCGAGCGTACACCGCCGACATCACGCGCACGACGCGCGAGGAGCGCATGCTCGCGCTGGGCGCATCGCCGCGTGCGACGGTCGCGCTCTTCCGCGCTTCGCGCGCCGTTGCCGTACTCGAAGGACGCGATTTCGTGACGCCGGACGACGTGAAGGGCATCGCGCCCGCGGTGCTGCGCCATCGCATCGCGCTGTCGCCGGAGCTGGAAGTGGAAGGTCGTACGGCCGACGATGTGCTCGTCGCGCTGCTCGACCGCGTTCGCGCGCCGGAGTAGCGAGTGGATCTCTGGGCGACCATTCGTCGGGGGATTGGCGCAGTTCGCGCCGCGATCGGCTTCGCGCCCACGCGGCGTCTGGCGCTGGCGTTCGCGCTCGCGGCGCCACTCTTCCTGTTGAGTGGCTGGCCAGTGGGCGAGTGGCTCGCTCGGCTCGCCGTGTTCGGCATTCTTGCGGCATTGGTATTGGACGTCGCGCTACTGCCACGACACGAAGACATCGATGTGCAGCGCGAGTTTCCCGATACGATCGGTGTCGGCGACGAAGCGAGCGGGCGCTATCTGGTGACGTCGCGCTGGGGGCAGACGCTCTACGCCACGCTGTTCGACGCGCTGCCGGCCAAGCATCTCGCGGGCGGAGGTCGCTTCGCCGAATCGCGGTTGCCGGCCAATGGGACGCTCGAGCACACCTTTGACGTCACCGGTGCAGATCGTGGCGATGCGGAGCTTGGCGACACGGCGGTGCGCGTACGGACGACACTAGGATTGTCGTCGCGCACGTTTCGCCAACGCCAGATGGACCGCGTGCTGGTTGCGCCGTCGCTCGCCGGCGTGAAGCGCTTTCGGTGGCTCGCCGTGCATCACCGGCTGGCCACCGTCGGCGTGCGCGACGCGCGCCGGCGCGGCGAGGGGCGCGCGTTCGCCCGACTTCGCGATTACGTCGTCGGCGACGATCCGCGTCACATCGATTGGAAGGCGACCGCGCGACGCGGCCATCCCATCACGCGCGAGTTCACCGTCGAGCAATCACAGACGGTGTTCATCCTCGTGGACGCCGGCCGCTCGATGACGCAGCTCGCTGGCCGATATCCGCGGTTCGAGTACGCGCTGTCCGCTGCACTGCTGCTCGCCGACGTCGCGATCACGGCTGGTGATCGTGTCGGTGCGCTGGTGTTCGACGATCAGTTGCGCGCGCTCGTTCCGGCGCAGCGCGGTGTCACGGCGCTGGCGGCGCTCCGTACGGCGCTGGTGCCGGTGCAGGCCACGCTCGTGGAGCCGGACTACGCGGCGGCGTTCCGCATTCTCGCCCAGCGGCAGCGCAAGCGCGCGCTCATCGTGCTCATCACCGACGTCATCGACGCGCGCGCATCACGCTCGTTGCTTGCGCATCTCACGCGCGGGGCGTCACGGCACCTCGCGGTCGTGGTGGCACTGCGCAATGAGGCGCTCGCAACTGCAGCGACGATTCGTGGCGGCAACGCGCGCGACATGTACGAGAGCGCGGCCGCCGAGGAGCTGATCGCCGAGCGCCTGACGTCGCTGCAGCGGATGCGGGATGCGGGAGTCGTGGTGCTCGACGTCGCGCCCGATGCGATGGCAGCGGCGGTGGTGAATCAATACCTCGAGCTCAAGACGCGCGGCGCGCTGTAGCCACAGAGGAGAGGGCGAGGGCTTCTGGCGAGGCGCTCACCTGGCCATCAAACGCAACGCGCGACGCGATGCCGCCTCGCAGGTACATCACGAGGAACACCAGCGTCGCTCCACTGACGGCAAGCTTGCCCTCGAGTGGCCACCATTCGATCGGTGAGACGAAGCCCTCCAGCGTGCCGGCGATGACGAGGAGGAAGGTCGACGCCGCGATGAGCCGAATCGCCCGTCGCGCATTCTCCACCAGCGCTCGGCCACGCGATCGTTCGCCCGGCATCAGCAACCCCGCCGCGACGACGAACGCGCCGCCGCCGGCGACGCAGATGGCGAACAACTCGAGCACGCCGTGAGGCGCGACGAAGGCGAGCAGGAGATTGCCGATGCCCTTGCTGATGTAGAGGCCCGTGACGCTGCCGAGTGAGATGCCGTTGAAGACGAGGAGGAAGACCGTGAGTACGCCGGCAGTGACACCGCCAGCGAACGCGGCGAAGGTCACCTGAACGTTGTTCGTGACGATCGTGCTGGCCATGACGGGGCGGAGCAACTGCGGATCGTCGATGTAGCCTTCGCCTTGCCGAGCGCGGCGAACGCCTTGCTCGGCGCGCTGGATCATCGAGTTCGGCACGAGCTTCGACGCCAGGGCAGGAGAGCGCACGATGCTCACGGCGGCAATGGCTGCAGGGCCGAACAGCAACAGCGCCGCCAATGCGATCGGTGCGGCGCTGCGCCGGACTTCCCGCGGAACGTCGGTGAAGAGGAAGCGAATCGCGCCGCGCAGGCTCATGCCGCGATCGCGGTAGAGCAGATTGTGCGCGCCGGCGACGAGTCGGCCGAGGAAGAACATCTCGTCGAGCGAGCGACCGGCCGACGCCGTGCGCAACCGCGCCAGGTCGGCCGACAGCGCACGATACTCGGCGACGAATTCGCGCACGCCGTCTTCGCCGAGGACGCGGAGTCCGCGCTTCTGTGCGGTGGCGAGCTTTGCGCCGAACGCCGTCCACCGCGTCATGCCCGCAGCGATGAGCGCCTGTCGCTCACGGGCGGCGCCGGTCTCTCCGCGCGACGCAACGCCGCGCGTGCGCGCGCGGAGCTCCCGCTCGTGGAGCTCGAGCAGTCGTTGGCCGGCGGGTTTGTCGTCGTCGGGGAGAACGCTGGCAAAGCGCGCGGCGAGTTGTGTCGAGAGCGCAGCGCGCTTGAGCGGATCGAGCGAGCTCCATCGTTCGACGAAGCGGGAGAGCACGGTGTACTCGTCCTCGCTGAGTGACGTCTGGAGCGCCGCGGTGTCCTCCGTGCTCTCGCGTCGCCCACGCGCTGCGGCGGCGACGGAGCGGACGTCTTCCCGGACGACGATCGTCCCCGCCACGAGATCGCCGAGCCGGCGTCCTCGACGCGTGATGAGGAGGCTGGAGAGCCCGACGAGGTAGAAGATGCCGGGCTGCATGTCGAGCATACGGACGAGATTGCGCACCGCCGACACACCGAACGTCACGGAGTAGCCGCCGTCGCGCACCACGCGAAGGTGATGCAGCCGCTTGCCTGGCGTCTGGCCGTCCATCAGCCCCTCGAAGAGCACGTAGTAGCCCCAGAGGAGCGTGAACTGCGCGAGCACGAGGAGTGCGACGGCCCAACTGGCACTGGAGTCGAACGAGATGGCGATGCCCCCCGCCGACAGGGAGATGACGGCGATGATCAGCACGACGAATGCGCCGACACAGATCGCGAGGTCGGTGAGCCCTGCGAGCACCCGCGAGCCGACTCCGGCGAGCGAGTACGTCAAGACGACGAGCTCGGGTGTCTCGACGTCGACGGTCTGCTCGAAGGGGCGTGCGGTCATGACTGAAGCTTAACCCGCGTCGGTCTTTCGGTCACTTCGCTCTGGTCGGGACGACCACCTATCTTTGGCCGATGCGTCTACTACTACAGCGAGTCTCGCGCGCCGAAGTGCGCGTCGGTGAGCGCGTCACGGGCCGCATTGCGCGCGGGTACGTCCTCCTCGTGGGTTTCACGCACGAGGACAAGGAGCAACAGCTCGTGTGGATGGCCGAAAAGGTCGTGGGTCTGCGGCTGTTTGCGGACGCGGAGGAGAAGATGAATCTCTCGCTCGCGGAGGTGGGTGGTGGGCTGTTGGTGGTGTCGCAGTTCACGCTGTACGGCGATGCGGCGAAAGGTCGTCGCCCGAGCTTCATCGGTGCGGCGCGGCCGGACGTGGCCATTCCGCTGTACGAGCGCTTTCTGGAGTTGCTGCGTGATCATGGCATTCCCGTGGAGACGGGAGAGTTCGGCGCGATGATGGACGTGGAGTTGGTGAACGATGGTCCGGTGACGCTGTGGCTCGAGCGATGAGTAATGTGCGCGTGGTACTGGCGTCGCAGTCGCCTCGGCGTCGAGAGCTGTTGACGCTCGTCGGCATCGCGCATGAGGTGAGGCCGGCGGATATCGACGAGTCGTATCTCGCAGGCGAGGAGCCCGGCGCGCATGCGGAACGTCTCGCGCGCGAGAAGGTGGCCGCCGTGTCGAGGGATGTGTCCGATGCGCTGGTGATCGGCAGCGATACGATCGTCGTCGTGGATGGCGACGTGTTGGGCAAGCCGCGGGACGAAGCGCAGGCATTCGCGATGCTGTCGCGGCTATCCGGCCGGTCGCATACCGTGATCACGGCCGTCGCCGTCGAGTGGCGCGGTGTGATTCGTTCGGCCATCGTCGAGGTGGCCGTCACGTTTCATCCCCTCACGGCGGAGGAGATCGAGGCATACATCGCGACGCGCGAGCCGATGGACAAGGCGGGTGCGTACGGCATCCAGGGGTTCGGCGCGACGATCGTCGAGCGAGTGGATGGCGACTACTTCGCGGTGATGGGGTTGCCGTTACAGAGGCTCGTTCGGTTGATGGCGGAGCTTGGGGTCGTGCATCGGTTTGGGGAGTTGCGTCTTCGCTGATGCTGCCACTGCGCTTCGCGGCTGGCTAGCGTCCTGGCGAGTGCGAGACTGCATACCTCGATCGCCACAGCTCGACCTTGTCCAGGACATCCCGCACCGAGATCCTCGGCATCCGCCCTATCCGATTCTCCATCGACAGCGGATAATCCTCGCCCGGATCTCCATAGGCGTCGATGAGCAGGTCATGAAAGCGACGATACGGGCCCACGCGCTTCGGATTCGTGTAGCCCATCAGCGAGATGACCGGCCGGTTCAGCGCGACCGTCATGTGCAGCGGCCCCGTGTCGGGCGATAACACCAGCGCTGCGCCATCGAGAATTCCCACGAGGTTGCGCAGGCCGCTGCCGAGCGCCGACGACACGGGCACCTTCGCGCGATCGAGGATCACGCGCTCGGCGGCGAGCTCGCGCGGCGAACGTCCACCGACGAGCACGGGCTGGAGGCCGAAGTCGCTGTAGAGCGCATCGGACACCTCGGCCCAGCGCTCCGGCATCCAGTCCTTCTCGGGCTTGCTCGTCGCAATGACGATCGGTGCAATGGGGCGATCGTATTTCGCGAGGAACTCGTTCTGCCACGCGCGCTCGTGCGCCCACGGGCCGAGATCCCACGTCACGGGTTCGTGCGGAATGCCGAGCGCCTCGAGGAACTCGAAGTACTGGTCCTGCACATGTTGTCCTTCGCGCGCGGGCAGCCGGTCCGTCGTGAACAGCCAGTTCAGGTCACGCGCACGCGTGCGATCGAATCCGAGCTTGATCGGCGACTGCGTGAACGACGTGACGATCCCCGCCTTGAAGTAGACCTGGAGCGCGAGCACGACGTCGAACGGCTTGTGCGCGAGGGCCGCGCGCACGGCGGGATACGCGCGCCAGCCGCGCGAGCGATCGAACTCGATGATCTCGTCGACCGCCCAGTGTCCACGCACCAGCGACGCCGCCCCGGGCTGCAACACCCAGGTGACCCTGGTGTCGGGCGAGTGGCGCTTGAGCGCGGTGAGCAGGGGCAGCACGTGCACCGCGTCGCCCACGGCGGACATCATGACGATGCCGACGTGGCGGAGTGGAGTGGCGATCATCGCCGAAAACTAAGGGATCGTCACTCAGTCATCGCCGCCGCGTTGAGCAACCCGATACCCAGGGACATCGCGGCGAGGAAGATCCCTGATGCCACCTTGCCATCGTGGACGTCCGACGACAGTGTCGGCAGTATCAGGCGCGTAATGCCATACACGACGAGCTGCGCGATGAGGGCGACGATGCTCCACAGAAGCATGTCCATCATGCTTTCGCTCTGCGAGACGGCCTTGGCGAGCGGAATGATGTAGCCGAGGAGTGCGCCGCCAAGCGAGATGGCGGCAGCGACGTTGCCCTCGCGGATCAGCCTGAATTCGCGATGGGGAGTCACCGTCACGTAGATCGCGACGAATACGACAGTCGCCACGATCGCAAGCCCGAAGTAGACAAAGTGCGCTGCGATGGCGGCCGAATAGCTGAACGTGGTGGTATCCATCTTTCTCGTGTGTGGTGGGAACCGGAACATGCCGCGCCGCGAATCGACAGGCAATCCGCCACAATAATCCGTGGTGACGCCTCGGTGCGGGCGTCCATCGCCCGAGGCGCGCGATGTGCTCTATGGCCGTCGCCGCCCGTACATCGGCTGTAATTTCCGGCACGCAGCGGCTGTCGCCCCGCTCGTCGGTACGGAATCGATCACAAGGCAACAGGGTCACGTGACTTCGCGCTTCCCAGACAACAACGGCGGTTCAGGCGGGGACAACAGCGCGCGCGCGGCTGCCCACGCACGAACCGAACACGATCTCTTCGCCGGACCGGGCGAGATGCGTGCCCGCGCACGTTCCCTCGACTGGGCCTCGACGCCACTCGGTCCCGTGGCGTCGTGGCCGGCAGCGCTCCGCACGGCGGTGCGAATGATGCTCGACTCGCCCGTGGCCATGAGCCTCTGGTGTGGGCCGACGTACACGCTCCTCTACAACGACGCCTACTCGCGCATCCTCAGGGCGAAGCACCCGGATGCGCTCGGTCGCTCTGGCGCGGCGGTGTGGGATGAGCTGTGGCCGGCGCTCGAGCGGCAGTTCGCGCAGGTGCGCGACGGCGGGCCGCCCGTCTTTGAAGACGAGACCGTCCTCACGATGGAGCGACTCGAGGGTGGCCGCTCGGAGGACGCGTGGTTCACGTACTCGTTGAGCGCGTTGACGGATGAGACGGGCGACTGTCTCGCCGTGTACAACGTCGCCGTCGAGATCACGGCAAAAGTGCGCGCGCGCGCTGCCGTTGCCGGCGAGCGAGAGCGGCTCTTCGAGACGTTCCAGCGGGTTCCGTCGTTCGTCAGTGTCGTCACGGGCGCAGATCACGTGCTGGAATACGCGAACGAGGCGTACTACGCCCTCGTCGGTCGACGCGACATCATCGGCCGGCCGGTCTGGGACGCATTGCCGGATGCACGCGGGCAGGGGTTCGAGGCGCTGCTCTCCGGCGTGCGTGACACGGGCCTTCCGGTGTCGGGTCGGGAAGTCCCGCTGCGGCTGGTTCGCACACCAGGCACCCAGCCCGAAGAACGGTTCGTCGACTTCGTCTATCAGGCACTGACCGACCCCAACGGCAAGGCGTGGGGCGTGATGGGCTATGGCACGGACGTCACGGACCACGTGCGCGCCCGTCGCGAGGTGGAGCGGTTACTCGAGGAAAGCGAAACCGCGCGCGCCAGCGGTGAGCAGATCATGGAAGAGCTACAGTCGGCGAACGCACAATTGCAGGAACAAGGACTCGAGCTGGAGGAGCGCACCGAACAGGCGGAGTCAGAGCGCGCCCGTGCCACGAGCATCCTCGATACGATGGCCGATGCGCACTTCGTGCTGGACAGCGAATTCCGCTTCGTCAGCGTGAACGCCGCCACCGAACGCGCGTTGCTCCATTCACGGGAACAGCTGCTCGGGCGCAAGATCTGGGATGTCTTTCCGGGCACAGTGGGGACCATCTTCGAGCGGTCGTATCGTCAGGTCGCGACGGAACGCGTTGCCGTCCATTTCGTTGGAGAGTACGCAGATGCGAGGCTCGACCTCGTACCTGAAGTCGACGCGTATCCGTCGCCCGACGGTGGCGTGGCCGTCTTCTGGCGTGACATCGCGCCGCGCGTGCGTGCCGAGGCGGCGCTGCGGGCAAGCGAACAGCGATTGCGCGATGTGTTCGAGCAGGCACCGGTGGCGGTGGCCGTCGTGACCGGGCCCGACCACGTGTACACGGCGGTGAGTCCGCTCTACGCGAAGACGCCTGGCCTCGGCCGAGTGTTGCTGGGCCGCTCGATACGCGACGCATTTCCCGAAGTCGTCGGCACGGGACCCATTGAAGCGATGGATCGCGTGTACCAGACCGGCGTGCCCTACTCGGCCACCGAGCGGCTGGTGGTCCTCGAGCGTCCGGATGACGGCGTGCGCGAGGATCGCTACTTCAATCTCGGCTATCAGCCGCTGCGCGACCCGAGCGGACAGGTGTACGCCGTCGCGAGCGTGGCGTACGACGTTACCGACCAGGTGCGCGCACGACGCGAGGTGGAGATGGCGCGTGCCGCATCCGAGAGATTGCGCGCGGAAGCCGAGGCGGCGAATGCGGCGAAGAGTCAGTTCCTCTCGACCATGAGCCACGAGCTTCGCACACCGTTGAACGCCATCAGCGGCTACACGGAGTTGTTGACGCTCGAGCTCCGTGGCCCACTCACCGCGCCGCAGCGACAGGACCTCGGGCGAATCCGCCGCGCGAGCCAGCACTTGATGGGGCTCGTCACGGACGTCTTGAACTTCGCGCGACTGGATGCGGGGAAGGTGGAGTTCCATGTCTCGGACGTGGACCTCGCCAGCGTCATGGAGGACCTCGAACCACTGCTGGGGCCGCAGCTCGCAGTGAAGCAGTTGGCGTTTGATCACGATGGCTGCCTGTCCCACAAGTCGAAGGGCGCGCGTCACATCCGCGCCGACGCGGAGAAGGTACGGCAGATCCTGCTCAACCTGCT
>JBDSML010000265.1:0-20385 GCA_039915865.1 Gemmatimonadaceae bacterium | reverse complement strand
GACGATGTACTACGCGACGAACGCGACGGACATCGAGAAGCGGCATATCTGGGCCGTGCCCACGGCGGGTGGTACGCCGCGGAAGATCTCGACCGACGACGGTGTCGAGGTGTCGCCCACACCGCTCGCGTCGGGCAAGAGTCTGGCGGTGCTGTACTTCAACGCGTCACAGCCCGCGTCGATCGGCATCGTGCCGACGAGTGGCGGCGAGACGAGAGTCGTCTTTCCGACGCTGCCGAAGGATTTTCCGAAGGCCGCGCACGTGACGCCCGAGATCATCATCACCAAGGCGCCGGACGGGATGGAGGTGCACAACCAGCTCTTCCTGCCGAAGGACTTGAAGCCGGGCGAGAAGAGGCCGGCCATCGTCTTCGTGCACGGCGGTCCGGCCAGACAGATGCTGCCGGCGTACCACTACATGCAGTTCTATCACTGGTCGTACGGCTACAACCAGTGGCTGCAGACGCAGGGGTACATCGTGCTGTCGGTGAACTATCGTGCGGGGGTGGGCTACGGCAACTCGTTCCGCCGCGCACCGAATACCCAGGGCCGAGGGAATTCGGAATATCAGGACGTGCTTGCCGGTGCGAAGTACCTGCAGTCGCGACCTGACGTGGATGCGTCGCGCATCGGTATCTGGGGGTTGTCGTACGGCGGCCTGCTTACGGCTGAGGCGCTGGCGCGCAACTCCGATGTGTTCGTCGCCGGCGTGGATCTCGCCGGTGTGCACATTTACGGAAGCGCGTCCGATACGACGAGCCTCGCCTTCCGTTCGTCGGCCGTGGGCGCGATCAACGGGTGGAAGTCGCCCGTGTTTCTCCAGCAGGGCGACGACGATCGCAACGTCGAGTTCTCGCAGATGGTTGGTCTCGTGAACCTGCTGCGCGCGAAGGGCGTGTACTACGAATTGACGGTGACGCCCGACGACGTGCACGAATCGCTGATTCACAGCCGGTGGATCGACATCTTCGGGCGGAGCAGCGACTTCCTGCATCGCTTCGTGTGGGAGAAGCAAGCGCCTGTCGTTTCCGGTGCGGGCAAATAGATCGTCAGGGGCGCTTCGCTCAGGGCAACAGCAACAGCACGCAGCAATAGTGTTCGTCAAACTTCTCATCTCATAAAACTGACTGTGCGTCGCATCTCTCTCGGCATCACTGTCCTCCTCTGCACCGCGTCGAGCCTCTCGGCTCAGAAGAGCGCCAAGCCCGTCTGGCCGGATGAAGGTCCGCGGACGTGGGCTCCTCGTCCGACTGTTCCGGCCATCACCGCGAACGATCTCCGCACGCGTCTCTATCAGTTCGCCGACGATTCGATGAAGGGTCGGCGCATCGGCGAGCCGGGCAACTTCGTTGCCACCGAGTACATCGCGCGCGAATTCAAGCGGCTCGGTCTCAAGCCCGCCGGCGAGAACGGGACGTACTTCCAGGACCTGCCGTTCGGTCCGATCGGATACGACAGCATGTCGTCGCGCCTCGTGGCCGCTGGCGCACCGCTTGGCCGCCCTGATTGGATTCCATTGACACCCTCGGCGAGCCTGAGTGGCAAGGCCGATCTCTCGAGCGTGCCGACGGTGTTCGCCGGACGCTGGGGGGACACGGCCGTCGCGCTCGACCCCACGATGTTCAAGGGCAAGGTTGCCGTGTTCCTCGCCACGCCAGCGGCGGCCGGGATCGCCGCACCGCGTCCGCCGACGCTGCTGCGGTGCGACTCGGTGCCCAACAAGTTCGGCGCGTTCAACGCGGCGTTCGTCGAGGCCGCCGTGCGCGACAGCATCGCGAAGGTGGGCGGCGTTGCTCCCACCGGCGGTCGCGGTGGTGGCGGTGGCGTGCGCGACACGCGCGCGCAACGCGCGGGCGCAGTGGCCGTCCTCCTCGTGACGTTGGACGAGACGACGCGCGCCGCCGTGACGTCCGCATTCAACGGGCGGATGACGATGCAGCCCGCTGCGCCGGCCAACGCCGTCACGCTGCCAGCCGGTGCCGCGATCTCGCGGGCTGCGGCGGCGAAGCTCTTCAATCAGCCGATCGATCAGCTCGCCGTGGGCACCACGGGACAGCCAGTGTCGGGCAACTGGAGCTTCGAGTGGCACCAGTCGAAGACGCCAGGCCGCAACGTCATCGCCATCATGCCTGGCTCGGATCCGGCGCGTGCGGCGGAGTATGTCCTCGTCGGCGCGCACAACGATCACGTCGGCGTGAATACGACGGCTGTCGATCACGACTCACTGCGCGCGGTGAACAAGGTCACGCGTCCGCAGGGTGCCAACGATCCGTCGTGCCGGCCAACCGTGGCGCAGCAGCACACGATCGACTCACTCATCGCGTATGCGCGGAGCATCCGTGCGCCGCGTCGCGACTCGATCATGAACGGTGCGGACGATGATGGCTCCGGCACCGCCGTGATGCTGGAGATCGCCGAGCAGTTCGCGAAGGAGAAGCCGGCGCGGTCGATCATCTTCGTGTCGCATGAAGGGGAAGAAGCGGGGCTGCTCGGCTCACGCTGGTTCACCGACCACCCGACGATCCCTATGTCGTCCGTTGTCGCGGCGCACAACATGGACATGCTGGGCAAGGGGCGCGTGGGCGAGGTGAAGTTCGGCGGCCCGACGTCGGTGCAGATGCTGGGCGCGCGGCGCCTGTCGCGCGACTTCGGCGACATCATCGACTCGGTGAATGCGACGCGCGTCGAGACGATGGCGATCGACAAGTCGTGGGAGGTATTGGCGAATCCGATGAATCGCTTCTGTCGCAGCGATCAGGTGAACTACGTGCGCCAGAACATCCCGGTCACGTACTTCTCACTCGGCTACGCACTCGACTATCACCAGCCCACCGACGAGCCGCAGTACATCGACTACGACCACTCGGCGCGACTCGCTCGCTTCATCCACGACGTGATGATGGCGATCGCCAACCGGAAGGACAGACCGGCGATCACGGGTGCGGACCCCGCCTACCCGCAGTGCCGGTGAGCTAGGGTTCTTCGGCCGTCGGCGCGGGCTGTCGCCGCGTCGGCGACCCCGTGTTGAACCGGGCGAAGATGACGACGACGGTGAGGACCACGACGGCGAACGCCAGCACCGCAATGATCTGGCGTCGCCTGCTCGCGGTGCGGCGAACGTCGTCGAGCAAGTCGTCGTGCGACTTGCGTGGCGGCTCGGGTGGTGGATCGGGCAACCGGACGGGCCTGCCACAGCGGCATCGCGCGATGAGCCCGACCTTGTCGGCGGAATAGTGCAGCTCCTCTCCGCATGAGCACTTGGTACTTGGCATCCGGCTGGATCGAGAGGGGAACGCAAGAAGGGCCGAATCAATCTGCTTGATTCGGCCCTTTCGTTCAAATCATTGAATGTCGTTCAGGCTGGATCAGTGCGAGATGGCGAAGAACCACGCAGCGACAATCGGACCGCGTGGCCCGCGCGTGCCCGGCGCTGGAGCGGGCGTGCCCGCGGGCGGCGGACCGTACTCGGGCTGGAAGAGATACGCCATGTGCTTGATCGGGTCGACCGCGATGGTCTTGGCGCCGCGCATCGTCGGGACCGTGGCGACTACCGTGTACTTGTCCGGGCTGTCCTGCCGGACGACGGTCACGTTGCCGGCAGCGCCGGCGGGAATGTAGATCAGCTTTTCCGAGTCATCCCAGCCGAGTGCGTCGACACCGTCGCCGTTGACGATTGTCGCGACGACCTTGCCGGTGGTCGCGTCGAGCACGACGGACTTCTCGCCGCAGCCGGAGAAGATCCGGTTGGTCGGACGATCGAGCGCGATGCCCGTCGGTCCGTCGCAGGGCGCGAGGGGCCACGAGGCAAGTACCCTCATCGTGTTCGCGTCGAGCACCTGGATGGTGTTCTTGCTCTCGTTGTTGACGAACAGCTTGCCCTTGCCATCGCTCGCGGCGCCTTCTGGCGCGTTGTCCTCCAGTACCGCGGTGCCGACGATCTCACCGGTGTTCGCGTCGAGCGCAACGGCGGTGCCGGGCTTGCTGTGGTTCGTGAGGATGATGCGGTCGGAGTAGTCGTCGTACATGATGCCGTCGAGCCCACCGACCTTGATCGCCGTCTTCTTGATGAACGCCAGCGTGGTGAGGTCGAACATCGTGACGCTCGAGTCGCCGGCATTCGTGGTGAATCCGTGATTCCACTTCGGCACGAGGCCGATGCCGTGCATGCGCGGGGTGTCCGGGATGTCGCCGATCACCTTGCCCGTCGGGCCGTCGATCACCATGACATGCGTGCCGCGCGATACGAACACGCGCCCCGTGCCCGGCTCGGCGACCAGATAGTCAGTCCCGCCCTCACCTCCGATGTTCCACTTATCGACCTTGAACGTCTGCGCCGAACCGATGCTGGGCGAGCCCAGCGCGGCCACGACGAGCAGCGCAGCTGTGAGTGTCTGTCTGGTCATGCGATCCTCTGGAGTGAAGCCAAGTCACGAGAGCGTGGTAACCGGGAAGTGTACCCCGGCCAACCTGTCGGTACCGTTACAAACGGATGATCGATTCCCCCGGTACTGCAACGTTCCCGCGACTCTCGCTGTCGCACAATGGATGTCAGCAGGCTTCCCTCACCGATCACGCGCACACCATGGCTGACACTCCTTCAATTCCTCGTCGCACGGCGGTGGCGCGGATGGGTCTCGCTGCGCTCGGCGTCGGATCGACCCTCTCCGGAGAGAAAAAGCAGGCCACTCGCTACGCTCGGGGTGACACCGGGATGGACGACGACTTCGAGCGCATCATGCGCCTGGCCAGCGTGCCATCGATGGCCTACGCAATCGTCGACGGCGACAAAATCTCCACCAAGGCTCTCGGCGTTCGCCGCGCCGGCGAGGCGGAGCGCGTGACTGCAGACACCGTGTACGCCGCGGCGTCGCTGACGAAAACCGTGTTCTCTTACGTCCTGCTCGGGCTCGTGAACGAAGGGCTGCTCACACTGGACCGGCCGGCGCGCGAGTATCTGCCGCTGCCCAACCCCGACGACCCCAGAGCAGCGGGGATCACGCTGCGACGGCTCCTCAGTCATTCCAGTGGGTGGCGCAACTGGCGTTTCGATACAAAGCAGCCGCTGACCTCAGACTTCGAGCCCGGCACGAAATGGTCGTATTCGGGCGAAGGATTCTTCTACATGCAGCGCATCCTCGAGAAGCTCACCGGAAAGGGCATGAGCCAACTCGCGCACGAACGCGTCTTCGAGCCGCTCGGCATGAAGCGCTCGAGCATGGTAGCGCTCGGCGAGCTCGAGCCGTTCCTCGCCGATCCACACTCGGGGCGCGGTGAGGTCATACCAACCTCCGGACGACCGACGCTGCTCGAGCTGCGACGAGCGATGGCCGAGCGTGGCGTGTCGCTCGCGATGGTGAAGACGGAGGATTCGGAAGCCGCAAGCAGGGTGGCCGAGCCGGCACTGCCCGTGTTGCCGGTGTTTCTCAATCCGAACGCAGCGGGGGGACAACTCCGGCTTCAAGCACATCTATCTCGCCAATACGCAGAACGAGAAGGCGATGGTGGTGTTCACCAACGGCGATCGTGGAGCGCGCGTCTACGAGCGCATCATCCGTGCAACGCTCGGCGAAGATCATCCCGCATTCCTGTGGGCGTAACTCAGATGAGCTGCGAGAGCTCTGCCAGCTCGTCGATGTAGTACGAGGCATTGTTCCCCTTGGTCACGCCGGGACGGAGGATCTGCACCGTCGTGATGCCGAGTTGATTGCCGGCCTCGATCTCGGAGTTCGGGTTGTCCCCGACGACGAGCACTTCGTCGGGCGACAGTTGGTGCGACGCGAGAATGTCGGCGAAAATCTGGCGCTTGCCGCGCCGGTTCTCCTCGTCGATCGCGTCGACGTGCACCTCGGCGAACAGCTCGGCGATGCGCAGCGCGGAGATCTTGCTCTCCTGGAGACGCCGAAAGCCCGACGTCACGAGGAAGAGCTTACCCGGCAGTGCCTGCAGGGCGCCAAGGTCGGGATAGCCCTGGAGTGGGACCTGTACTTCCGCTTGTGCTGCCGCGCTCCAACCGGCTTCGAGCATCTCGCGCGAGAAACCATATCGCAGGGCGACGACGTCGAACGCGTCGCGCCAGCATTCGTCGAACGCCTTGTCGAGAGCATCATCGGACAGTCGTCCATTGTTCGACTGACGTACTGCATGGAACACCGGCTCGAGGAGTTGACGACTCGACTCGTCGGCGGCGCTCAGGCAGTTGTCGAGATCGAAGATGATCGCCTTGATCATGGCGCTCTGCGTGGGCCAGCGAATGCCGTGCGCGGTCAGTCGGCCGCCGACAGAAGGTGGTGCAGAAAGGCGCCACGTGCCAGCGAGGCGATCGGCTGCCCGACAGTCGCGAGCGCGCGCTCAACTGCCTCGGGAAACGGTCGGATTACTCCGCGCGCCCACAGCACCGCCGAGAAATCCGACGGCTCCAGCGAATAGGACGACAGTGGCAGCACTGATGATCCACTCGGCCGGTGTGAGCGTTCCGTTCGGTGTGCGCCCCGGCCCGATGAGCCACGAAAAGGCCCAGCCGGCGGATGCGTCGGCGAATCCGGCAATGGCCGCGGCGATCGCGCCCTGCCAGGCGCGCGACGCCGTTGCGGCGCGGCCGGCGAGAACACCGATGATGAGATAGATGAAATACGCACCGACGCTCGCCCTCGCGTATGGGAACGCGAGCGCTTGCGACGCGAGCGAGGCGACGAGATCGAAGAGAAGCACGGCGACGATTCCGCCGGCGATGATGCGCGTTCGTGGGCTCACGTCCAATGCCTGGTGGGAGGTCGCGTAGATGCTCGGCGCACGCGAAGCGTCGCACAAGGGCCAATTGGTACTAGGCGAGCGAGCCCTGCACCCAACCCTATCCGCAATCCGCGTGTCCGAGGTGGTGAGATCACGCTGTACACTCCCTCCCACTCGCCAATGTCCTCCTCCCGCATTCTCTGCGCGCTGCTGTTGCTGGCGCCCGCTGTCTCCAGCGCCCAGAGCACCGCCTGCTCGAATGACGCCGACGACGTCCGCCGTGCCGCGCTCGTCGGCATCATGCAGATGGAGTCGTCCCAGATTCTTCCCGTCCTCGAGAAGCTGCTCGAGCGGCGCGACGACTGCTCCGTCTCCCTGCGCCGGCAGGCGGTCGAGCTGCTCGCCCGTACCCGTGAGCCGGAGCGCCTTGACATCATGGTGCGCGTCGCGCGCACCGACCCCAGTGGCGTCGTGCGACGTCAGGCCGTGCAGTCCATCGCGCAGGTCAACACGGAGAGGAGCGCCGCATTGCTCGACTCCATCTTCGCCAGCGCGACTGACACGGACGTGTCCGAGATGGCGCTGCGCGGCCTCGCACAGCAGACGAGCCCCGCCGCGCGCACCGCACTGCGGCGTATCGCCGAGTCGACGACGTTGACCACGGAGATCCGCGTGCGAGCGGTGAACCAGATCGGTTCAGGACGACGGACGCCAGAGGACATCCAGTACCTCAAGGATCTCTACGGCAAGACGACCTCCCAACAGTTGCGCGAAGGCATTCTCCGCAGCGTCTCCTATCAGCGCTCCACCGAGTCGTTGAACTGGCTACTCGGCGTCGCGCGCGACAGGAATTCCGAGATCGAGCTCCGCCAGGTCGCGCTGCGCAGCGCAGGTCAGTATTGGGACAGGGGGAATTCCGCAGGACTCGAGGTCAAGGACCTTCTTGCACTCTATGACGAGTTCAAGAGTCAGCCCGAGATGCAGGACCAGATGCTCGACGTCCTGGCGCAGCGACCGGAGTCGGCGGCGACGGACAAGCTCATTCAGATCGCCAGCGACGGCGAGAACATGCAGCTGCGGCGCAGGGCCATCCAGCGGCTTGCCCAGCGTCGCGATCCTCGCGTACGGCAATTCCTGCTTGACGTGGTGAGCCGCTAGTCCTCGCGCGCGAAGTCGATGAATCCACGCTGCGGGTCGGCAACGAGTAGCACGACCCGCAGCGCATCACCCACGTGGAGCCCGCGTCGCCCGCGCACGAGACGCCCCTCCACCGTGCCGCCCTCGATGGAGATCCACGTGGCCTTCTGCGTCATCCCCGTGACGACGGCGTCGAACGACGCACCGATGCGCTCCTGAAGCATGGCGGCCGCCGAGCGCTTCCGCGCAACGCGATCCTCCTTGGCCTGATCGACGTCATTGGCGTATTCGAAGTCGATGAAGCCATGCACACTGTCCGTCCGCACGAGCTTCACGGGCACCTTCATCCCGACCGTCAACGGTTTGTAGCCGCGCACGACACGGCCTTCCGCAGAGCCATCGAGCAGCCGGACGTACGTGCCACTCTCCGAGACGCCCGTCACCTCGGCATCGAACATCTGGCCGATGTGCGGACGCATCTGATCGGCCGCAGCCTTCTTCCGCCGACTGCGCTCGAGCTTGCGCGCGGAGCCGTCCGCGGCGTGCGCAAAGTCGATGAACCCCTTGGTCGCATCCGCGACAAGGAGCGTGAGACGCACGGTGTCGCCGACGTCGAGCCCCGCTGCGCCGCGCACGATGCGTCCTTCGACCGGTGGACTGAGTAGCCGAGCGTACGTGCCCTTCGGTGACGCCGACGTCACCACGGCCGCGAAGCTCTCGCCGATCCGATCGGCGAGCATTGACGCGCCGGCAACCTTGCGCATCAGTCGTTCGACCTTCCGTGCGGCGTCGCCACGCTCGGTGCATCGCGCGGCGATGTCGGTGAGCTCCTGGTCGGTATACGGCGGTGCACTCTTCGTGGCGACGGCGCGCAGCATCCGCTGCGTCACGAGATCGGCGAAGCGGCGATTGGGCGCGGTCGAGTGCACGTAGTCGGCGACGGCGAGCCCGAAGTGGCCGACATCGCGTCGGTCGCCGAGCCGGCGTTCGAGCACGTAGATGCCGGGGCCGAGCAGCTTCACCACCGACAGCGACAGATCGGGGTAGTGCTCCGGGTCGGCCGCGCGACGCCTCGCGAGGAATTCGCTGAGCGCCAGGCTGCTCGGCGCCTCAGGCAGCGTCTCGCCGAGTTCTGCCGCGAGGGCGACGATGCGATCCCACCGCTTGGGCTCGCGCACGACGCGCCGCAGCGACGCCGAACCGTTCGCGAGCAGGTAGGCGGCCACGGTGCGATTGGCCGCCACCATGAAATCCTCGATGAGGTCGCGCGCCCGGCTCCGTCGAGCCACCTGGAGATCGATGACTTTCCCATGTGAGACGACGGGCGACGCCTCGACGCTCTCGAAGTCGAGCGCGCCGGCGATCGTGCGTGCGTGTCGCAGCCGGGTCGCCGCCTCGTCCTGGAGCAGCAGCTGTTCGCGCAACGCCGCTGACTGTGCGATCGCGTGCGGCTCCGGTGCTCGGCCCTCGAGCCATGCGCCGATGGCGTCGTAGGTGAGCTTCGCGCGGTTGTGCACGAGCGCGCGATACACGGACGCGTGCGAGAGCGCGCCATCGGACGCGACGTCGAACTCGATGATCACCGCGAGCCGGTCCTCTCCCTCATTGAGCGAGGAGAGGTCGGTCGACAGCCGCTCCGGCAGCATGGGAAATACGGCAACGCCTGTGTAGACGGAGGTCGTGTTGATCGCGGCATGCTCGTCGGCGGCAGAGCCACGGGCGACGAGCGACTCGACATCGGCGACACCGATCATCAGGCGAATGGTGCCGTCGCTCAGCCGCTCGGCGACTTCGATCTGGTCGAGGTCGCGCGATTCGCGGTTGTCGATCGACGACCATTGGAGTGCGCGGAGGTCGCGAACGTTCGGCGGAAGTGGGTCGTCCGACGGATCGTCGATCGACGCGACCTCGCGCATGATTTCTGGGGAGAAGTCCGGCTCGAAGCCGTTGGACCGCATTGCAGCGGCGGCCGTCGATCGGAGGATGGTTGACTCACTCATCATTCAACCCTACCACAATGCCCTGCCGCCGGCGACTGTGACACCGTCGTAATGCTGCGTTCACGGGTCTGTCATGACCGCGATGCTACCGTTGGGCTTCGCGGTAGAGCCTCGGAGCGACGGCCGATGTGGGACGTACTGAACAATCTCGTGCTGGATCATGACCTCCGCCTGGTTTTACTCGCGGCGGTCATTTGCGTGTTCGGCACTGTCTCCACGATGAGCGTGTCGAGCCGCGCGTCGGGCGGCAAACGCACGGCGCTCTGGCTCGTGCTCCTGAGCGTCTGCGCCGGAGCAACTGTCTGGTCGACACACTTCATCGCCATGCTCGCCTACCAGGTGAACGTGCCGATGACATACGACCCCGGACTGACTGTGCTGTCGTTCGCCATCGGCTCAGCGGTGATGGGGCTCGGCTTCTCGACCTCCATGCGCTTCGGCCGCGCTGCCGCGATGCGGTTGGCTGGCGGCGCGCTCGTCGGCGCGGGCGTCGTGCTCCTGCACTACGTCGGCATGGCTGCGCTGCGGATGCCGGGTCACCTCACGTATTCGCCCGGGCTGGTGGCGCTGTCGATCGTGTTCAGCCTTGGATTCGGCGCCCTGTCTCTCTTCTTCGAGTTTGGACCGGCCCGACCGATGGCTCGCGTGGCGAGCACGCTGCTGATAATCGGAATGATCGTCGCGCTTCACTTCACGGCGATGGGCGCGGTCAACATCCAGCACGGCCTCACGGTGGGAACCGTCGCGGAGGGTGTCTCGCGGTCCATCCTGGTGACGGCTGTCGCCGTCGCGGCGCTGTTCATCCTTCTCGTCGCGATGACGGGCGCGCTCGTTGACCAGCGTATCTCCCGGCGCCTTGCCGCGGAAGCCGATCGCTTTCGCACGCTCGCCGAGGGTGCGTTCGAAGGCATCGTCGTGCATCGTGGCGGGGTGATCGTCGATGCGAATGCCGTCGCGCGCCGGATGTTCGGCCTGAGCGAGCGTGCGGCGGGGCAATCGATCCTCGAATGGTTCGAGGCGACGACGGGTGAGCACGCGATGCCGGCGGCGAATGGACGCGACGATGGGGCGCTGGAGATGATGCTGCGTCGTCCCGATGGCTCGACCTTCCCCGCCGAGATCTGCCGGCGCCGAATGCTGTTGAGCGATGGCAGCGAAGGGGAGCTGTTCGCCGTTCGCGACATCACGGCGCGGAGGGAAGCGGAAGCACGCCTCGAGCACCTTGCGCTGCACGACTCGCTCACCGACCTGCCGAACCGGCGGTTCTTCATGGAGCTCGCGCAGAAGAACATCTCGCTGGCGCAGCGCACCGGCGAACGATTCGCGCTCCTCGCCGTCGACCTCGACGACTTCAAGCTGATCAACGATGTCCACGGTCACTCTGCCGGCGACGAGCTGATCAGGGTGATCGCGAAGCGTATCGCGGTGACCGTCCGCGAAGCGGATATTTCGGCGCGCTTCGGCGGCGATGAATTCGCGATCGTGCAGACGTGTGCATCGCAGCCACATCTGGCCATCGCGCTCGCCGAACGGTTGCTCGACGTGTTGCGTGCGCCGGTCTATCTGGATGGTGCAGAGGTGTCGATCAGCGTCTCGATCGGCGTCGCGTTGTATCCGGACGATGGCAGCACGGTCCAGGATCTTCTCCGCAACGCCGATACGGCGATGTACCGCGCGAAAGCCGACGGCAAGGCGACGTGCCGGTTCTTCGAGCGGGAGATGGACGCCGCGCTCGTGGCTCGCCGGAAGCTCGAGCAGGGTCTCCGTCGCGCCGTCGCCGATGATCGCCTGTCGGTCGTCTACCAGCCGATCGTCGACAGCGGATGCCGCACGCCGCTCGCCTTCGAGGCGCTGGTACGGTGGCACGATGAAGAGCTGGGCCTGATCATGCCGGGCGACTTCATTCCGGTGGCCGAGGAGACAGGACTCATCGTACCCATCGGGGAATTCGTGCTGCGTCGCGCGTGTTTCGATGCCATGATGTGGCCCGCACCGCTCTGCGTTGCGGTCAACCTGTCGGCGGTGCAATTCAGGCGCAAAGGACTCGTCGAGACCGTGCGCCGAGCGTTGAACGACAGTGGTCTTCCGGGCCACCGGCTCGAGCTGGAAGTCACGGAGACCCTGCTCGTGGAAAACCGGGACGATGCGCTGCGCGTCCTCACGGAGCTCAAGACGCTGGGTGTGCGCATCGCGATGGACGACTTCGGCACCGGCTACTCGTCGCTGAGCTATCTGCAGTGCTTTCCCTTCGACAAGATCAAGATCGACCGCGTCTTCGTTTCCGATCTACCGGGGAACACGCAGAACGCATCGATCGTGAGGGCGGTGGCGGCGATGGGGAAGAGCCTGAAGATGCGCGTCGTGGCGGAGGGCGTGCAGACGGACGTGCAGGCCGACCTGATGAAGGAGCTCGAGTGCGATGAGATGCAGGGCTTCCTCATCGCGCGGCCGATGAGCGCGTCCGCCATCGATGGGTTCCTTGCCGACTACACTGACGTGAACACGGGTGTCTTTCGTGTAGTGCAGACCACGACTTGAAGAGGGCGCCGCTGGAATAGGCTACTTCATCGTCGTATTGCTCACGAAGGCGAGCCGCTTTCCGTCCGGCGACCAACTGGGCACATTGATCGTCCCTTGCCCGCCATAGAGATACGCAATCACGCGCGACGGGCCGCCGCTGATCGGCATGAGCCGCAGCATCACGTGCTTGTAGAACGGATGATCGTTGGCGGGAACCTCGGGCGGGAAGGTGATGTACGCGATCCACTGCCCGTCCGGCGAGATGTGCGCGAACCAGTTGTTGAACCCGTCGTTCGTCACCTGCTCGGGCGCGCTGCCATCCGCCTTCATGCGCCAGAGCTGCATGCGACCCGTGCGTGAGGAGTTGAAGTAGATGTACTTGCCGTCCGGCGTGTACTCGGGGCCGTCATCGAGGCCCGGCGTATTCGTCAGACGCTCCTCCTCGCCGCCGTTGACGCTGATGCGATAGACGTCGATGTCGTTGTCACGCTGGCCGGCGTAGACGAGCCACTTCGCGTCGGGCGACCATCCGTGGAGATACGACGGGCCCTTCGCCGTGATGCGCTTCGGCGTCCCGCCACTGGCTGGCAGCGTGTAGATGATCGACGCGTTGTTGTCGTCAGCACTGTGATGGCTGATGCCCATCTGCGTGCCGTCGAACGACAACACATGATCGTTGTTGTTCCGGATCGCGAAGCCGGTGTTCACGACGCTCGGCGTGCGCGACGCCAGGTCGAAGCGGTAGAGCAGACCTTCCTGTGCGTAGATCAAGGCCTTGCCGTCCTGTGTCCAGTTCGGCGCCTGAAAGGAGCCGGTGTACTGGTGCACGATCGTGCGATTTCCCGACGCGATGTCGAGGACCTCGAGATTGCTGCCGAGGTATTCGCGACCCGCCTCGAGCCCAGCGCGTGCAGGCACAGTGACGCGCACATTGTTCACCACCGCCGTCTCCGTCGCGCTGTCGTTGTGCGCGCAGATGAACATCCCGACGTACACGGTGTCCGGCAGCACGATGTCCGCGACCTGCGTGGTGACCAGCGTGTCGCCGAAATGCGCGACGGACATGATGTACACGCCATCGCGACGCTCGAGCTGAATGACGTCCGGCAGGGTATCCGCCGACATCACCTGGTCGGTGATCGCGCCGGCGCTGCGACGCACCTGAAGCGACATCAGCCCGTCGCCATGCAGTGCCGCCGTCACGTGCGGGCCATCCGGCGCGAAGCTCGGGCGAATCGACCATCCCACCTTGCGATGCGGATCCACTCCCTTGCCGACGAACGTCGCGCGCAGCGAAAGGATGAAGTTGCCACTCATCTTCTTCCACACGAAGTGAAAGTCGTCGCGCGACGCCCACATGTTCTGGCCCGACCCGGAAATCGTGTACTGCTGACGCTCGGCGTCGTACGCCACGGTCCCGGCTCGGCTCACCTTCCCGACATCGGTGTGGCCCTCGAACATGCCGAGTGGGCCCTGGGCGAGTCCGGTGGACGCGTGTAGTGCCATGAGTGCGGCGACGCAGACGGAGGATGTGGCGAGTCGCATGTCAGGCTCCCATCAACGGTTCAATGCCAACCAGCCATGGCCGTTCAGCGGCATTCCGCTCACCGGGCATCGGTCCGTGGCCCCGTGCGAAGCAGACAGGCCACGCACAGGCAGGAACCCGACGCATCAGCGCGACGCGTACTTTGCCGCGAGCTTCAGCGCGCCATACTTGCCGCGCTCCGGCCGCGTGAGCATCGAATTCGCCTCGGCGTCGTTGACGAACTTCTCCGCCTTGGCGTCCCACGTGAGTGGACGGCCGGTCTTCATGGCGATCCAGCTCAGGATGCACGCCGCGTTGGCGCGATGGGCGATCGGCGCGGGTGCGAGCGGCGTCGCGCGCGACTTCACGCACTCGAGCCAGTTCTTGTGGTGCGACACACTCGGCGTCATGTGCACGGTGACACCAGCCGGATCGAGCAGCTTCGGATTGCTCGCGTCCAATGGCTTCAGCATCGTCGGCTTGGCGGTCGGATCGCTCGCCGTGGCCGCCTCCGAGCCGCGGGAGACCCAGATCCAGCCCTCGTCGCCGATGAACCTGATGCCGTTCGGCAGCTTGTCGGAGACGGTCATGATCACCTTGCCCGGATATTCGAGCTCGATGTGATAGGCGCCGTGCACGTTCCAGATCTTTTCCTTCGGGGGGAACTCACCCTTGCCCTCGATCTTGCTCGGGCCCGTGAGTTCCATGTTCATGCCCCAATGCGCCGTGTCGAAGTGGTGCGCGCCCCACCCGGTGATCATGCCGAGGCTGTAGTTCTCGTTGCGTAGCCAGCCGGGACGTGAATTGACGTCGGGGTCGCCATTCTTGTCGAGTCCCTGCGGATGCACGCGCTGCTCGGTGTAGTAGGCTTCCGCTGTCGGTCCGAGCCACATGTCATAGTTGAGCGCCTCCGGCACACGCTCTGGCGGGTTGTCCGGCGCCGTCGGATCGATCGGCAAGCCGATCTCGACGCGCCGCAGGTTGCCGATGCGTCCGCTGCGAACGAGCTCGACCCCTTTGCGGAACTGCTCGTTCGGTCCCCACGACCGCTGTTGGCTGCCCACCTGCAGCACGCGGCCCGTCTTCGCCACCGCCGCGCGGAGCATCTGCCCCTCGGCGTGCGTCATGGTGAACGGCTTCTGGATGTAGATGTCCTTGCCCGCCATCAGCGCCGTCAGGGCAACCTGCGCGTGCTGGTGATCGGGAAGGCTGATGGACACCGCATCGATGTCCTTCCGCTCGAGGAGCTCGTGGTAGTCCTGGTAGACGGCGACGTCGGGGCGCGCCCACTGCTTGTTCGCGTACAGTGTGCCGACTCTCTTCTTGCCGCTCTCGGCGCGACGCATGTCGAGGTCGCAGACGGCGAGCACCTCGGCGAGGTCCGATCCGGAAATTCCGGGGAAGTCATGCGACTGCCCGATGCGTCCACATCCGATGTGGCCGACGCGAATGCGATTGCTCGGTGCAGTGGCGCCGAAGAGCCGTGAAGGAATGATCATCGGCGCGGCGAGGACGCCCACGGCGAGGGCGCTCTTCTGCACGAACTCGCGGCGTGTGATGATGCTCGACTTCTGCTCGCGATCGGTCATGGGTTCCTGATCCGTATGGGTGTGGGCATGCTGCGGTCGACGGATGGTTCGATTTCAATATGTGGTTGGTTTTTGGCGATCGCGATAGATGAACCAGTGTGTTGGTTTGTTGCACTCTCTGATTGCCACCGTGGCGGGCAGGTCGCATACTCACATCACTCGGTGTCGTCCGGAGCGACGTCGAGGAACCCTGCTCTTGATCACAGCGCCATTCCCGACAGGAGACACACGATGCACAGACGCGAATTCATGATCTCATCGGCGCTTGCTTCACTCGGGTTCGCCGCGAGCACGCTTCCGTTTGCCGGGCCGGCGCCCCTCGCTGCCGGGCTGACGTACGACCCACTCCGCCGCGCGGCGACGCGGAAGATTCTCATCGCCGGCGGCAACTACGGCGAGTCGTTCATCCGCTACATGGCGCAGCTCACCGGAAAGCCGCGTGCGAGGATCTGCTATCTGCCAACGGCGTCCGCCGATAGCGCGCCGGGCACCATCGCCTTCTTCCGCAGCTGCGCGTCCCTCGATGTTTCGCCATTCGTGCAGGAGAGCTTCATCGCGAGCACCCGGCAGGCCAAGGGATGGGACGAGGTGCTCCTCTCGATGGATGGCATCGTGTGTTCGGGAGGCAACACGCTGAATCAGCAGGCGATCTGGAAGGCGCAGGGCATCGACGTCGTGCTGCGCGAGGCATGGGACCGCGGTATCGTGCTCGGTGGCGCCAGCGCGGGCTCGCTTTGCTGGTTCGAGGAGGGCACGACGGACTCGCGACCGAAGGAACTGTCGATCGTGAAGTGCCTCGGCTTCCTCAAGGGCAGCCACTCGCCGCACTACGATGCGGAGCCGGGCCGTCGGCCGTTGTACCAGAAGTTGATCAGCTCGGGGCAGATGCAGCCCGGCTACGCGTGCGACAATGATGCGGGGATCTACTTCGAGGACAACGTCGTCAAGCGCGTGGTGTCCACGCGGCCCACGGCGAAGTGCTACTACGTGAGCGTCGTGGACGGCAAGATCAACGAGCGCGTCATGGAGCCGGAACACATTTCCTAGGTTGTCGTCCCGCTGCATCCGCGATGGACTCAGTCAGTTGCCCTGGCGCCGCTCGTGCACGTTGATGCACGGCTCGACCTTACCCTCGAAGAAGGGCGATGTCTGCGGCGAAGGTATCCAATAGCACGTCGTCAGCAGCAGCGCGCGACGAGCTTCCGTGCGGAAATCTTAGAACCAACGTGGGACTGCCCTGCGATACACCTCGTACTGCTCACCGAATTTCGCCAGCAGATACGCTTCCTCTCGGAGCACGACGCCGAAATGCAGGATCGCGGTCATCGGCAGGAGCAGGACAAGGGGGACGAGGCCATCGACCCACAGACAGACCCCGAGCGCGAAGCCGATGGCAGCGAGGTAGAGCGGATTGCGCGTGTGCCGGTACGGTCCGTCGAGCGCGAGCGCGAGGGTCGGCTGCGTTGGCAGCACGTTGGTGCCGACGCGTTGCATCGCGCGATGCGCGGTATGAGCCAGTATTCCCGACGCGACAAAGATGCCGACTCCTGCCAGTCGCGCCAGCAAGACGGGGAACAAGGTGATCGACCAGAAGAAGTAGTGGAGGCCCAGGCCGAGCAGCAGGGTACCGCCTACCAGGACTGGCGGCAGCACGACGACGTCAGGGACATCATCCGAAGGTCTCGACATAGTCAGTGGTGTTGCATGACGACAAGTTGAGGCAGGACTCGCCCGACTGCTACATCGCAGGTTCGGCGGCAGCTCGCAATGCCAGCAAGCTGTCAAGCGTCGCCCGAACACGTAGTGCATCAGGCCCCCAGGAACGCCCAGCGACCTTCCCGTCTCGATCGATCACCAGATACGCCGGAAGGACAAACTCGACGCGGGCCGTATCGCGCTCCGGCGCACTCGCGGATCGATCAAAGATCGTCCCGAGCTTGCCTCGAGCAAGGGCCAGCTCGCCGACGATGCTCGAGTCACGGAGGACCTTTGGCAAGAGTGCCAACTCCGCGTCGCTCTCATCGTCTGACAACATCACGACTCGCGCGCCGCGCGCGGAGTACACACGCTGAATCTCTCGATATGCGGCCAACGCGCTCCGCGACGTGGGGCAGTGAGTGGACCAGAGGAACAGCACCGTTGGTCGCCCCGTAAGCTCGGCACTACTCAGCTGTCCGCCGTCATGCGTCGCGAGCGAAAATACTGGCACTGGCGTCCCGGGCCCTGGCAGCGCGAGCGTGGGTTGGATCATTCGACGATCGCGGCATCCGATCAGAGAGATAGCCAAGCCGACGGCCATTAGATATTTCATGAAACTCATCTCGAGGTACATGCCCGTTGCCATCGAACGCTCGAGCGCACTTTGTCGCGGCCGCCTCAGTATTCGTGCTGTTCGACGCAATCGACGATCCGCACCTGCGGCCCGGCGATCAGCGTCCCCTGGACCTGCGCCCAGATCGCGCGCATCGCCAGGACGAACGCCTCTGCGGCCTCAAGATCGCCGAAGTCAAGTTCAATGATCACATACTGGGGGTCCGCAACGGGACGATACACCCGGTAGCTGCGGACGCCGGACGCTTCCCTTCGCGCCGGGTCGCGATCGAAGGCGGCTTTCCATCCGTCGTAATCGCGGATCGCGTGCTCGATCTGTACAGTCAGCATCCGTCACCCTCGTGTGATAGCGCTCGTGGATACTGCTGGCCTGCGATGCGTGTTCCGTCTGGAAGCAATGACTGGGCTGGCCTGAGTGGCCCCCGCTGGCGGATTGAGTTCAACGCCGTGCAAACCAGCGCTCGAGCGTGTCCACCAACCCCTCGACTTCTCCCGCGTCGCCGGCCCACGCAATGCACCCGTCGGGACGGATCAACATCGACGACCCTGCCTCGCCTCGCAAGCAGCGCACGTGCGTGAAGCCGACCGCGAAACCGGACGCGCATGCGTCAGGAGACGTGTCGAGCAGGATGCCGTCGCCCTCCGCCATCTCCGCGAACAGTGATGTTCGACTGTCCGCGCAACCCGCCGAGCGATCGCTGATGAGGCGTCCGATCACGTCTCGCTCCGAGCCGAGGTCGTAGCGCGTGGCCAACCCGCTCATCAGCCCGTCGATATGGCCGTTCACGTCGTCGAGTTTCAGCAGCTTCGCGAAGATGTCCCGCATAGCGCTTGAATGCGGGTCGGGCCGCATGATCGCCACCTGGGCAAGCGTGTTGGCCAGGACGGACTCGGCCACCGGCCGCCGTTCGTTCGTGTAGCTGTCGAGCAGGCTGTCCGGCTTGTCTCCGCAAAGGACGGCGGCGAGCTTCCAGCCGAGGTTGGCCGCGTCGACCAGCCCAAGGCTCAGGCCCTGGCCGCCCAAAGGCGAATGGACGTGCGCCGCATCACCGGCGAGCAGGACGCGACCCTGGCGATACGTGTCGACCAGGCGCGCGCTGTCTGTAAAGCGGTTTGCCTGATCGATCGCCATCACCCGGACATCCGCGCCGCTGATCCGTCGCAGCACGCCTTCGATCTCCTCGCGAGTGACGGCCGCGTTGCGATCGGCCGGCGGTCCGCTGAAGTCGTGCAGCGCCATCCAGCGAGGCCGAGGTCCGTTGACGAGGACGCCCTCCGACGTGCGCGTTACATAGCGCGGCAGGCGCTCCGGATGGTCGACGTCGAGCACGGCCTGATACATGGTCAGGCTCGGCGGCGTGCCGGGAAAGGCGAAACCGGCCATCCTGCGGATCGAGCTGCGCCCCCCGTCACAGCCGACGAGCCAGGCGCAGCGCGCACGATCCGGCCCGTCGGGGGACGCCCACTGGATCTCGACGCCATCGGCATGCTGCTCGACGCCCGTGACCTCGCACCCGCGCCGTACCTCGATGTCGAGCGCGGCCGTCCGCTCGCTCAGGATCGCCTCCAGGCTCTGCTGGTCAACCCAGCGCATGCGCCGTTCGGGCTCGCGCTCCTCGCCTGATCGGAGAGGGAGAAGGGCGAAATGCCCCTTCGACCTGATCGCCTGCGCGTGCCGCTCTGCTCCCGCCGGTCCCATCGCCGCGAAGAAGCGATCTTCCGCCGCCGCGAGCGCTGCGCCCATACCGCGGCGCTCGAGCGCCTCGGCGCCGAGCGGTCCGACTGACGTCCCCTTGATGGAGACGCTCGGCGCGGTGAGCCGCTCCAACACCATCACACCAGCGCCGCCCAACTCGAGCTCGATCGCGAGCAGGAGCCCGACCGGGCCGGCGCCTACAACCACCACATCGACCTGCTTGACCATGAGCCATGCCTCAAATCGAGTACTGCGTACAAACACGGATGAACTATCGGCGGCGATACGTGCCAGCCAATGCCTCAGGTCAATGTCGGCTTCAGCGTTCGGTCATGCTGCATGGCGCAGCAAAGCCTGTGGATCGTAGCGACACAGGCAATACGTGAAGATCTGCGAGGCGCCCCACGGCGTGCTGTGCTCCTCGCGGCGGCTCTCGACGAGGAGAAAGTCATTGCCGAACTCATTGTGCAGCGTCTCGGGCGAATAGCGCGCCACGTCGAGGCCGCTGCATCGTGTCGGACCGTCCTCCGCAAAAGTGGCCACGAGCGCGAACCCACCCGGCCTGATCGCGTGGCGTACCTGAGCGACGTAGCGGGCGCGATCTGCTGCGTCCGTGAAAAAATGGAAGACGGCCCGATCGTGCCAGACATCGAACGCGGCGACGGGTAATTCGACCGACAGCACGTCGGCGTGGTACCAGATCACGGCGCGTTGGCAGGGCTTCTGCGCGCTAGAAGTTATGACTGGGCTGGCCTCCGAACAGCGCG
Organism: Gemmatimonadaceae bacterium; assembly: GCA_039915865.1. Taxonomy (GTDB): domain Bacteria; phylum Gemmatimonadota; class Gemmatimonadetes; order Gemmatimonadales; family Gemmatimonadaceae; genus AG11. The sequence continues at coordinate 91 of JBDSML010000265.1, read as the reverse complement.
TGGGTTAGTTCCTCGCGCGTGAACGGAGCAACCAGAGCCACATGCGACGGTCGCACTGTCGCATCACCGGAGACCAACCCATGTCATCCCT
>JBDSML010000206.1:0-2671 GCA_039915865.1 Gemmatimonadaceae bacterium | reverse complement strand
TCTGCGAGTCGCTCAAGGGTGCGACGAAAGATCAGGTGGAGTTCCGCGACATTCCGGTGCCGGCGCGCTTTTATCCGCCGGGTGGAAGCAGCGAGGAATCGTGGCGCTCGCTCTTCTATGCCAACCTGGTGAGCTCGTTCATCACGGAGATCCTCGCCGGCGGCGAGGAGAACCAGGGCAACTTCGTGGACGGCGCGCATGTGCAGGAGCTGATCAACGCCGTGGAGCTCTCCTTCCGCGAGCGGCGCTGGGTGAACATTCCGCTCGCGCGATGAGCGATCCCCTCGAGCAGTTCATGACGCACTATTTCCGCCGCCGTCCGGTGAACGCCACGTTCACCGGCGCGCATGAGCACGACGCCTGTCTTCCCGACTGGTCGCCAGCCGGAATCGCGACGATGGACAGCGAGATGCGAGAGATCGTACGGCAACTCGACGCGCAGTTCCCTGCCCCGTCGTGCGCCGCTGCGTTCCGCAACGACCCTCACGCGCTCGACGCGGAGCTGATGCGTGGCTTCTGCGAGATCCAGCTGAGCGAGCATGGCTCCGGGCACGGGATGCGTGGAAACCCGGCGCTCTGGACTGGCGAGGCCGTGTTCTCCGTCATCGCGCTGATGATCCGCGACGTCGCACCGCTCGACGAGCGCGTGCGCCTCGCGTCGGCACGCATGGAGGCGATCCCGCGCTTCCTCGAGCAGGCGCGCGACACGATGGGTGATGGGCCGCTGCCGGCGCCGTGGGTAGCCCGCGCGCTACGCGACTGCGAGGGCGCTGAGCGGTTGTTCGCCAGTGGCGTGCATCGCTGGCTCGCGACCGGCTCCGTCGACTCCGACGTCGTCACGCGTGCGCTCATGAACGCCACTGCGACGGGCGATGCATTCCGCGCCATTGCCGGCTGGTTGCGCGAGCGTCCTGAAGCAACGGAAGATGCGATGCGCTGCGGCGCCACCCATTACGATCTCCTGCTCCGGCGCGGCCATCACACTCTTCGCTCGCGCGCTGACTTACTGGCCGCCGCGCGTGCAGCGCTCGACGATGCGTGCGGCCTCCTCGACGAGATGGCGGCGGATGTCGCCGGCTCGTGGTCCGAGGTACAGCGCCGGCTCGCCGAGGACCATCCCGCGCCGGCGGACTATCTCGGCAGCTTCGCGACGGAGTGGGCGGCGTGCCGCGAGACCATCTTGGACGCGGACATCGTCAGCTGGCCTGACTGGCCGCTGCGCTACGAGGAGATTCCGGCCTTCACTCGCGAAGCTGCGCCGTATCTCTACTACCTGTTCTATCGCGCTCCCGCGCCGCTGGATCCGTATCATCAGCATGTGTACGTCGTGTCGCCACTGCCGGAGGGCGATCCAGTGCCGCACCTCCGCGCGTGGAACAAGAGCGTGATCCGTCTCAACCATGTGCTGCATCACGGCGGGGTTGGACATCACGTCCAGAACTGGCACGCGTACCATCGTGCTCCCACGCGCGTTGGAAAGATCGCGGCGGTGGACTGCGCCAACCGCATCGGAATGTTCTGTGGAGGCACGATGGCGGAAGGATGGGCATGCTACGCCACGGGGCTGATGGGCGAGCTCGGTGGACTCACCACGCTGGAGCTCGTGGCCGAGCGGCATTCGGCGGTGCGCCAGTTGGTGCGCGCCGTGGTGGATCTCTCCTTTCACGCTGGCGAACTCTCGTTCGACGAGGCTGTCGCACTGTTCGTCGACCGGGCGGGGATGGACCCTGCGGTGGCGCGCGCCGAGATGGTGAAGTGCTCCATGTTCCCGAGGACGGCGGTAATGTACTGGCTTGGCACGCAGGGAATTCTCGACCTGCGAGAGGCGATGATCGCGCGCGACGGCGACAGCTTCTCGCTGAAGCGTTTCCACGACGAGCTGCTCGGCCACGGCTCCATCCCCGTCCCTCTCGTCGCGCGCATGATGACGGAGGATGCGGCATGAGGCGACAGTTTCTCTTGCTCGCCCTGCTCCTGTCGGCGTGCACGAAGGCCGCCTCCGGCCCGTCGAACGAGCTGCTGATCGTCGGCTACGATCGCGAGCCCGACACGATGAACCGCTACGCCACGCACATCCTGGAGGACATCCAGACGTGCGTCGTCGAAGGTCTCGTGACGACTGACGAGCGCATGAACGTGGTGCCCGTGCTGGCGGCCGAGGTGCCGACGTTGGAGAATGGCGGCGTCGTGATGCGGAGCGACGGGGGAATGGACGTCACGTGGAAGCTCCGTCCGGGAGTGAAGTGGCACGACGGCCATCCGCACACCGCGGCCGACGTGAAGTTCACCGCCGAGGCGATGATCAAGGGGGACTGGAAGCCCGAGAGCACCGACGGATTCGATCGCATCGCGTCGGTGGATGTGCGCGACTCCCTCACGGCTGTGGTGCACTACAAGGAGCCGTACGCCCCGTACCGCCTCCAGTTCCTGCGCGGCACCTTGCCGAAGCACCTGCTCGAGGGCCGCGACATCGACAAGGCGAGCGACTACAACCGGAACCCGATGGGCACCGGTCCGTATCGTGTGGCCGAGTGGAAGACCGGAGAATACGTGCTGCTCGAGCGGGTGCCGGGCTACTGGCGGGGCGACGCCTACCCGAAGATCGCGAAGATCCTCTTCCGGTTCGTGACGAACGCGACGACGCGCATCAACCAGCTGAAGTCGGGCGAGG
>JBDSML010000258.1:0-20301 GCA_039915865.1 Gemmatimonadaceae bacterium | reverse complement strand
GTCGGCGGTGTAGGGCGCGTTGTCGCCTGTGCGGCGGACTCGCTCGCTGCGGCAACGAGGAAAATCAGGACTCCAGCGCCCAATTGTGCAACGTTCATCGCCTCACTCCTTCAGCCGTTGTGTACGGAAGGAGTAGAGTCTGGGACGTCTGCACCGCGTGGGCAAGGAGCGCGTGTGTCTTCGCGCACACGCTCAACTTCTCCCGCTCTTGTGCCGACACCATTGCACGCATCCGCCGGCGGCGACGCCAGTGCAGTGCGAGATGCGTCTTCACCCCGGGCGCATGTGATATCCCTGTTCCGCGTCATCGCGCTTGCCGGATCCTGCCAATGACAGGGGCGAGCGTGACGCGCCCATCATCTCGAACGCCCTCGTGCACGCCGCGCTCGACTCGGCCTATCTGGATGACCTGTTGGGCGCGGTCACGGCACCACGTTCCATGTGATGCTACCGCTCGCGGCCGTCCTTCCGGTCACGTAGAAACGCTGCGCCGAGTCGGCCGCTACGCCAGCCGTGACGCGGTGGTCCATTCGGTTGACGCATGGCGCGACTCACGATCCGTCTCCAGTCGCACGAGCCGCCGGTCTGCGTCGCGTAACGCCTCCACCAGTTCTCGAGGTGCATCAAATGATTCTCGCGTCCGGTGCAGTCCGAAGTTCTACCGCATTCTCTTTGTCGAAAGCTATGCGCGCCATGATCGCGTCGAGGCGGCGCTTCGGTCTGGCGTGAACGCCATCGGCCCCACCCACTCCGCCGACGGCGGTTGTCCGCGGAGCTCCGGAAAGTAGTGGTCGCGCAGCGCGAGCAGCCGCTCGTGCGTCTGCACCGAGCGTCGCCGTGACGACGGACTCTGCATCGGACGATCGTCGCCGCCGCCCATCAACACTGGCGCACGCCCATGCCGCGCGTCGCTGCGTGGCTGGTTGAAGAACACCGGCCCGTACTCACAGGTGACAGCGCGCCCGCGCGCGCGATCGGGAGCGTGCTCGGTGACCTGCACCTGGCTCTGTCGCGGACGAATGGCCTCGAGCTCGGGAAAGAGCTGGCTCGTGAACGCATTGGTGGCGACGATCACGCGTCGTGCCACGATGACGCCGCTCTCCGTGATGACGCGATGCGCGTCGTCGCTATCCGAGACCACGCCGCGCACCGGCGTCCGTGTATACAGCTCAACTCCGGACCGCAGCGCACACTCCAGCAGGCCGTTGACGTACTTGAAGGGATGATACGTGCCGTCGCCGGGGATGAATCGACCGAGGTAGTCGCCGTTTACACCGAACTCTGCGCGGATGCGCCGGCGCGACCAGAGCTCGATACGCTGGCCATGTTGTGCCGCCAGCGTCACCTCCTCGCACAACCCCTGTTCCTCTTCTTCGGAGCTCGCGAGGTGCAGCCATCCGCGCGTCATCAGGTCGCAGTCGATGCGCTCGCGCAGCACGATGCCCTTGAGCAGTTCACGATTACGCAACGCCACGCCCAGCACCACCGACGCCTGTCGTTCACTCTCGGCATGCAACACCTCGTGCGGCAGGGACGGATGGCACCGCTCGAGAAACGCCATCCGCTCTCGCGCCAGGCCTTCGTAGACGCCGACGGAATTTTCGGGAATGAGCTCGAAGTTCCCGCCGTTGCGCCCACTTGCCTCACACGCCGGATCGCCCTGGTCCACGACCACGATGCGAAGCCCGTCGCGTGCCGCATCGGCGAGGTGATACGCCGCCGACGCGCCGGTGAGTCCCGCGCCGATGATCACCACGTCGGCCGACGCAGGCAACTCGGTACGCGAGCGATGGCCCGCCAGCGGATGGCCATGACGAAACCAATATGGCTGGTCGTCGATCGGCAGCCCGATCGGCCGATGGGTCGCCGCGCCAACCTGCGCGAGCAACTGCTGGAACTCGGCGCTTGCCGCCGGCGAAAAGTCACCATCGCGGTCGAGTGCCTCGAGCTCGCGACGAATGTCGTCGGTGGCCGGCCGACGTCCGCCGTTACACCGCCCGAGGATCTCCAGCGCGACACGCCGGACGTGCGTCAGGTTCAGCCGGTGCGGCCGCGACAGCTGTGGATGCATGTGATAACAGTACAGTCGACACGCGGTAGCCGCGCCAGCCACCGGCCGCAGCTTGACACCTCACGGTTCTTTCGGTCGTCGAGACGTTTAGTCTCGCCCGCAGCGCAGCGACGGCGTTCGACTCAGCGTCACGCGCTCTTGATCCCGAGCTCGCGCTCGACGTCGATGTTCGTCGCGCCCGGTGCGATGATCCTGTTGATGTCAGGTACCTTGAAGCCCGCAGGCGTATCAGAGGGCGGGCCCGCGCGCCACGAGCCATCCGGCAACTTCTCGTACGTGACTTCGATGTCGACCGTCTCGGAGTCGCTCATGGCCTTCTGCCAGACGACCGTCAGTGTGTCGCCGGGTTTTTTGCCCGCCGTGATCTCTCGGACTCGGGCCTGCCAGACGACGACGTTGAAGTCCGCGGCAGTGGGAGCGCTGGACGCCATGTCGAATGAGTCGCCGCGCGCCGCGGCGCCCGCGTACTCCAAACTCCGTTTGACGCCCTCCAGTCCGCCCGCAGATCCGGGGAGATGTGCCGCAGTACCCTTCGCGGCGTAACCTTCCGTCTTGAGCTGGTGCTCCCGCCACTCATTGCGCGCGTACGCTCCCAATCCCGCGAGTGCCAGGTTCGCCGCTCCGCCGGCAGACCCTGGTGCCATCTCGATATTTCTGAAGAATGATTTCGGTGGTGTACCTGGCCAACTCACGACGACCTCGACCTCTTCACCGGGACCGAAGGCACCGTAGGACTTGCCCGACACTTTGAGTTGCTCGAGCTGCGCGAGTTGGTCGGGCGTAGGCGGAGCTTCCATCTCCACGTGGAGAATTCTTTTCGTTGGCTGGCCGAGCTCGACGCGACGGAACTCGCTTCCGGCTTTTTCACTCTTGCCGGCGCCCGGTTTGACATTGGCGAGCGCTTCCATCCCTTTTTCCAGTTGCTTCAGCACTGCACCAGGCTCCTGATACCCAGGCGAGGATGCGTTCGTCAAAGTCTTCACCTGGATGATGGTTCCACCTTCCACATACGTGCTGTCTGCCGAGAGTGGCAGCTTGCCCTTGCCGCTCCCACCGAATCCGGTGAGTGGTGTGCGCGTCCCGTCCGTGACGAGGTCGGCGCCGGGAAATCCCTTGGGAAGTTGAGTGGCCCCCGGGTAGTGTGTGTCAGCGACGGTGAGCTCAGCACCAAGACCTCGATTGTTGCCCGCGCCCCAGTCGACGAAGGGTGCCTTGAGGGGTGCGGTGGGACCGCCTTGCTTCATGCCCGTCAGTGCTGTTCCCGTCGCCCCTGCTCCCACGCCAAGCTGCGCTTCCAGCCGCCGCTGATCGTCGCGCAGTTCTGCTGCTGCTTGCGGTGAACGCACACCCGAGCCAGTCGCCTGCTGCTTTTGATTGGCGGCCAGTCGATTCCTCAACTCCTGGGCGGTCAATTGCTCGAGCGCGGCAGACAACCGCTGCTCCTCTTCCTTGAGCTTGTTCGTCGCTTCGTTCGAGCGCACGCCGCTACCGGACGAGAGTTCCTTGCGCACCTCGGCCAACTGTTTCTCCATCTCGTCCCTGCTCTGCGATTGTTTCTGCAGGGCAGGTGAACCCGCTGGCGAAGACGGGGAGGCGGCCTGCTGCACGACATGTGTCAACTCGTGCGCGAGCAGTCGCTGGCCAGCGTCACTGTGGGGCGAGAGACGGTCCGAATCGAACACGATGTGACTGCCCACGGTGTAGGCATGCGCTGACACCTCACGCGCTGATTGCGCCGCGTCTTCGTCCGCATGCAGTTGAACCTGCGAGAAGTCTCGGCCGAACTGCGACTCCATGTGCGCACGTGTGCCAGGGTCCAGAGGACGTCCCGGCGATCGCAGCGTGGACTGAACGGACTCCGGCACGCCATCGACGCGAGGAGTGGCAGTTGCCGCCGGTGGAACGCCTTGCGACGCCTGCATCGCGGGACTCAGAGGCAAATCCGCGCCGACAACCTCGTTCGCCACGGCGTCCGCTTGGCGCTCGAGGGAATCCGCAGCGTCGATCGACGAAGGCTTTTGATTCGCCGTGGCAAGTCGTGCGACGGCGAAGTTGCCGGCGGCCTGCTGAAGCGCGACCAGCGGACTCGAGACATCATCCGTCGTCGCTCGTGGTGATTGGCTCTTCTGTGCTCGCCGGCGCAGCGCGCCATCATCGTGCGTCGGCGGAAGTGGTGTCGATCTCCTGGTCACATGCGTCTCCCGTCACGTCACTCGTCGTCCGCATGCGGCTCCGGTGCGTACGCACTCGTCAGTAGCTGCGCACGCGTCCACACGTCAGCCGCCTGGTCGGCGATCTGCTTCTTCTGTCGTGTTGTTGCACCCTTCGTCGCGTGCGCGACGAACGCGTCGTTCGTCATCGCGCCCACGTCGGCGATCGACAGCTTGGCGAGACGCTTGCCGAGGGCCGATGTCTTCGACACCCCCGCGAGCGACGTCGCGGGAAGCGCGGCAGCATCATCGTCCGTCTCGACACCGGCGAGCGCCGCGGCATCGATCGTATCACGCAACCGGTCGCGCACGGCGGCGACGTCCTTCGCATTGCCCGTCGTTCCGACGACGGCCGGCGCGAGCGAGTCGAACACGCGCCCTTCGAGTGGACTGAGTGCCGCCACCGTGCCCGCCAGGCGCGAAGATCCCGTCACTCCCGCCGCCTTGTAGATCTCCCGCAGCGTGAAGGTGCGATCGGTGGCGGGATCGTAGTACGCACGATCGCCCTCGCGTTCGAGTAGATCGGCCACTGTGCTGCCACTCTCGACCGTGAAGAATGCGGGCAGCATCGTCGTGCTCCCGTCGGCGCGAGAGAGCGTGACCATCGCGCGCGGCGCCTGCCCGGACAGCGAGCCGGCAGTGTCCACGAGGTTGGTGGTGCCGGACATCATCGACATCATGCGCATGGCGTCGGTGACGGCGGTCGTCGTCAGCTTGGCGCCGAGCGTCGCACCGGGAGCGGTGGCGCCACCTGAGCAGGCGAAGAAGAGTTCGGCGAACGACACCACATAGCGTCGATGCGTGAAGCAGTTGACGTTGCGCACCTTGCAGTTGTCGTCGACGCTGATGTCCGCGAGAATCACCCACGGATCGTCGGGGCAGGGTGGGCATCCGCGGGCGTTCCTCGGGCGACGACAGGGATCGATCATCGCGAATGACGGTGCCGTCATCGGCGTGGTGTATCCTGCCGGCAGATCGCGCAGCAGCTTGATGGTGTAGCTGTCCCGAATGCGACTGAACTCGCAGTCGCCTTCATCGCATCCGCAGCCGCAACCACCGCCGCCGCGGACAGGACGCGATTTGCACTCGCTGTACTTGACCGCGAGGTAGAGCGTGCCCCGCGCGCACTTGCCCTTGGTGTCGGAGCACCATGGATCGAGCTCGTCGCCACAGCATCCGTCCTGTTCGCCCGTGCCGAGCTTGCAGATGTCGATGACGGTATCGTGGTCGATGACGATCTCGTCGCCGAAGGGGCCCATGATGTATCCGGGCTCGATGATGACTTCACAATCGGTGGTGCCGGGTCGCACGCAGGCGCCGCAGACCACACCCCAGCCATGCATCATGCGATTGTGCCGCTTCGACTTCTCGCGAAAATAGATCTGGTCCTGCGTGAGATCGTCGGGCGTGACGATCTGCCGGGAGAAGAAGCGTGTGCGCTCGAGGCCGCGCAGGTCGCCTCCCTGGCACGACGTGCACGGCACTGCAGCGATGGCGGTCATGGGAGCACCTCGAACCAGCTGTGGAAGCGGCCACCAGGAATCCCGTTGCCGGATTGCGGCAGCGTCTGAGTGTCGCTCGCGATATTCGCGAAAGTCGCATTGTCGGTGGCCGTCGGAGTGGTGTCGACATCCCACAGCTTGTCGATCTGCTTTGTCGTCAGCTTCGTGCCGTTGAACTCGGCGTCGAGCAGCAATCCCGGTGGCCCGGCCTCGATGATGTTGCCCGCCGATGCATCGATGAGCACCAGGAAGCGGGTATCCGAACGACGAAGCGCAGGCGTGACGTCGACGCGATACTCCTCGGTGACTCCACCGACACTCCCAAGGGCCGGCGCACCGATCGCGCCCGCGTAGCCGATCTGGAGACGCGTCACTTGAGGAGGCAGGCTGACGGACGTATTGGTCGGGCGCGTGACTCCGTAGACCCGCAGCCATGGAGTGGGCGTCTTGAGCTGGCCGACATCCATCTTGCGATCGAACGTGATCTGGATGCGTGGAATCTTCTGGAAGTCACTGAACCAGGTCCGCTCCGGCTGCGGTGCGTTCGCGCCCAGTTGTGCACCATTCTTCGGCCATATCTGGAGGACGACGGGGGGCAGGGCGACCGGAGCGCCCTGCTGCGCCTTCGCGTTGAAAATCACGAACGCGCCGTTGGCGATGCTTGCCTTCACCTGTTGCGGACTGCCTGCTGTTGGTCCGAGCTCCCACCTGAACTCCGCATCGCCGGCTGCGTTGGTGGTCGGCGAGATCGGCGCGCTGCCAAGCGCACCGGCAGTGACGCCGATCCGGCCACCACCCGCAATGACCTCGAAGGTGACCGGCTCGTTCGCGACGATCGCGCCGCCCTGTGACACGCGCGCGACCAGCGGGTCGGGCAGGAGCTGACCCGCAGGCGCGGCCTGATTGTCGCCGTCCACGACCTTGATCGACATCGTCGCGACGACGGGTCCACAACAGCCGTCCACACGCTCGGCAAGACAGAGAATGAGGTCGAGCAACACGGCGTTGCTGTAGACGGTCGTGCGAAACGTACACGTGTCGATGGGCCCCACGACGCCACCGTTGACGTCGAACGTCGCGATGGGAATACACGAATCGTCCGGCGCGGCACATGGTCCGCCGAGGGTACGACAGATCACCGTGCGACGCGTGAGTCCCGGCGCGGGCTGGGCGCTGATGGTATCACACTCGGCATCGGAGATCGAGCCAGGTGGCGCCGGAAGTCCTGCGGCGACACGCAACCGATAGCGCTCGCGAACGAGACCATTCTCGCACGCAGAGTCGCCGCATTCGTCGACCAGCGCGGGGGCAGGCTCCGCCTCGCACTCGTGATAGCACAGATAGAGCGTGACCGCACCCTGCCGGATGGGATCGCCGACGGGCCGGCCGCAGTCGTCAGTGGGTTGCGTCGGGTCGAACGGCTGCGACGTCTGCGGAACGATGATCTCGCGGCCGAAATAATCGATGCCCACGCCGGATGAGACGCGAATGCGCGTCCCGTCGGCATTCGCGCCCACGTTGAGGCCGCACAACACCCCCGCGCCGAGCGAAAGCCGGTTGAGCATCCATCGCTTGTTGTTCCCATAGTCCTGCTCGAGCTCGAGATGATACGAGTCGAGCAGCTTGCCGTAGTAGTAGCGGTTGCGCGTCGGCGACATGAGTCGTGCGATCAAGTCGCGCGTTGCGGGACCACAGCCGGTCATCGTCGTTCCCATCGGGTTCCCCTCCAAAGGCTAGGCAAGCGTGGCGCCAATGCCGACTCGCGCAGTATCTCCAACAATGCTTCCCGTTCGTCTCGCCGATCGCGACTCGCCCAACACGGCGCCGTCATCCAGCGACCACCCGTCGCCAAGTGGCGCAGCGCGCGGAGGACCACCCACGATCGTGTCGATGCCGAGCCGCGCCTGAAAACCGACGCGCATGCGGGGCTCGATCGGACAGAGATGGTAGGTCGTGTGCGCCGGCTTCTCGCGATCGATCAGGGCTCGTACATGCGCAAGACCTCCCGCGCCGTTCACCTGGCTCGCATACACCTGGACGATGAAGTGATGTGCGACATCCTCGAATGCCGGCGCACCGCGATGCTCGTCCGCGATGAGATGCGAGTGATCGACGACAGCGGTAGAGCCAAGCACCGCACCGTCAGGGCTCGCACAAGCGAGCGCGCTGTCCTGGCCCAGTGCGGTGACGCCGAGTGCCCAGAGGCCGCCGGCCGCCGAGAGCTCGGTGATGAACGGCGTGGCGCCGGTGTGCAATCCGACGAGGCGACGAATGCCCTGCTTCGTACCTCGGCGCGCATGCATGCGGAACGCATCGGCGACGACGCTCCGTCGCGTCGCATCGTCCCACGACTCCTCGAGCTCGGCGTCAACCCACTGGGCGAGCCAGTCGAGCCAGCTGGGGCGCGGAAGGACATCCGTCGCTGCATCGGCATCGAAGAGCAGTGGAAGGTCATCGATCAGACGCGACTCGATGTCCATCGCGCTCTCGAACGCCGCGAGCGCGCGCGAGAGGAAGACGCGACTCGTCTCGTTGCGCGCATAGATCGCCGGGAGCAGCGGCAGCCAGCCGTCTTCGTCATGCGTCAGCCTGATCTCGCGCACCACGGGCGATGACGAGCCGTCGCCCTGCATCACGCCGGCAATCCACAGCCACTGCGCGGGCTCGTTGAGCGCGAGCAAGTCGGGTGCGTCCCACGGCGCGACGCGCCACTGATCCACTTTCGCCACCGCGGGATCATCCGCCGTAACGATCACACCACTCGACAGCGCACCACAGGCGGCGGGCAGCACCGGGCGATTGCCCGCAGTGCCGTCCAGCAGGTTGCTCGTGAGCGTGTAGACGCGAAGGTGCGCACTCTCGGCGAGCGCATCGATCTCGAGTTGAATGCGCTGCCAGCGTGTCGGATTGGCGGACGCGTCATACGGACCAGCGAGCCAGGTGCCGCACTCGGCGTACGTCGGGATGCCGAAGGCGCGCTGGACGCTGCCACCGCTGCCCGGGTGGACGACGAGCCTTCCATGACAGTCGAGCGCGAGACCGGCGACGATACTTCCCGCGTCGCTGGCGACGGTGCCGAGGAAATGTCCGTCCGCGTCGAAGACGGCGACGCGACCGGTCGCACCATCGGCGACGTAGAGAACGCCGCTGCCATGGACGATCGACACCGGTGCGCTTCCCGCGCCGGCGGCCTGCACCCAGCGCGCGGTCGCGTCGGCGTCGAGCGTTCCGTCGAGCGCATAGACCAGAATCTGCGACGGCTGGCGATCGATCACGAGCACGCGCTCGCTCGCGTCGTCGGAGGCATCGAGCAGTGCGATGGCGATACTGGCAGGCGCGCCGAGCGGGCGCGGTTGCGCGGCGACCGTCGTGGCAAACGCTGGATCGACCTTTCCATTCGACCCGAACTTCTGGACGCGACCACCGGTCCATAGGCCGTCGGCTCCGAGCAGTCCAGGGTCGGCGACGTAGATGTTGCCATGACTGTCGGCCGCGAGATCCCACGGTTGCTCGAACACGTCGCTCGAGGGGTCGCCGAGCATGCCGCGAAGTTGTCCGGTCGCGAGGTCGAAGATCTGGACGCGACGATTGCCGCTGTCTGCGACGTAGAGCGTATCGCGCGGGCCGACGATGACGCCGCGCGGAGCATCGAGCTCTCCGGGTGCGCTGCCGCGACCGCGCATGCATCCAAACGGCGCGCTGCGTCCGTCACACGCGTCGACCCGGATGACGGTATGATTCGCCGGATCGGCGACGTAGAGGTTCCCGCATGAGTCGCTGCCGACGCCGAGTGGTCCGTCGAGGCCCGGCACGGGCGGAATCGGGTTGGCGATGGTCTCAGTGAGCGACGGAATGCGCGCCAGCAACAGCTCGCCGTCGTCGCCAACCTGCAGGCCGCTCAACTCGAAGCGCGGCCAGCCGTGCTCGAGTCCGAGATAGCGATAGGTGGGCATGTGGCTCATCGTCAGCCCTCGATGCCCATCCACGAGACGCTCCACTTGAGCGTCGTGCGCAGCTTGTCGAGTGTAGTCGAGGCGAAGGCGATGTTCTTGTCGTTGAGCTGATACGACCCCACGAAGAGGTTGCGTGGCATCGCGAGCCGGTAAACGAAACTCGTCGCGGTCGGCGACATCACGGTGCCGAACCCGTCGATGAGCTGTCCGGGTGTCGCGCCACTCTTTGCCGAGAGCACGCGCGTACCGACGATCTGTGCGGTGTACAAGGGCGTGGACTGGAAGCCGCCGCTCGATGTGTCGACGGTGGTCTCGATGCCGGCCTTCCCGTTTGGATCGGTGAAGAACTTCCAGACGGTGGACTCTGGAACGGACGCGCCCGCCGCCACGAACGGCTGTGTCGGGGGACGCGCACTCCGCCGCTCGGCGAGCGATGGCGCGGACACGAGCGTGCAGTCGAGTACCTTCACCGACGCGAGCACGATATCTCGTCCGCGTCGCCACGCGCTGGCGCCGATGATGCTGCGCGGATCCTGCCAGCGGATCAACGGTGCCTCGACGCGACGCACCGCACCACTCGGCTTGCACTCGCCTTGGCGCGTCTCGCTTGGCGGCAGGTCGTCGTCGTTCACGTAGGACGTGGTGAGGTAGTAGGTCATCGGGCCGCCGGCCGGAGCGCCCGCGACGGCGGGAACGGCGAGTGTCGTCGCCTGCGAGAGCAGGAGATCGTGGCCGAGGCAGTCGAGCGCATAGCCCGGCGTCACGGTGACCTCGCTCGCGCCTCGCTTGCCGTTGACACCAAAGCCCACGGCGATGCCCCAGCTGTGCAGCGACCGGTTGTGCAACCACCGCAGCTGGCGATGAAAGTCGTACATGGCCGCGAGGTCGTCCGCCTCGAGCCGTTGTCCGTCGTAGAATGCCGGCCGCTCGAGCTCCGGTATGGACACGGGGACGGTCATGGCGTGACTCCGATCGGTGTGAGGACCGCCGTGATGAGAGCGAGTGCGTCGCTACAGCCGATGGCGCTCTCGACGCCGACCCACGAGAACGTGAGCGCGTTGATCTGGGCCATCATCGCGAAGATCGGCGCGAGCGCGGGCGGCAGTGTGGCGAAGGTGAGGTGCAAGGTGAACGACGTCGGCGTGGCGGCGCTCACGTTGACGAATGGCGCAGCGAATCCCTTCGGCCACGTGGTTGGAGTGGCGATGAATGCGAGATAGACCGGTGTGGTCGTGAATGCACCAGCGCTGGTATCGACTTGCGCGATGAGGTCGGCGGTGCCGGCGTTCCACGTGAGCGCGCCAGCGCGCGTGACGGCCGATGCGATGTGCGGATGCACGAGACCGCGCACCTTCCGACGGAACGAAATGTCCGGTCCGGCGAGGATGCCGGCGCCGCTGCGCGTGAAGCGGCCGAGATGGACGCCGTCGTCGGGAACGTCGCATTCACAGTGCTGTTTTGTGCCGACGGCGACCCACATGAGCGTGGCGCGCATCGGCATGCGTCCGTAGTGGCAATCGAGCGCCGGTGAATCACAGTTGACCAGCTGTCGCGCCTTGACGAGCAGCAGGTCGAACGTGACGCCGGCGAGCGTCGGCAGAGGTGCGGCGATCGTCGTCGGCGTGATGAGGAAGACCGACGCGCCCTTGCAGGTGTACGCGAGTCCGGCCTGAACGACGACCGAGCGCAGATCCTTGCTCAGTGTTGTCGTGAGACCGAACGCGATGCCCCATGTGTCGTGCACGGTGCGGACGTGCAGCTCGAGCATGCGCGCCTCGTGCTCCACCGCGTCGGCGAGATCGCGATGCGCGAGTCGGCTGCCCTCGAACCAGGCGATGCGCTGCGGTACCGCGCGCGGCTTCGTGCTCATGTCGTCGCGACCTCGATGCTGTGCACGCCCGACGTGACGAGCCATGTCGGCGGCACGCAGAGGTTGCCGCAGGCGACGTCACGACCGTCGGCGGAGATGGTCAGCTCGAGCACATGATCGACGCCACGCACCTGATCGATGACCTGCAGGATCTCGCTGCGATAGACGTCGCGTCCGAACGGCCATCCGCGACTCGCCGGTCCGCCGATGAGGGGGTCGAGGAATGTCTCGAGCGACTTGACGACGTCCGCATGCACGCGTGAGGGATCGGCGCCGCTGGCGGCGCGGACGCGGGCGCTCACACTCACCGTGATGTACTCCGGTCCGACGACGACCAGCCGCGTGCAGAGCACGCGCCGGCGATCGAGCCAGCGGCGCAGCGCACGCAGCAAGCCAGCCGATGGTTGCGGCTTGCCGAATGGGAGCTCGGGGACGACGACCACGGTCACCGTGCCCGACGCCTCCAGGCCGGGATAGGCGGGATCGAGCTCCGCCCACGCACGCGCGCGCCGCACGCGAGTGCCCGGCACCTCGAGGGCGATACGTTCGAAGTCGAGCAGCGTCGTGGCGCGATCGGGCTCGGGAAGGTCGAGGACGGATGCGCGTTCGATCTGATCGAGGGTGGCGCACTCGCCATTCGGACAGAGGCGCACCAGTCGCTCGTGCGACCACAGTGCCGATGCCGCGCGCGTCGCTGCCGCGCCGATGTCCTCTTCGTCGGCGCCACCGTCCGAGGGAAATGCGTTGCTCACCGTCGCGCTGGCGAGCGGGGTAAAGAGCGGACCGAGGACGGCGTGATTGAGGGCGATGTCGGCGAGCGCCCACGCGCGCGCTGCAGCGAGTGCGCCACCAGACGCAGCGGTACTCTCGAACTGCGCGAGGATCGGCGCGCCTTGCGGCACCACGCGGCCGCGAACACCGTCGCCGAAGTGGAGCTCACCTGTCGTGGGTGCCAGCGCGAAACGACGATCGGTGGGCTTCGCGGAGTCGAGATCGAGACGTTGCGTCCAGTCGACCCAGTGTTGCGATGCAGCACCCGTTGCTTCGAGGGTACGGAGCACGACGCGACCGAGTGACACAGGCGCATCAGGCAGCACCGGGTGTTGCTCGGGGAGTCCAGTGCCGCTTGCCAATCGCACGAGGTCGAGCGTAATCTCGCCCGCGTTGCCGGACGAGGGTGCTGTGAAGTCGACGACGAGCAGCTCCGGCGCGTCGGCGTCCGCGACGCCCGCCTCGATGCGCTGGATCACGCCGCTCTCATCGATGTCGAGTGAGAAATGACTGCGAAGACCAGCGGCGATGGCCCCGACGGGCACGACGGTCGCCGCAATCGTATATCGCTCGATCGCCGGCATCGCCTGCCCGGTGATGAGCGCGTTCATCGTGAGCGCCAGCAGCACGGGTGCGCTGTCGTATGCGCCGCGCAGCAGCCGACAGCGCACGTAGAAGCGCGGCGTCACGACGACGCCAATGGCGGTCGCCGCCATGTCACCGGGAATGCGAAGCGTCACCAGCCCGTCGAGCGTGAGGCCGCGCGTGCGATCATCGACATCGCCAGCGAGTGGGTCGAGCGCATGCCATCCGTCGGCGGCGAGATATTCCCACACCGTGCGCACCGAGTGATGTGGCGGCAGTGTTGGGCTGATCGATGTGCCAGAGGGAACCGGTGCAGGCGCACCGGCGGGGTCGACGTCCGAGCACCACGGATCCCTCTTCGGCGGACAACGCGGCTCACACGGACCCAGAGGCTGCACGCAATCCAGCGCGATCTCGGCGGCTTCATCGAGCAGTCGCTGGCGTTCGTTCCGCATCGCACCGGCGAAGCGGAAGTACAGTCGCACAGGCACGTTCTTCGGCAATGCGCGATCGAAGCCGAGCAGGAGGGCTGGCGCCTTTGCTGCCACATATGGATGTGGCAACAGGGGATTCGGCCCGAACACATG
The DNA here is from genome assembly GCA_039915865.1 of Gemmatimonadaceae bacterium. Lineage (GTDB taxonomy): Bacteria > Gemmatimonadota > Gemmatimonadetes > Gemmatimonadales > Gemmatimonadaceae > AG11. The sequence goes on along the minus strand of JBDSML010000258.1, from coordinate 6,752 downwards.
CAACGGCAACAGCTCGCGCGCGGCGCGGGAGCGATCGTGAAAGCGCTTGCCGTCGTAGCTCTGGATGACGGCAAGCTGCGCTTCGACGAGTGACGCGTCGTCGCGCGTATGGAAGGGCAGGCGCACACCAGCACCGGCATCGGCGACGAACACCGTGCCATGCGGAACGATGATGGAGCCGGAACCCGGCGACAGCGTCGCGCCGAGGATGCACGACGCCGGCTGCGGGGCGTTGGGCGCATAGCCGAGCAGCGCGAGAAACTTGCGCCGATGACGATCGGGAATGCGGTTCGCGCGGTAGAGCAGCTCTTCCGTGAGGTACGCGAAGAGCTCGATGAGCGTGACGCCGGGATCGTGAATGTTGTGATCCGTCCAGGCCGGCGCGAAGCGCGGAATGAGCGCGCGCCCTTCGTCGACGAGATCGGACCAGCGACGTGTGTCGAGATTGGGAAGTGGCAGCGGCATGCTATCCCTTCCGTCCCGAGAGCGTGACGAGCAACGAACCGGCCACTACCATTCTGTCCACTGGCACAGCGACGCGATCACCCACCGGCGCGTCGTGGAGCAACAGCGTCAATGTCTCGACGTAGTCCACGCCGTCGATCGACTCGAGCATCGATGCGACATCCGAGATGAAGACGTCGCGACCGAAGGGCCAGCCTTCGCCCTCGGGACCGCCGGTGAGCGGATGCAGGAAGCTCTTCAGCGCCGATGTCACCGAGGCCAGCACTGGTCCGGCATTGCTCGGATCGGACGGCGCGAGCACTGCCTGCACGCCGACGGCGAGATACGTCGGCGGAATGACGGCGATGTGCTTCGCGATCGCCGCCGGTGCGCGCTGCGCGAGCGAGCGCTGGACCTGCTGCCGCAACTCGAACGACGGCATCGGCCGCGGATCGGCGCTCTGCGGCACGATCTTCACGGTTACCCATCCTGGCGCGAAACGGCCACTGGGATGCGTCGTCGGCAGCGCGCGCGCGACGGCGACCGCGGGCGACGCCTCGAGCGCCATCGATTCGTAGTCCGCCGCGGTGATGGCCTGCCGACGATCGCGCAGCGACGCGGGCGCACGCTCCAGCAACTGCTCCACCGTCTCGCCATCCGCGCCACCCTCGGCGTCACGCACATTGCTCACACCCTGCGCAAGAACGCCAGCGAGGATCTGCGTCAGGGCACCACGCGGGACATTGCCGGCCACGCCGCCGCCGGCGCGATAAGTCGTCAGGCGAATGTTGTCGGTACCGGCCGGCGGAATCAGGCCATGCGTCCGTCCGCCGAAGAGAATGCGGCCACGCGTTCGCTCGATCGCATACGCGCGCGCCCCCGGGAGCGCGAAGAGCAGGTTCGGCGTCGGATGCCAGCGCACCCATACTTCGCTCGTCTTGCCACTGCGGGCATCGCGCACGACGCGGATGTCCTCGACAGGTACACCGGCGCGAGCAAGCTCGTGGCGCAACACGGGCTCCTCGACCGCCGCGCGTGCGCCACTCAATTCGCGCACCTCGAGCACCTCGCCGTCGAGCACGGGGATGCTGCGCGCGAAGAACACCTGGTCGGGCTGGCCGTTGCTTCCGCCGAGTGTCTCGTTCTCGAAGGTCTGCAGCTGTGCGGCCCACGCGGCGTTTACAGAAATGCGGTTGACGACGCTGCGTCGCGGCTCGCGGTCGGTCTCGAGGCGCGCGCGCACCCACGTGCGCGGAGCGCCGAAGCGCGCGAACGCAGGGGTACCCTTGGCGACACCCGGGTAGAGCAGGGCACTCATGCCAGGCAGCGCGAGCGCGTGCGTGTCGTCCTCCGCGCGCAGCGGCAGCCATGCGCTCCCATCGTAGTACTCCCACGCGATCGGCGGACCGTCGGTTTCCCCGAGCACTTCCTCGATGTCGATGTAGAGGCTGATGAGATCCGCGGGCAGTGGTGCATCGAAGCCGAGGTAAAGCGCCGGCGTTCGGTCGGCGACGGGCGCGAGTGGCGCGAAGGCATCGCCGCGCGCTGCCGCATTCTCCGTAGCGTCGGCGTACGCGAAGTCGTTGTAGGCGAACACCCGCTCCGGCACTTGCTCGCTGGAGCGCCAGCGGTAGCCGAGTCGCACGACCTCGAGGGTCGGCGGCCGATATTCGACCATGGGATAGAAGTTGAGCTTCCCGGAATCCGCGTCCTTCCAGGTGACGGCGCGCACGAGGCCATAGCCACCCGCGACGAGGCGTGCGCGAATCCAGCGTCCGTCCACACTGTTCACATTCGTCGGTTCGACGTCGGGTGGGACGACGAACGTCACCGTGCCGGTCGCGCGGAAGGAGCCCACCGTGGCGGACGCAGTGATCGCGAGCGGCGTCCACCGCGCGCCGTTCCAGTACTCCCACGCGAGCGTCGGGTCGTCCATCGACGGCAGCGTGGCGCCCGCGGCCATGGCGGCGCTGAACGGCGTGAGCTGGCTCAAATCGAAGATCGCCGCTTTCGCCGATGCCGCCCCACTCTTGACGAAGTTTCCGCCCTTGAGGAAGCGCGTATCGTTGAACGACCTGAAGTCGCGCGCCGCCGCCTCCACGGTGAGGAAGGACAGTCCTGTCGTGGCGCCCAACAGGTCCCAGAATGCCAACGGGTTGGCGTTCGCCGCTCCGATCATCGGCGCGAACAGCGCCCTGAGATCATTCGCGGCCTGGTCGAGCGCCTGAATGCCGGCAACGCCCGTGGTCGTCAGCGCCGAGGCCTTGGCGCTCACCGCACCCTCCTTGGCGCCGATGTCAGCGGGAATCGTGAACGCCGGCGCGAGCTGCTGAAGCGCCTTTGATGCGGCGATCAGGGCCTGGGCATCCGCAATCGCCGCGTCGGTCACGAGCTTCTGCGCCGTCTTCACGTCGAGCTCGAACTTCGCACCCTGTTGATCCGCCTTCTCCTCCGGCGTCAGCACCTTCCGATAGCACAGCGTCACCTCGGCGCCGGGCTTCGACAGGATCTCCTCGTCGGAGAGATAGAACGCACTGCCGATCTGCGGACGGAGGCCGAACGGCTGGATGGTCTTGGTGAGGTCGAGCTTCGTCTCCCCCGCGTACGCTTGATCGGCGAGAATGCCCGCGCTCTCGCTCAGCGCGGCACAGTTGTTCGTCGGGAGCGAACGATCGATCGTCGTGCGGAGACCGATGCGGTCCACTTCGGCGATCGCGCTGCCTGCCGAGAACAACAACGGCTCCGTGGTGCGCGCGCGAATCCACTGCGCCTTGACGTCGTTCACCGTCGTCGGCACGGTGTCGGTGCAGTCCGCCACGAGACGAACGATGCCGCTGCGCGTGAGTCCAGCGGAGCCGTCGAGTGAGTCGTTCAGGCCGGCCGACGTCGCCGACTTGAATGACTTGAAGGCGCGCCAGATCGAACCGTCAAAGAACTCCCAGACGAGGTCGAGCGGCGCACCGCCGGCGTTCGCCATTTCGAGCCGCACCTCGACCATGCTCCGGCCAGTCAGCGCGAGATGACCGTCATGCGCGATGTAGAGCGCGTGCGGCACTGGCTGAAGGCGCTCGAAGAGCGTGAACGGAATGCCCGCTGCCGCCGCGGCAGAGTGGTCGGCGTAGGCATCCCTGCCAGGCCACAGCGTGAAGACATCCGCCAGGTTCGCCGAGACGAGTGCGATGGCGCGCTCCGTCTCGAAGACGAGTGGATCCTGCTTCCCCTCGACCTGCGCACCGACGCGCGTCCGCTCGGCAACGCGCGAGTCGCCGACATGCTGCATCGCGGTGAAGACGACCGGTGCGCGTGCCGCCTGCGCCGGCAGCAGCTCGATGCCGAGCAGGTCGAACATCGCGAGCGCGTTCTTGTCGGGCGCCTGGTTGATGCGGTCGGCCAGCGTCTTCAGGTAGCGCGCATAGATCTGTGCCACCGCCTCGCCCGCGCCCGAGGGCAACGGCCGCCACCCGGGCACGTACGCCGGGATGCGCGACAGCACGTCACGCGCGATGGCGTCGACGTCGCGCGCGTCGAGGAGGGTGGTGGAGAGGCGCGTCACGACGTGCGACCTTCCATCAGGTAGAAGGGATAGACGAGATTGTAGAACGTGTTCGTCGTGCGCACGCGATAGCGGACATCGAGCAGCAACCGGCCATGCGGCGCATCCGCCGACACGGCCACGGCCACCGAGTCGATCCTCGGCTCCCACGTGATCAACGCCTCCTCCGCATAGTGCTGCACCAGCGACATGGTCGTCGTGCTGATCGGTTCGAAGGCCAGGCGATCGAGGCCGGCACCGAAGTCGGGACGCATCACGCGCTCGCCGCGCGACGTGCCGAGGATGATCCAGATCGCCTGGCGGATGTCCTCCTCGTAGGCGGCGGTCTCCACCTCACCTGTCGCGGCTGCGGTGGGCGGGTACGCCCAGCCGATGCCGAGGAATGCGGAGGTCGTCATGTCGGACATGCAATCATCCTCCGATCAACACGGTGGGCGCGCCGCTGATGATCGTCGCACCGCAGCCCGATACGTCGCCCATGCGCAACGCCGGGCGGCCGCCGATGAACACGGTGACACTGCCCATCGGGAACGGCGCCGGCGGATGCGGGCCGGCGAGTGGTGGCATCAGGCAGATGTGAATGTCCCCCGCGCTCGCCGCGACGAGTCCGTTGATGAGCACCGTCGGCGTTCCCGGCGCGGAGATGAGCCCGGGGTGTGTGGTCCTGTCGGTGAGTCGCGCAGCAGGAGGCATCGATGGCGTCCGTCAGTTGATGAGCACTGTTGCGCCCTTGATCGTCACGGGGCCGTCGGCCATGAGGGAGATCGTCGGTGCGTGCATGACGATTCCCGCCGGCGTCAGCGTGAGCGAGCTCGGTCCCATGTTGATCGTGACGGCGACAGGCGTGACGATTACCTGCGTCGTCCCGACGAGCAGTTGCACCATCGTGGGCGTCGCGATCTCCACGCCGGTTGGATTCATCGTGAATGTCTGGTACGGCCCGACGGGTGACGGTGGCGCCGGCAGCACGAGCGGCGGCGTCGGCGCCGTTTGGATGGTCACTGACGGCGGCACTTCCGTGAACACGATCTGGTTGCCGGTGAGCGTGCGGATCGCCCGGATCTGCGGCACCGGCGATGGCAGCGGCGGCGGCGCGATGGCGGTCCACAGGCAGCCGATCACGTAGGGTGCATTCACGTCGCCATGCTCGAACGCCACGAGCACTTCATCGCCGAGGTTGGGGATGAAGTAGTTGCCGGCGAACTGACCGACCATCGGCGTGACGACGCGTGCCCACGGGCTCAGGTCGAGCGCGTCGATGAACGGCAGCTGGACCTGCACCCGGCCAAGCATGAGCGGATCAAGTGGGTTGATGACGCGCCCTGTCGTGACGCCGTAGAACTTCTCGTTGATCTCATCGATCGATTCCTCGACGGAGGAGAACAGCTCTTCGATCATGGAATGAGCTCCTTGCGGACATTGAACGTCGTGCGATAGCCGCCCGCATCGATCGTGTGCGTCGCACTGGCGACGCGATAATCCCCGCTGAAGTCGGGGCCGATGCCCTCGATGCGAATCACCGCACCGGCGCGAATGCGCGGATCGCCGACGGCGCTTCCCGTGGCCGTGAGGCGATTGTTGATCTTCGTGCGCAGCTCGTGCGCGAGGACGAGCGCAGAGTTCACGATGTCCGCCGGACTGCCGATGGGCTGGTTGATGCGGACTTCCGTGGGACCCACGACCATCTTCAGCAACCCGGCCGCCTCGCCCGGCACCACGCGAAGACCGAGCGTCTCGTGGTCGAAATCCCAATAGGCGTTGACGAGGAAGCTGAGCGGGATCTCGCGCAGCGTGAACTTCATCGCCGATCCGGCAACCTGGCCAACTGTGCTCACCTTCGGCGCGAAGTCCAGCAGCGACTCTCCCCAGCGCAGCGTCAGCCTCGGCGAATACTCCTTGGGCATGAACCGGCTGAAGTAGAAGAAGTCACCGTCCACCCAGAAGTCGGCGTCGTACAGTGCGGCGATCTCCTTCATGAGATCGAGATCGCTCTGGCCCTTCTGCTTTCGGCCCGTCCCCTTGAAGATGAGGTTGACCGCCGCCACGGCCGTCGATGCCGCGACCATCGTGGGATCGATGAGCGGGATGAGCAGGTTCTCCGCGCTGAGAATCGCGGCGATGATCGCGTCGGGAAGGGGGCCGAAGCCGCGCGCATACTTGCCCTCGCTCAAGCGATGCATGTAATCGTGCGCGACGAGTGTCATCGTCGGCAGCCCACCGCTCGGAAAGCTCGCCTGCACTCCGGTGACGTCGCCCTTGAAGACCTCCTCGAGCGGACCAGGCGCATAGCCGAGTGAGAGACGCAACGTGTTGTCGATGTCGAACAGGCCCTCCGGCGTCAGGCTCGCGTGCATCGGCCCGAACGCGAGGGCAGACGGGAAGGGATGGAAGCCGAGCCCCTTGATGTGCTGCTGCAGCCAGCGGAGATCGGTGTTCGCAATGCCGAGCTCCACGCGATCGGCGGACTGCGTGCCGTCCTCGTAGCGGACGCTGGTGATGGATTGCCGCAGCGCCGACGGAATGTCGGAGCCGTTGATCGAGATCCGGAAGTCGGGCGCGAAGCGAAGGGCGGGGGACGCCATCAGCGCATGACCTCGCCCGTCTCGGGATCGCGGAAGGGAAGCTGCGGCACGAGCAGATGGCGCCCGACTGTCAGCGAGCGCGGGTCGTCGATCGCATTGAGGATCGCGATCGGCCGCCATGTCGCCGGGTTCGAGTACACCTGCGCCGCGATGCTGCTGAGCGTCTCGCCCTG
>JBDSML010000230.1:0-8415 GCA_039915865.1 Gemmatimonadaceae bacterium | reverse complement strand
TCTTCCGCTTGAGGCGCGGGACGTTCGATACGGCGCGTGGCATGGTCGGCTCCTATTACGCGGCCTGAATGAGGCGCTTGATTCGCTTCTGCTCGCCATTCGTGGCGATGAGCCCCGCGCGGCGCAGGTTGCGCTTCCGCTTCGAGGACTTCTTGGTGAGGATGTGGCTCTTGAACGCCTTGTACCGCTTGACCTTCCCTGTGCCGGTGAGCCGGAAGCGCTTCGCAGCGCCCTTGTGCGTCTTCATCTTAGGCATGGCAACCTGCTCTTATTTGGGCGTGAGAATCATCGTCATGGACTTCCCTTCCAGCCGGCCGGCACTCTCGATCTTGCCGATATCGGCCAACGAACTGCTGACCCGATCGAGCACGGCCTGACCGAGCTCGGGATGGGCTACCTGGCGACCACGGAACATCATGGTCACCTTGACCTTGTTCTTCTCTTCGAGGAACCGGCGCGCGTGCCGGGTCTTCGTATCGAAGTCGTGATCATCGATGCCGGGACGGTACTTCACTTCCTTGAGCTCGATGACGTGCTGCTTTTTCTTCGCGACCCGCGCCTGCTTCGCCATCTCGAACTTGTACTTCCCGTAGTCCATGATGCGGACGACCGGGGGGCGAGCCGTTGCGGCGACTTCGACGAGATCCAACCCGGCGTCTTCCGCCATCCGGAGCGCCGCGTCCACCTCGAGAATCCCGAGTTGCGAACCGTCGGCGCCGATCACGCGGACCGGGCTGATGCGAATCATGCGATTGACCCGCACACGCTTGGTGGTGTCCTGAATACTCGTAGCCTCGGAAAAGGAAAAACAAAAAAGCGGACCCTCTGAAAGCAGAGGAGTCCGCGAAGACACGCGGCACCCTCAATAGAGACGGGGCCGCGCCGATCGTATCAGGACTCCTGTAGCACGCCTCGCATCTACGCGAGGGCCAGAGGGTGGGTGATCCACTGAAGACGGGTCACCACTTAGCTAGTTGTCAGACGGGAAGTTAGGCCGATCGGAGGTGAAGTCAACCCCACGCGAGAGCTTGAGCGTGAGCGCGAGCGTCCAGCTTTGAGCAGACTAGAGCTCGAAGCTCGAGCTGCAGCTCAGGCGCGAGCTCAATCTCTGACTTGCTCGTCGCTTGAAGCTCACGCTCACGCTCATGCTTCTTTCTCGGCCCGAAAGAAGTCGAGGGACCTGCGCTTCCGCCCTACAACACCTCACACGCGTACCCCTTCCCATCCGCCACAATGCGACCCCATGCATTCGTCGCATCATGCTCGAACATCACTGTCCACCCCTCGCTCACCGCCTCGCCCCAGATCCGCCGCTTCGTCTCCAGCGACACCAGCGGCTCGACGTCGTACCCCATGATCCACGGCAGCGGCACGTGCGCGACCGTTGGCGCCAAGTCCGCCACATAGAATAGCCGATCCGGTCCGGACGTCACGAGAATCCCCTGATGATGAGGCGTGTGCCCCGGCGTATGGCGGAGCTGAATTCCCGGAAGCAGCTCGACGTCGTCATCGACGAGCTCGAGCCGACCAGCTTCCTGCAGCGGATCGAAGTTGTGCGGAAAATAGCTCGCCGACGTCCGCTCGTTCGCCCGATGCGCCCACTCCCACTCCCCCCGCCGGACGACGTATATCGCCTTCGGGAAGGAAAGGCTGATCTTCCCATGCTCGTCGCGCTTGGTGTTCCCGCCCGCGTGATCGAAGTGCAGATGACTGTTGATGACCATCGTCACGTCCGCCGGCGCGAAACCGGCCTCCGCGAGTGCGCTCTCCAACTGCGTTGGACCGACAGCGCCGATTGGCGCATTCTCGATCCCATAAATACCGTAGAACTTCTCCGGCTCCTTGTTGCCCACGCCGTTGTCGATGAGCACGAGGCCATCAGGATGCTCGATCAGCAGGCAGCGCATGCCGAGCGGAATCCTGTTTCTCGCGTCGGCCGGGATCTTTCGCTCCCAGAGCGTCTTGGGAACGACGCCGAACATCGCACCGCCATCCAGTTGCTGAAGACCAGCCTGCAGTGCATGTACGCGCAGCGATCCGATGGTGCGCGACTCTACGAGTGGAAGTAGTGGCATGTCAGGCCGTAGTGTCCTTGCTCACCGAGTGTGGCATCGCGAGTTGGCCCCGGCGCTTCTTGCGCCGCTTTCGCCCAGGAGCACCGGTGGCGAGGAAGCGCTCGAGCTCCGACCACTTCGAGCACCCATGCGAATGGGCATCCTCGAGCAGGCGAATCAAGCAGTGCGCGGTCGCGATGGCATCTCCACCGGCGCGATGCCGCTGGCCGTGGGGGATCTCCACACCATAGTACATGGTGAGCCAATCGAGCGACTGCCGCCGAAGCTGCGGCAACACGCGGCGCGCGAGTCGCACGGTGCACAGGCGCCGTCCTGTCAGCTGCTGGCCGGTGGCGCGCGCGACTTCGGTGCTGACGAAGCGCCAATCAAATGCGGCATTGTGCGCCACGAACACGTGTCCGTCGAGCGCGCGCAGCACGTCCTCGCACACGCCGCGGAACGGCGACTTGTCGCGCACCATGTCCCACGTGATGTTCGTCAACCGACTGACGAAAGGCGGAATCGTCCGCTCGGGATTCACGAGCGTTTCATAGACCCCCTGCACGGCACCGTCGCGCACGGTGACGATGGCGATCTCCGTAATGCGGTCCCTCAGGTGCGACTGCCCTCCGGTGGTCTCCACGTCGACGACGGCGAACGAGAGCGACGCCAGCAACGGCTCGTCGTCCGGCGCGAGCGTCCGCCACGCCGGCGGCGCGGGCTCGCCGAGTCGCCACCCACCATCGGCGGTGCGAATGAAGCGCGGATGTTCCCGGAGCAACGTTGCCGCGAGGTGGTCGGCGATCATGGGCGGCACGGCGGACAACTGACAGACGCTGGCGACGAGCGCCGCGGAGCTCGCCGGTCCGGCGCGCAGATAGTCCTCGGCGCGCTCAACGAGCAGCGTCGACTCCTTCGTCGTGGCCATCCCCGCGGTCATGTTCAATTCGAGCGGCGTTCCCGACGCTGGATCGATCACGGCTCGTCGCGCTGCACGGGACACGTCATGCAGCGCGGTCCGCCACCGCCGCGCACGAGCTCTGCGCCATCGAACGTGATGACCGCACGCTGGTCGTCGGGAATGCGCACGTCACCGGTGAGGTAGTTCACGCCGGAGACGATCCGAAAGCCTGCCTTCTCCATTTCGCTCAGCGTGCCGACGTTGCGCGCATACGAGAGCACGAGGCCGGGCCGCATCGCGACGAAGTTGCAACCGGAGGACCACTGCTCTCGCTCTTGCGTCGCTCGACGAGGACCACCGGCGAAGATCGGCGTCATCGGCATGCCGCAATCTCGCAGCGCCGTGAAAATGTCCGTCTTCTCGCTGAGCGTCTGGTCGCCCTTCTTCCAATGCAACACGCTCAGCCGCTCCGGTCCGATGAAGTGCGGCGGAAACGCCACGCACAGCTCGCGGTCGACCTGCGTGAAGATCATGTCGAGATGAATCGCCGTGTTCTCCTTCGGCATCACGACGATGATGATGTCCGTGACCTTCGTCCTCGCGAAGAGCAGCGATGCGAGATGATCGATTGCACCAGGGCTCGAGCGCTCGCTGAAGCCGATGACGACGAGATCCTCACGCAACGGATGAACATCACCGCCTTCCAGGGTGTAGTTCAGTCGGCGCTCCGTGGAGCCATCGTAGAGGATTCCCTCGTTGCGGAGGAGCGGGTGATAGCTGAACAGCGCCTTCATGATCAGCTCTTCCGGCCAGCGGATTCCATAGCGCATGGAGCCGACGAGCACGTGGCGTCCGACGCTCATCGCGGAATCGCGCGTGAAGAAGAGGTTGGGCAGCGGCGGCAACTCGTAGCCGAATTCGTTCAGCGACCTGGCGAGCGGACCGGGCGTCTCGACGCGTCCCTCGATGAGCATCGTGACGAGATCCGCCGGCGGCAGCGCCTCGATCTCGCGCGCCAGCGGTTCGCTCGGAACGATGTCCATCGTCTCGCGCACGAGCAGTTCCCGCGTCTCCCGATTTTCCAGCACCTCGGCCAGCAGGTCCCGCACCTCGTAGACCTTGCAGAAGCGCTCGAGGACGGCGGTGAAGCGGCGGTGTTCCTTGCGCGCCTGGTCCGCGTCCGGGAGGTCGTCGTAGAGGTAGTCCTCTCGCGTCGTGGGGGTGACCCCCAACAGTTCGGCCCCAGGGGTATGCACGATCACGGAGCGGAGACGCCCGATCTCGGAGGTGACGTGGACGGTCATGCACCCGAAGATAATCCGGGGGTCACTTTCGCGCACGAGTGCATGAATATGCAGTACAAGCGGTTGGCGCTCCCGGGAGCGGAGTGGCTGGTGCGCTTCGAAAATCCCATTAGTTTGAGTTTGTGAAAGGATTCACAAGCCCAGCCGAGCCTTGAAGCGCATCGCCGATTCGACGGTCCGCCGTCTTTCCATATACCTGCGCTTTCTCGAGGAATTCGAGGGGCGCGGCCTGGCCACCGTCTCCAGTGAGGAGTTGGCGCGCCGAGGGGGCACGACGTCCGCCCAGGTCCGCAAGGATCTCTCGTTCTTCGGTTCCTTCGGGAAGCGCGGCCTTGGCTACTCCGTCCCCGAGTTGGCCACTGCCTTGCGCGAGATCCTCGGACTTGGCAAGGAATGGAAGGTCGTCATCATCGGCGCCGGAAAGATCGGCGCGGCGCTCGCGCAGTATCGCGGCTTTCGGCAGCGCGGCTTCGTGATCATGGCCGCCTACGACACCAATCCCGACAAGATCGGCCGGAAGCTCGAGGGCATCGAGATTCGCGACATGAAGCGCTTCGAGGCGGATGTCGCGGAGCAGAAACCGGAAATCGCGGTGCTGGCGATTCCGCCGGACGAAGCGCAGGCGTCGCTCGACCGCATCGCGCGCGCGGGCATTCGCGCGGTGCTCAACTTCGCGCCGGTGCAGTTGCACGCCACCGGCGAGATGACGGTGAAGACGGTGAACATGGCGATGGAGCTCGAAGGGCTGACGTTCGCGCTGACGAACAAGGACGGCAACTAAGTGGCCTTCGCTTACGGCTCCCGCAGAACGTGTGGCTCGGCGCGCAGCAGCTTTGCGAACTGCTCCGGAGACAGCGTCTCCGGACGCACCTCCGGGTCGATGCCCGTTCTTGCGAGGATTGCATCGGCGGCAACGGCATCGATCGCGTAGAGGGAGCGCAGCACACGGCGCATCTGCTTTCGACGCATCCCGAAGGCGCCTTGCACCAGCAATCGGAATGGCCGCTGCTCCTCCTCCGACACCAGCGGCGTCGCGAGCGGCGTGATGCGGACCACGGCACTCTCGACCTTCGGGGGCGGTGAGAACGCACCCGCCGGCACCTTGAACAGCGTATCGGCCTTCGCCACCGCGGCGACGTTCACCGTCAACGCGCCGTACTCCTTCGTGCCCGGCGCAGCGCTCAGTCGATCCGCGACTTCGCGCTGCACCAGGTACACCGAGCGCTGCGCACGCGGTGCCACCAATGCGTGAAAGAGAATCGGCGTCGTGATGTAATACGGCACGTTGCCGACCAGCACATACGGACCCGCGGCGAGCGCGCCGAGCGAGACCTCGAGCACATCGGCTTCGGCGATCAATACGTTGTGTCGCTTCGCGTATCGCTGCCGCAGCACTTCGGCCAACGCGCGATCGTATTCGATCGCGATGAGTCGGCCCGCACGTTCAGCGAGGATGTCGGTGAGGGCGCCGCGGCCTGGCCCAATCTCCAGTACTGTCTCGCCACCCACGAGATGCAGCGCGTCGGCGATGCGGGTGAGGATGCGCTTGTCGGTGAGGAAGTGCTGGCCGAGGCTCTTGCGCGTTGGCGGAAAGCCCGCGCGGTCGCGCCGTGGTGGCCGCGCGTCGTCGGTCATCGCCTCAGCTCTTGAGGACGACGAGCGTGAGGTCGTCCTTCGGCGCGACATCTTCGGTGTAGGCATCGAGCAGCTCGAACACACGCGACGCGATCTGCGCCGGCGTCTCCGCGCGGTGCTGGCGGACGACATCGAGCACGGGCTGTTCGTCCAGCCGCTTGCCGTCGCGGTTTCGCGCGTCGGCAATGCCGTCGGTGAAGAGCAGCAGCACGTCGCCGCCGACGTCCCACGGGCGCTGGGACGAGTCGGGCGCCTGGTCGAGCATGCCGAGTGGCGGGCCACCCGCCACGAGCCGATTGACGTCGCCGTCGCGCGAGACGACGAACGCGTGCGGATGACCCATGTTGCCGTAGCGCAGGATGCCGTTCTCGCGATCGACCACGGCATACAACGCACTCACGAACATCTCCGTCGTATTGAGCTCCTCTTTCACGCTGACGTACAACCGCCGCAACATCTCCGCGGGATCGTCCGTGCCCTGTGCGTGAATCGCCGATGCGCTCATCGTCAGCGCCATGATGAGCGCGGCCTGATACCCGTGTCCGGAGACGTCGCCGATCATGACGCCGATACGATGCTGCGACAGGCGATAGAGATTGTAGAAGTCGCCGCCGACGTCTTCCGCGGGAACGACGAGTGCCGCGACCGTGGCTTCCGGCGCGACGTGCGCGGCATCGGGCAACAGCTTCATCTGCAGGTCGTGCGCGAGCTGCATCTCCTGCTGCATGCGCTGCTGATCGAGCGACTGCCTGACGAGTCGCGCGTTCTGAATCGCCGCTCCGATCTGGCTGGCGATCGCCGTCACGAGCTTCTGGTCGCCGGCGGTGAACGCCTGCCCCGACCGGCGGTCCGAGAGATTCACGATGCCAAGTGGCTTGCTGCCGTCCTGCGCTGTCCAGAGAATCGGCACCGTGAGCATGGCGCCGCGCCGGAAACCGCGCTCCGCGTCGCACTCCATCTCGCCCTCGTCCACAATGAGTGAATGCAGCGTGCGGAACACGTGGGCGCTGACGCTGCATGGGTCGTCGAGTGCGATCGCGGCCGTGGGGACACTCCCTCCGCCGGTGCGCGCAATCACCTGGAGGCTCGACGTCGCCGCGTCGTGGACGAGGATGGCGCCGAGGTGTGCGCCGACCGTCTCGCTGACTTCCTTGAGGATCGTCGCGGCGCCTTCCTCGAGCGACACCGTGCGGCCGAGGATCTCGCTGATCGAGTAGAGGAGATTGATCTCCTCGTAGCGCTCGGCAAGCTCGTTGGCCGCGTGCTCCACTTCCATCGTGTTCTGGAGGAACTGCGCGAGCACCGGTCGGAGGAATTTCAGGTAGCGGTCCAGCTCTGCGCGTTCGATGGGACATGGCCCGAGCGCGATCCACGCCGACCGGGGTCCGCGGATCGGCACGACGATCATGAGCCCACGATCGGTTACCTGTTCGTGTGCTTCGTCGCCGTCGGGGACCCAGTCACTCAACGGGCGCTGCGCACCTGGCGTACCTGCAACGAGTTTGAGTGTGGAGCCCGCGCCCTCACTGCGACGCCAGATCGCCGCGTCGCAGCCAGTCGCCTCGTGAAAAGCGGAGAGGACCTCACTCAGCTCAGTCACGCGCGCGTCAGCGTGAGGCGCACCACGTTGCCGGTGTCGCCGTCTGGCGAAGCGTCAAAGCGCTCGACGCCGTCCATGAGCTTGCGCATCAGGAAGAGTCCGCGACCGTCTTCGCGCTCGAGGTTGTCGGCGTCGGTCGCGTCGCGCGTGTTCGCGTCGAGATCGAAGCGGTCACCCTCGTCGGCGATCTCGACGATGAGGCGATTGCCGTCGACGTCAGCGCGGACGTGCACGCGCTTGTGGGGATCCTCGTGATTACCGCGGAGGATCGCGTTCGACAACGCTTCGCTGAGCGCCACCGGCACGTTGAGCGCAAGGTGGTGTGCGTTGTACGACAATTCGGCGCACGGATGTCGGACCAGGTCCACGACGCGCTCGATGTACGCAACGTCGCTGGGGATGTCGACCTGGAGGGAGACGCGAAACCCGGCGTCTGGCGTTGGGGTCGCGGTCATGGCAAGGACGGACTTGGCGAAAGGTCGCGGCAGAATGCCCGTGGACGACGCGGCGCGGCCCGCCTCGAGACGGACCGCGCCACCGGGAGCAACTGCAGGATCAGAAGCTGGACAGCGCGCGATCGCGCGTGTCGGAGATCTGGAACAGCGTGTCGAGCTTGGTGAGCTCGAACAACGTGCGCAGATCGTCGTTCAGGTTGGCGAGCCGGAGCTCCCCGCCCTGTTCGCGAATCTTCTTGGAGAGCGACACGAGCACGCCGAGTCCGGAGCTGTCGATGTAGCCGGTCTGGGCGAAATCAATGAGGAACTTCTTTTCGCCGCGCTCGAGCTCGTCGAGCACTTTCTGCTTGAGCTCCTGGCGGTTTCCGACGATGAGCTGGCCTTCGACGTCTACCACGACAATTTCCCCCTGCTTCTTGATCGAAAAGCTCATGTGCCTGTCTCCTGGCGGATCTGATTCAGAAGT
>JBDSML010000217.1:0-15877 GCA_039915865.1 Gemmatimonadaceae bacterium | reverse complement strand
TGATCACGTTCACCGACGGACGCTGCGTCGCGAGAATGAGATGTATTCCGATGGCACGTGCCTTCTGCGCCAGCATGGCAATGGGCGTCTCGACCTCACCCTGCACCGTCATCATCAGGTCCGCCATCTCGTCGATGACGACGACGATGTACGGAAGAATTCCGCCGCGATAGACACTGTCCTCGAAGGCGACGTCCTTGCGGCGAGGCGTCTTGAGCGGCGTCTCCTTCTGCACGCGCTGGTTGAAGTCCTGCAGGTTGCGACAACCGTTCGCCGCGAGCAGTTCATACCGCTCCTGCATTTCCATCACCGCCCACTTGAGCACCGCGGCGGCATCACGATTGTCGGTGATGACCTTGTGACGCAGGTGCGGCAGGGTGTTGTAAACCGAGAGCTCGACCATCTTCGGGTCCACCATCAGGAAGCGCAGCGTCTTTGGCGTGTGCCGGTAGACGAGACTCGTGATGATGGTGTTGACGCACACCGACTTGCCCGATCCGGTTGCACCGGCGATGAGCAGGTGCGGCATCTTCGCCAGATCCGCGATCACGGGTTTGCCTTCGAGGTCCTTGCCGAGGACAATGGGCAGCCCGGCGCGCGCGTTCCTGAAGTCGGCGTGTTCGAGCAAGTCGCGGAACCCAACCATCTCCGGGTTGGGATTCGGCACCTCGACACCCACGGCGCCACGACCGGGAATCGGCGCGACGATGCGGATGGACGCCGCGCGCATCGCCAGCGCGAGGTCGTTCGAAAGGTTCGCGAACTGGCGCACCTTCACCCCCGACGCCGGCTCGATTTCGTACTGCGTTACCGTCGGACCCGTCGTGCGGCTGACCAGCGTGCCTTCCACCTTGAATGTGCGCAGCGCCTCCATGAGCTTCACGCCCATCGCGTCGAGCTCGCGCTTGCCCTGCTCGACGTTGCGCGTCGTCATCACGTTCAACAGGTCGGTCGGCGGCAGCTCGTCGGATGCCATGTCGGGCTTTTCCGTCGCATCGATCGCGGCGGCGATTTGTTCATCGCGCCCTGGCTTCGGCGGCGCGGCGTCGTCCTTCTTCTTCTTGCCGCGACGCCTGGTCGCCTCCTCGATGGCGGCGTCTTCCTTGGCGTCGGCGTCGGCCGAGTTCGCGGCCTGGAGGGCGGCGACCGGATCGATCGCGTCGAACTCCTCCGGTGCCGGTTCGAGCGACAGCGCGAGGTTGTCGGGCTGTCCCCTCTTCTTCCGACGGCTCTTGGGCGGCGTGTACGCCTCCTCCACGGCGGAACCCGCCACCGGCAACGACGCCGCCGCCTTGCGGCCGATGAGCATGCGCACGGGATTCCAGCGCAGCGTGATCGCGGTGAGGACGCTGCCGAAGAGGGCGACGACGATCCACGCGCTCACGCCGCCGAACCACTCGCGCCAATAGAGCGCGATGAACGCGCCCCACAGTCCGGCCGAGCGCGGGTAGGTGCCCAGCGGGGCGTTGATGGCGAGGCCGATGGCGATCGGCAGGAGCGCCACGACGCCCGCGAAGAAGATCATCCACGAGCGATCGGTGTCCGACTCCAGGCGTCCGAACAGCCGCAGCGCGTGCACCAGCGGCACCAGCGGTGTGAGTGCGGCCGCGGGCCATCCGACGAACGCGACGAGCGGGCGGGCGAGCCAGTAGCCCAGCCACCCGACGTTGCTGCGCACGCCGACGCCGGTGCCCGCTTCGGCGAGACCGAGCGTGACGAGAGCAACCGCCAGGAAGAGTGCGAAGAGAAGGAGCGCGATGCCGCTGAGCTCGCGCTTGAGACCTGAACTACCCACGGGGGTTACCGCTCGCGCTCGGGCCCCAGCTTGGTGATCTGGCGGTCTTGGTAGACTGGGATGACCGGGTAGGAATCCACCGCCGCAGAGACGGTGAGGTCCTCTCCGAATCCCGCGGCGGCCAGGGCCCGGCCATGCGCCGCGGTGTTGAAGAGCCGCATCAAGTTGTCGCCGAATTTCTTGTCGATCAGTGACGCAGCGTACGCCGCGTCGTTGGTGTCCAGCCCCGTGAGTCGCTTCGAGACCATGTGTACGTACCGACCGGCGCAGGCTGCGTCTTCGAGCGCGAACTGGCGATCCTGTCCGGCGCAGACCAGCGTCACGTCGTGTCCGCCGCGCAGCGCCGTCCGCAGCATCGCGCTCACCGCCGTCAGGTTGACGTACGATGCCACCACGACGTCACGGGCGCCCTGCACGGCCAGCAGCGCCTTCGTGCCGTTGGTCGTCGTGAGCATGACGGTCTTGCCTTCGACCACCTCGCGCGTGTGCTCGCGTGGCGAGTTGCCGAGGTCGAATCCTTCGATCTTGAGCATGCGTCGCTCGCCGGCGAGCAGAAACGACGCGCGCTCGAGCTGCTTCGAGCGCGTGATCATCTCTTCCGAGCTCTCGAAGGGCAGCACCGCGCGCGCATCATTCGCCAGGGCGACGGCAATCGTCGTCGAGGCGCGCAGCACGTCGATGACGGCGACCACTCGACCCTGGACGTCCTGAGGGGTGATCTGCTGCACGCCGAAGAGTACGTCGATTCGCACCTAGCCCGGCTCCTTCATCAGTTCCGGCTCGCGCTCGAGAAATTTCGTGTCGACGTCGCCGCTCTGGAATCGGGGGTTCTGCATGACGCGAGCAAGAAATGGAATCGTCGTCGTCGGGCCCTCGATGATGAAGGTCTCGAGCGCGAGTTGCATCTTGGCCAGTGCTTCCGGCCGGTCGCGTCCCTGGCAAATGACCTTCGCGATCATCGAGTCATAGTACGGCGGCACCGTGTAGCCGGCGTAGACGTGCGAATCGATGCGCACGCCGTTGCCGCCGGGCGGGTGGTACGTGACGATCTTGCCGGGTGAGGGCTGGAAGTTCCGGTTCGGGTCTTCCGCATTGACGCGGCACTCGATGACGTGTCCGCGCAGTGGGGGCAGCTCGCGAATGGAGAGCGGCTCGCCGGCGGCGACACGAATCTGCTCCTTCACGAGGTCGACGCCGGTGATCATCTCCGTGACCGGATGCTCGACCTGGATGCGGGTGTTCATCTCCATGAAGTAGAACGACCCGTCTTCGTCGAGCAGCATCTCGATGGTGCCGGCGCCGACGTAGTCGATGGCCTTCGCGCCCGCGACGGCCGCGTCGCCCATGCGCTTGCGGAGGTCGGGCGTCATCGCGGGACTCGGACTCTCCTCGATGAGCTTCTGATGGCGACGCTGCACCGAACAGTCGCGCTCACCGAGATGGATCACGTGGCCGAACTTGTCGCCCATGATCTGGAACTCGATGTGGCGCGGACGCTGGAGGTATTTCTCGACGTAGACGTCCCCGTTGCCGAACGCCGACAGCGCCTCGCTCCGCGCGAGCTGGAACGACCGCTCGAACTCCTCGGCGTCCTTGGCCACGCGCATGCCCTTCCCGCCACCGCCGGCCGCCGCCTTGATGATGACGGGAAATCCCATCTCCTTGGCGTAGCCGAGGGCTTCGTCGACGTCCTCGACCGGGCCCGGAGTGCCCGGGATGATCGGCACGCCGACGGCTGTCATCGCCTTGCGGGCGGCGGCCTTGTCGCCCATCACGCGAATCTGATCCGCCGTGGGTCCGATGAACGCGATGTTGCTCGCCGTCACGATCTCGGCGAACTCCGCATTCTCGGCGAGGAAGCCGTAGCCCGGATGAATGGCGTCGGCACCGGTGATTTCGGCGGCGGCGATGAGGCGCGGAATCTGGAGATACGAGTCACGCGCCGGCGGTGGGCCGATGCAGACGTCGTCGTCGGCGAAGCGAACGTGCAGCGATTCGCGGTCCGCTTCCGAGTACACGGCGACGGTCTGCACGCCGAGTTCGCGGCAGGCGCGGATGACGCGCAGCGCGATCTCCCCTCGGTTGGCAATCAGGACTTTCTTGAACATGCGGCAGGTCAGGCGGGTGGAGGCGATTCGAAACCCGACCAGCTGGTGTCGCTGGTACCGGCCACGCCCTGGACGCGGAGCGCGAACTCGCTCGGGCTGGTCGCGAAGAAGACCGCGCTCTCGTACGAGATGATCCCCTCCGAGTACCACCGCATGAGCGACTGGTCGAAGCTCTGCATCCCGTATTGCACCGTGCCCTCACGAATGAGGTCCGGGATGTTCAGCGTCTTGTCCATGTCACGGATCTGGTCGCGCACCGTCTGGGTGTTGATCAACACCTCGCACGCGGGGATGCGGCCCGGCTTGTCGGCGCGCGGCACGAGCCGCATGGACACGACCGCCTGCAGCGCACTGGCGAGCGAGAAGCGCACTTCCGCCTGCTGGTGCGGCGGATAGAACGACAGCACGCGATTGATGGTCTGCGTGGCGTCCGTCGTATGCAGCGTGCTGAAGACGAGATGCCCGGTGTCGGCGGCCTTGAGCGCTGTGTCGAGCGTCTCGAGATCGCGGATCTCACCGATGAGGATGACGTCCGGATCCTGGCGCAACACGCGCCGCAACGCCTGCGCGAATGTCGCCGTATCCGTGCCGACTTCCCGCTGGTTGATGTGACAGTTGATGTCGCGATGGAGGAACTCGATGGGATCCTCGATCGTGATCACGTTCGCGTGCCGATGCTCGTTGATGTGCTGGATCATCGCCGCGAGCGCCGTGCTCTTGCCCGAGCCGGTGATGCCCGTGACGAGTACGAGGCCGCGCGGCTTGAGCGCGATCTCCTCGAGCACCTTGGGCAGGTTCAGCTCTTCGAGCGTGCGCGCCTGGTACGGGATGGCGCGCATCGCGTAGCACAGCGAACCGCGCTGCTGATACACGTTGCAACGGAAGCGGCCGATACCAGGAACGCCGATGGCGAAATCGCATTCCTTGTTGTCGGTGAACTCCTTGACCTGCCGCGGCGTCATCAACGTCTCTGCCAGCGCCTTGAGATCCTCCGGGCGCAGCGCAGGCATTTCGAGCGGCAGGAGCTCGCCGTGGAGGCGAAGCGTCGGGGGACGCCCGACTTTCAGGTGCAGATCGGAGGCGCCGCGCTGCACGAGCTGCTGCAGCACGGCCTTGAAGTTGAAGCTGCCGCCCGCAGGGTCGGCCGCGCGAGCCGCCGCCGGCGCGGGGTCAGCCATGTGCGTCGATGCGGAAGAGCGCCTGGCCGTATTCAACGGGCTGCGCGTCGGAGGCGAGGACTTCCGTGACGATACCGGAAACTTCGCTCTCGATCTCGTTCATGATCTTCATCGCCTCGATGATGCACAGCGTCTGGCCCTTCGAGACACGAGAGCCGACCGAGACGTATGGCTTGGCTCCCGGCTCGGGTGCACCGTAGTACGTGCCGACCATCGGGGACTTCACCTCGATGCCAGCGGCGCCCTTGGGTTCGGCCTTCGCCGGATCCTCGATGGCGACTGATCCGCCACTTGGCGTCATGCTTCCGGCCGACAATGCCGCTTGTGGCGCCATCATTGGCGCCATCATTGGCTGGGGAGCCACCTGCATCGCGCCGCGCCCGGTGGGGCTCTTCGAGATGCGGATCTTCATCCCCTTGTCCGAGGAGATCTCGATCGAGTCCACCGTCGATTCGTCGAGAATGTCGATGAGCTTCTTTACGTAGCGTAGGTCGATCATAGGCCCATTGGTAGGCGCGCCGCGGTCTGCCATGGCGCTCAGCCGAGCTCGATCAGCTCGCGCGGAAACTGCGTCAGAATCTCCGGTCCGTCCGCACCGAGGACCACGTCATCCTCGATGCGCACCCCGCCCCACCCCGGGCGATATACGCCCGGTTCAATCGTCACCACCGCGCCCTCGGGGAGCACGCCCTCTGCCGTCTTCGCCAATCGTGGCGCTTCATGCACCTCGAGCCCGATGCCGTGGCCGAGGCTGTGACCGAACAGCTCCCCGTATCCGGCCCGCTCAATGTACTGTCGCGCGATGGCGTCGGCATCCCGGCCAGTCATTCCGGCCCGAACTCCGGTCGCCGCCCGCTCGTTGGCGACACGAACCACGTCGTACACCCTGCGGTGTTCGTCGCTCGCCGCGCCCATGACCACGGTGCGCGTGATGTCCGAGCAGTAGCCTCCGACCTCCGCGCCGAAATCCATGAGCAAAAAGTCCCCCTGCTCAAGCGCCCGCTCCGACGACCGCGCGTGCGGCAGCGCCGAGCGGGGTCCGCTCGCGACGATCGACGGAAAGGGGAATCCCTCACTTCCTTCGTCGCGCAACGCCTTCTCGAGCACGCCGGCCACCTGCAACTCCGTCATGCCCACGTGCAGGTCGGGAAGCGTGAGCTCCAGCGCGCGCGTGGCGACGTCCGCCGCCTCGCGAATGCGGGCGATCTCGCTGTCGTCCTTCCGTTCGCGCAGCGTCTCCACGAGGTCGACGGTGGGACGCCACTGCCACCGCGCCCCCGCCTCGACCAGCCGCTGGAAATCCCTGTGCTGGATGTGCGCCGTCTCGAAGCCCAACACCTTCACCGACATGAGCGTCGTCAGCTGCTGCCAGAGGCCCGTCCAGAGACTCGACGCCTCGATGACAACTCGCGCGATGTCGCCCACCTCTTCCACGACTTGCGTCTGGTAGCGGAAGTCGGTGATGAAGACGACGTCGCGCGGCGTGACGACCAGCAACGCGCTCGTGCCGGAAAATCCCGTGAGATACCGGATGTTCGACAGGCCCGTGAGCAGCAGCCCGTCAATGTGCGCGGCTGAGAGTCCGTCGACGAGCGCAGCGATCCGGCGAGGACGCGGATCGCTCACTCGGTCGCACCTCGCGCGCGGAGCACCGCGACGAGACCGCGGAGCGCGAGCACGTAGCCCTCCGTGCCCAGCCCCACCACCACGCCAATCGCTTCGGAGGCAAGCATGGAGTGACGGCGCTCCGGCTCGCGGGCGTAGACGTTCGTGATGTGCACTTCGACGAACGGAACGCTGACGGCCGACAGCGCGTCGCGCAGCGCGAGACTCGTATGCGAATAAGCGCCTGCGTTCACGACCGCGCCGTCGATGCGACCGCGGAAGCCGTGCACGATGTCGATGAGGGCACCTTCACCGTTCCGCTGCGAGCATTCCACGACCACGTTGAGCTCGCGCGCCGCGACCGCGAGCTGCTCTTCGACCTGGGCCAGGGTCGTTCGCCCGTAGACCTCGGGCTCCCGTGCGCCAAGCAAATTGAGGTTCGGCCCGTTGAGGACGGCGATCCTCACCGCGGCTTCAATCCCTGAAGCCAGGAATTGAACTGCTGGATATCGTCAGCGCTGCGCTCCGCGGGCGGCTCCCCGGGCATCGCCACTTCACCGGAGGCACGTGGCGAATTCGCGGGGCGATCCGCCGTGCCCGCGTTTGACGCACCAGCGGTGAAGAACTGATCGAAGGAAAAGCTCTGCGACGTGCGCGGTGGACGCGACGGCCCGTCGCGGAACACGCTGTCCAGCGACAGCTCCGCCGATGCAGCCCGTGCCGGACGACCGACGATCAGCGGCTCAGCCTCGGCCGTTGCCCCGAATGCCTGCGCCAGCGCGGACGCCGCGGAATCCGCCGACGTGCCTGGGCTGCGATGGTTGAACAGTGCATCGATGGAGCCCGTGGGTGTCCGCATCGCCGCGGCGCGTTCGATCGCCGGCGCGACGTCTGACGACGACATCGGCGGTTCGGCATGCGGCTCGCCGAAATCTTCCGGCATCACCTCAGGCTCTGACGCCTCAGCCTCGGCGAACGGTGCGATTTCCGGAATGCCGTCCGGCGCGTCGGCCGCGACGTCCTCGGCGAGCGGAGCAGCGAGCGGTTCGGAAAAGGTGGGAACATCGGCGAAGTCATCGTCGGCAGGAGGCGTCGCAGCAGCAGTGCGTCCGCGCGGGCGCCGAGCGGCCATTCGCGCCAGGAACTCGCGGACGGTGGGCGCGGTGTCGTGCTCGCGATGTTCCGACGTCAGCGAGGCGACCAGGCCCTGGAGCCTGACATCGCCCGGATTGGCGGCGAGCAGCCGTGCGTACACGCTGCGCGCCTGCTCGTGCAACCCCTGTGCGACGTACAACTCGGCCATGGTCTCCGTGACGAACGGCTCGCTCACCGCGGGCGCCTCACCCTCGGTTACCATCTCCATGACGGGTTTGAATTCCTCCTCGAGCGCAGGCACGATGTCCGTCTCGAGCGCCGGCTCGGGTGCCGGCGTTTCGCCGGCGTCGATCAACTTGCTCTCGGCGGCGAGCACCGACGCGGAGATCTCCATTGGGGCCATGTCGTTGCTCGGCACGTCCCCTGCCGCGGCTTCGATCGGCTCGGGCTCGACGATGGCGTCAGCGCGCTCCATGTCGAAGTCGAGCAACCGGGAATCCGACGGCGCCGTGTCGGCAGCAGGCTCCGCATGCACGTACGCCGATGCCGCGAGCGGATCACCCTGCGGCGGAAGAACCGAGCCGTCGTCGAGAACGGGACGCTCGGCGGCTGCGAACTCCTCGGTGTCGACGTCCTCGCTGTATTGCGGATGCACACTGCCGCCACTGCCCTGCAACCCATCGATCGCGGCAATGACCTGGGTCGGCGCCTGGAATGACGGAACGCCAGAATCGAGGCTGTCGTCGAGGTCGTCCGCACCGGCGATGTCGTGCTCAGGCGGAGTGAACGACGTGGACTCGAGGCCGTCGGCGGGCGCGGGCGCCTCGACGATGCCGGTGCGCTCTGGCGACGCCTCGAAGCCGTGCAGCGAGAAGCCGTCGATCAGCTCCGTCGTCGGGAGGGGCGGAGGCGTGGGCACGGAGGGAATGACCGGAATTCCGAGCGGATGGGTGTCTCCGAGCTCTGGCTCCGTCGCCTCCAGCGACGGCTCTTCCTTCTCGATGTCCATCGGCACGCCGACGGACGTTGCTTCCATCGTGGTCGCCGACATCGGCGAGGCGAGATCGAAGTCGTCCTCGGCGATGATCTGTATCGCTTCAGCGGGAGCCGACGTGTCGGCCGGCATGCTGGCGATGAGCGCCTGGATCTCCTCGTTGCGCGGATCGGCGTCGAGAACGCGCAGGTACCAGCTACGGGCGGCAACCACGTCCGCTTGGGCATGCGCGATGTCTCCGAGGTGCCGGAGGGCGATGAGATTCTCGGGATCGAGGCCGAGCGCGGTCTCGAAGACGGTACGAGACTCGGGCATCCGGCCGGCTTCGTAGAGGGCCTGGCCGTAGACGATATGCCCGCTCATATGACCGGGCTGCTGCGGCAGGAACTCCTCGCAGATCACTATGGCCTGCTCAATGTCTCCCGATTTACGGAATTCATTGGCGAGCGGAGCGAAATATCGCCGCGGATTCTCGTCGAATTTCTTCTTCAACTCGTCAATGCGGGCGGTACTGGCCATCAAAGCCTCGGTGGCGACGCGCAGGCGGGTGGTCGGAGAGGATCAAAGGTATCCTACACGAGGTACAAGTCAATCAGAAGTGCGTCCGTCACTTGATTTTAGCACTTGTCGTCGGGTAGCTTTTCATGCTTCCCTCTTCCGTTTTCCAGCAGCTCGAAGGAGTCCTGTCTCGTGCTCCAAACAATGCGGAGCTCCGCCAAGATCGTGATGTGGATCCTCCTCGCATCCTTCGTTGGCGGATTTCTTCTGGTCGAAACTTCCGGTCTCCTGGGCAGTGCGCCAGTGACACCGACCACTGCCGTGGCCACGGTCAACGGCAAAGACATCCTGTACACCGAGTGGCAGCGTCGCTCGCAGCAGCTGGTGCAGCAAACGCAGCAGCAATCCGGTCGCTCGCTCTCTCAGGACGAGCTTCGGTCGATCGAGAATCAGTCGTTCGACGAGATGGTCGCCGAGGTGCTGCTGGCGCAGGAGTACAAGAAGCGTGGCATCCAGGTCTCCGACGACGAGCTTCGTGATTACGCACGCTTTGCGCCGCCGAACTGGATTCGCAACGCGCCCGACCTCCAGACGGACGGCCGCTTCGATCCGGCGAAGTACCAGCGCCTGCTGACCAGCGCACAGGCACGGCAGTCGGGGTTGCTCGTCGCACTCGAGCAGTACTTCCGCAGTGAGGTGCCGAAGGAGAAGCTGTTCGAGCAGGTGACGAGCGGTCTCTATGTCACCGACGAGGATCTCTGGCGCGCGTGGCAGGATGCGAACGACAGCGCCTCGATCAGCTTCGTGGCGTTCAAGCCGCAGCCGCCGAAGGGCGAAGTGAAGATCGAGGATTCCGACCTGCGCGCCTACTACGATGCGCACAAGGCGGAGTTCGACCGCCCGGGCCATGCGGTGTTGAGCGTGTTGCACATTGCGCGTGTCGTGACCGCGGCGGACAGCGCCGCGGTGCGCAACAAGCTGGCGGGGCTGCGCGCCGAGATCATGGGCGGCGCCAAGTTCGAGGACGTCGCGAAGCGCGAGTCGGTCGACTCGATCTCCGCGGTGCAGGGCGGCGATCTCGGCAAGGGCGTCAAGGGGCGCTTCGTGCCGGACTTCGAGAAGGTGGCGAACACGTTGGCTGTCGGCGAGGTGTCGCAGCCGGTGCTGACGCAGTTCGGCTATCATCTCATCAAGGTGGACTCGAGGAAGGGCGACACGCTCGGACTTCGCCACATCCTGCTGCGCATTCAGCCGACGGATTCGTCGACGACGAAGGTGGATCGTCTGGCGGATGATCTCTCGAAGCTCGTTGCCGGAGCGGACAAGCCGCACAAGTTCGACGACGCGGCCAAGGCGCTTTCGCTCACGCCATACAAGGTCGAGGCAAACGAGAATCAGCCTGCCATGTCCAACGGCAAGCTGGTGCCGAGTGTGAGCGCGTGGGCATTCGGCGGTGCGAAGGTCGGTGAGACGAGCGACCTGTTCGACGCAGACGACGGCTACTACGTGGCGCGTCTCGATTCGCTGTCCGAAGGTGGCAAGACGTTCGACGCCGTGAAGTCGGCGGTGCGCGAGCGCGTGATCGAGGATCGCGCGGTCGAAGGCTCCATTCCCGCGGCACAGAGCTTGGCGACGGCGGCACGGAGCACATCGCTCGAGACGGCCGCCGCGGCGAAGAACATGACGATCGGCAAGACCGGCATGGTCACTCGCGTTGGTGCGTCAAAGGAAATCGGAAGCCTGAAGGAGGCTATCGGCGCAGCCTTCGTCCAGCCGCTCAACGAAGTGAGCGCGCCCATCCGCCAGTCGGACGCCGTGTTCGTCCTGCGCACGGATGCGCGGAAACCGAGCGACAAGGCGACGTTCGAAGCCCAGAAGAAGGATCTCCGGGCGCGTCGGATTCAGCAGCTTCGGTCGACGCGACTCCAGATGTATCTCGACGATCTGCGGAAGAGTGCGACCGTCACCGACCGACGGAAGGAGCTCAACGCGCAGCTCCGGAGACAGGCGACGACGACCTGACGTTCTCGGAAGACGCGATGACAGGATGAGGGATGACGGAAACGACGGAGGGCACACCGAATACATGAACGGTGTGCCCTTTTCGTTTTACCCGTCCATGCGTCATCCTGCCATCCCTTCCTTCCAGCTCCTAGATCAGGCGCTTGGGCTCAGGGCGAACTTCCTCGTTGGCCGTCTCACGACGAATGGCCGGGTCGCCGGCGGGCAGTCGCGATTCCGTGCGCGGCTCAGGCTCCGTGATCGAGCGCTCGACGTCGTTGACGTTCTTCTTGAACTCGCGAATCCCCTTTCCAAAGGATGCGCTGATCTCCGGGATGCGCTTGGCGCCGAAGAGTACGAGGACGATGACCAGAATGATCATCAGCTCGCCGAAACCGAGATTGCCGAACATGGGGTCTCCTTAGAAGAGCGACCGTGCGATGAGATAGGCGATGAGCACCCCGAGCAGGCTCAACAAGCTGACGTCGAGCGCGACGGGGCCGAGCGTGAATTTCAGAATGACGAGATCAAGGGAGGCTGGCCCGATGGACGGCCGGACTCCTGTTGTGAAAAACTCCTTCACCGCACCCGGCGGCAAAAAGACTCGGGCGACTTGCGTCATGGCGCCCCCGACGATGAATCCGATCGCGAGTGTCACCGCGTGGAACACCGGCCGATGCTTGGAAGATCCGCGTGGGGCCATCAGGAGCGCCGGTCCATGACATAGAGGATAGCGTCGGCGAGCGCTGCGCGCGCCGGCGTGTCGGGCAGAGAATCGAGAGCGTCTTCCGCTTCCTTTGCGAATTCCTCTCCACGGCGTCGTGCATCGTCGATGCCGCCTGCCTCGCCCACTAAAGCGATTACCTCGGCAACCTGCTCATCCGTTGGCGCCTCGGTGGCGAACAGCGCCTCGACAGTGGCCCGGGAGCCACGTTCGAGCCTCGGCAGCGCGACGATGAGCGGGAGCGTGACCTTGTGCTCCTTGAGGTCCAGTCCCGACGGCTTCCCGGTGACGGACGCCGTCTCCGTGTAGTCCAGGATGTCGTCGGCAACCTGGAAGGCCATGCCGAGCCGTTCGCCGTAAAGGCGCAAGGCCTCGCGATGCGACATCGCGCCGCACATCGCGCCCGTCTCGCAGGCGGCGCTGAGCAGCGACGCCGTCTTCGCCTGGATCAGGAGCTCGTAGTCCTGGCTGGTGAACGCAAGCGCGTCCACCGCCGCGAGTTGGCGCATCTCGCCGATCGTGAGCTGCGTCGACACCGCGGTGAGGACGCGCATCAGGTCGATGTCGCGCAGCGACACGAGCGCTTCCAGTGCCCGCGAGTACAGGAAGTCGCCCATGATCACGCTCACCTGATGACTGAAGAGCGAGTTCACCGTGGGCAGACCGCGACGCAGGGCGGAATGGTCGACCGAGTCGTCGTGGACGAGCGAGGCGAGGTGCATCAACTCCAGCACTGCGGCCAGCGTGACGACCCTCGGCTCGGACGACTCGGCCGTCTCGCTCGAGAGAAGCGTGAGCGTGGGCCGAAACATCTTCCCGCGAATCTGCAGCAGATGGCTGCTCACCTGTTCGATGAGCGGCAGGTCCGCCGAGACGACGCGCTTCATCTCGGCGACCACTTCCTCGAGCTTTTCGCGGACCGGCGCCTGAATCTCTCGCAGCGCAGCGGTCACCGGTGAGCGGGTCCGCGCGACGGCGCCTGTCACGACGGGGCGCCTTCGACGGCGGCGAGACGTTCGCCGACGTCCTGGAACTGGATGTCGACGACGAAGACACGTTGGTAGTACTCGATGGCGGCATCGCGCTGGCCGCGCTGCTGCGCACAACGGCCGAGCAGGTACAACACGCCAACGAGCTGGTTCTCGCTCATGTGCGGCTCATGCAGGGCGCGACCGAGGATCGTCGCCGCCATGGGGTACTGCTCCTTCTCGATGAAGCACTGGCCCAGCGCCTCGTACGTCGGCACGCGATTGGCCGGCGCACGCAACGCCTTCTGGAACTCGGCGATGGCTTCATCGAGCAAGCCCATCTCCTTGAAGGCGACGCCGAGGTCGTAGTGGCTCTGGTGATCCTCTTCCTCGACGTTCTCGGCGATGCCCTGCTTGAACTTCTGGAGCATGTCCTGGAAATCCGCCTCCTCGTCGCCGGTCGGTTCCTGCTCGTCGACGATCATTCGCGTGTCCTTCTTCACCTCGTCGTCGCGCAGCCAGTCGCCGAGGTTGATGAACTCGTAATCGGGCGTGGGCGAGAGCTTTGGTGCGGCGGGCACGGGTGCGGCAACGCCATGTCCAGACACGGTTGCGCGACCCTTGGGCGGCGCCGGTGGCGGTGCGGGCTCGGGCTCCGGAGCCGGAAAGCTCTCGAGCGCGGACTGCGCCCGAAGGTCGTCGGGCGAGAGGTCGATGACGCGCTGATAGATGGCGCGCGACTTCTCCGCCTGGCCAGCGCGGAAGAGTGCGTCGGCAAGCTGGAGATAGGCTTCGATCAGGCGACCACGTTCGTTCGTGCGGAAGGCATACTCCACACGCTTCTGGTGGTGACGCACCGAGCTCGGATTCAGCAGAACGATCTCGTCAGCGATTTTCGACGCGGCGGCGAGATCGTCATGGCGCTCGAAACCGACCATGGCCGTCTCGAGCTCCTGGAGACCGCCCTCGCGATCGCCCGACTCCAGCATCGCCTCGGCGAGACGACGGCGCAGCAGGTTGTCGTCGGGATCCGCTTCGGAGAGCGCGAGCAGGAGGTCGACGTCCTGCTTGGCGATGACGGTCGACTGCCGGTGCGGAATGGGGGCGCCCTGAATGTCGTCGAGATCGTCGTCCTCACTCGTCGCCGACTCTTCCTCGCCGGCGAGATCGGCAGCGTCGGCAATGGCTGGCTCGAGCTCCAGCGCCTCGGCCTCGACGGCATCGAACGAATCCATCTCGACGTGGTCGAATGCCTCTGGCTCGACGGTGTCGAACGCATTCATCTCGACGCCGTTGACGATATCCATCTCGACGCTGTTGCGACCCGCATCCATGATGCTCGCCATGGCTTCGCCCGGCGTGGGCAGCGAGATATCCATCAGCGGGATGTGGACTTCTTCATCGACGACTGGTTCGACCATCTCCTCGACCAGAGGAACACCCCCGATGGGCGTTCCGTCGACATCGATGAGTGGCAAGTCGTCCGTGGGTGTCGGCTGCGCGCGCGCGCCACGTGCAGGCGTGCCGTCCGGCATGATCAGCTGGAGGTCGCCACCGATCGTGGAGTCGTCGTCGACCGGGGTCGCGTCCGCCGTTGGCTCATCGCCGTCGTCATCCGCAATGAGCGGAAGGCCGAGTAGTGAGCCGCGGTGGTCGTGGGACTCTTCTTCGGGCTCATCGAACTCTACCGGGGGCAACTCGATCTCGCCGAAGTCCATGAGGGGGACGTCGGCCGCGCTCGGAATGCGGGTTGACCCAGCGCCGGGAGTCGCACCCAGGTCGAAGTCGAGCAGCTCGGTGGACGAATCGATGGCGGGCCGCGCCGCAGATGTGGGCGTAGGCGGTGTGAAGCTCGTCGGCTCGAAGTCGAGCAACTCGCGTGGCGCCTCAGATTCGACCGGCGAGATGAACGACGTGGACTCCAGACCCTCGAGCAGGCTGCCGCCGATGTCGGCCACGCGATCGTGCTCCGCTGAGCGCGTGACGCCGTCGAGCACTGCGGGCTCGAGGAAGGGCGTGTCGAGCAGCTCTTCGGTGGGCGCCGGACTGGCGCTGACCAGTGCGGACGGATGCGGCGGTGCCGGCGGCGTTGGCGGTGCCGCAACGACGGGCGGGCTCGGGATGATCGGCTCTTCGCCGGTCGCGAGGAGCTCGAGGCCACGCATCGCCGGGTTGTTGCTCTGAATGCCGCGGCGCGGCGGCGCGCTGTCGTTGAGGTCGAGGAACACGAGGTCGGCCGCCGAGCGGCTCGGTGCGTCACCGAGTGCCCGCGGCTCGGAGCTCGGGTCGATCGCCTTCATGCGCTCGATGGTCGCCCGCGCTTCGGCGTCGCGGCCCTCGTGCGAATAGCGGACATACAGCAGCTGCAGCTGCTCGATGGCTTCGTCGGAGCGGCCGTTCTTCGAGAGCTGCTCGGCCAGCATGAGGCGGATGTCGTCCTGATCGGGACAGAGGTCGGCGAACTCCTTCAGCGCGCGAAACGCTTCGTCGATCTTGCCTGACGACTGCATGCGATCGGCGTACTCGAGGAAGTTCTTCTTGGCGTCGCTCTTGAAGCCCTTCTGCGCGCTGATCTTGCCGAGCTTGTAGTAGACGCTGGCGCGGCCGGGCGAGTTGCGCAGGATCTTGTTGCAGAGCGCGATGGCGTTGTTGTGGAACCCGCCTTCGGCGTACCGGTCGACCGCCTGTTCGTAGTAATCAACGGCGTCGCCGACACTCCCCTGTTTGAGGTAGAGGTCACCGACCCGATTGAACAGCGAAACATCGACTTCCTCATCAGAGGCTTTGTCGTAGCCATCGAGGATCTCGACGTACACCGCCAACGCCTTGTCGAACTGCTTCTTGAGCTCGAACTCGGCGGCCTTTTTCTTCAGCTTGGCGACATCAGGCATCAGCGATGGGCGGGCTCCGC
>JBDSML010000212.1:0-62305 GCA_039915865.1 Gemmatimonadaceae bacterium | reverse complement strand
TGCAGTCGGACGTGCCGGAACATACCGAGCTCGCATGGATCCTCAACACCGTCACACCGGTGGGCGAGCTCGAGCGACAGACGCAGTTCAAGGACAAGTCGGCGAGGCAGGAGAGCGTGAGCGCGGGACTGCTCAACTATCCCATCCTTCAGGCCGCCGACATCCTGCTCTATCGCGCCGACACGGTTCCGGTGGGTGAAGACCAGGTCCAGCATCTCGAGCTGTCGCGCGTCATCGCGCGCCGGTGGAACGCGACCTACGCGCCCGATGCGGACTTCTTTCCCGAGCCACAGCCGAAGCTCACGCCGACGCGCCGCATCATGGGGCTCGACGGACAGTCGAAGATGTCGAAGTCGATGGGGAACACCATCGGCCTGATGGAGTCGGCGGAGGAGATCTGGGCGAAGCTGCGGCCTGCGATGACGGATCCCAAGCGGATCCGAAAGACGGATCCGGGGACGCCCGAGGTGTGCAACATCTATCATCTGCACAAGGCGTTCAGTCCGCCGGCCACGGTCGACCATGTGGCGGCACAGTGCAGCACGGCGGGCTGGGGTTGCATCGACTGCAAGAAGGTGTTGGCCAGTTCGATGGAGGTCGAGCTGGTGCCGATTCGTGCGCGAGCCGCGGATTTGCGCGCACGACCGGCCGCGGTGGACGAGGCGTTGGCGTCGGGGGCGGAGACGTGCCGGCGAATCGCGACGGAGACGATGCGGGGGGTGCGCGACCGGATGGGGTTCGACTAGGCACGTACGGCGGATGAGCAGGTCGCTCGGTCGCTGCGCTCCTGTCGGGACGACACCCTTGCGGCGTCGCATCGTGTTCTCCACGTTGGTTTTACCCAACCCGACGCCAGCGGCCAATCGGTCCCGCACATCTCTTGCACCTTCGGCTCGCACTTTTTCAGCGAGCACGACATGGCGACGGACGGAACGAAGGGCGTAGTCACGCTGGTTTGCCTTACCTGCGGCAAGGAAAAGTATTTCACGAACGACGTTCCGGCGGCGGCCACCTGCGAGCAATGCGGCGGCACCGTCTTCCGGAATTTTTCCACCCCGACCGAGCCCGACGAAGCGGAGATCGATGCGCTCGAGTCGCAGGCGCGCAGCATCGCGTACGGTGACAGTTCGCCGGACTCGACGCAGGGCGACGCACGCGATCTCGACCTGCTCTGATCCGACGACGGGCGGGAGCCTGTCATTCTCGTTCCGACTGCGCAGGACATAGGGCTCTCGACGGTGATGGAGGTCGCGCGCACGCTGCGCATCGACCTCCTCGTCAAGCTGCTGCTCGCCGTGTTGCTCGGCGGCATCATCGGATTCGAGCGGGAGATCGCCGGCAAGCCGGCTGGGCTGCGGACCAACATCCTGATCTGCATCGGGGCGGCGCTGCTGATGGACCTGTCCACGCAGATTGGACTCGTGGACGGCAAGCGCATTGGGGACCCAGCGCGCATCGCCGCGCAGATCGTGAGTGGCGTTGGGTTCCTCGGCGCCGGGACGATCATGCAGGCGCAGGGGATGGTCACCGGGCTCACGTCGGCGGCGACGATCTGGGTCGTCGCGGCGATCGGGATGACGGTGGGTGCGGGGTTCTACGTCGAAGGCATCGGCGCGGGACTGCTCGTGACCTTCGTGCTCTCCGGCCTGGGCGGTCTCGAGCACTGGGTGCGTCGTGCGCGGCGCGTCGCGAGTGCGACGATTCGGGCCCGCGTCGCCACGGAGTTCAACGAGGTGGCGACCGCGCTGCATGCGCACGGCATCCGCGTCGACTCGCATCGCGTCTTCGACCACCCCGAGGACCGCACGTTCGAGCTGAAAGTCTCGGGTCCCTCACGCCAGTTCGACATCGCCATGGCCGCGCTGCTGTCGCAGGACTACGTGTATGGAGTGCATGTTGACTGAGCCACGGCATCTCGTCATCGACCTCGCGGCGACATCGAGGAACTGGGCGCTCAACGGTGGCGGACTCGCGCGCCTCGAGCGGGAAGCGCCGACCGGCTGGGTGGTCGACGTCGTGGACGCACCGACGAGCTCCGACGGCGACGGACCCACCAGCGCCACCGCGGATGGACTTCGGTTGATCGCCAACGCGGAGATCTATTTCGGCTTCGGACTCACCGACGACCTCTTTCGCGCTGCGCCCAAGCTGAAGTGGGTGCACTCGGCGGCGGCCGGCGTGGGCAACGTTCTCAAGACGGGCATCGCGCACTCGGACGTCATGCTGACGAACTCGGCGGGCATTCATGGACCGCCGATCGGAGAGTTCATCGTCGCCGGCGTCCTGTACTTCATGCGCGGACTCGACGTCGCCGTCGCGCAGCAGC
This sequence comes from Gemmatimonadaceae bacterium, assembly GCA_039915865.1. Lineage (GTDB taxonomy): Bacteria > Gemmatimonadota > Gemmatimonadetes > Gemmatimonadales > Gemmatimonadaceae > AG11. The sequence continues at coordinate 59,979 of JBDSML010000212.1, read as the reverse complement.
AGCGCGGCGAATGGAACAAGTCGTTTTTCGTCGCCGACGACTCGCCTGTCCGCGAAGTGAATGGCGCCCGGATCCTCATCGTCGGCGTGGGTGGACTGGGCGGAGAAGCCGCCCGCCGACTCACGGCACTCGGCGCGATCTGCACGGGAATTCGTCGTCGTCCCGAGCTGGGGGCGCCGGAGGGATTCGCGGCGGTGGTCGGCATGGGCCAGCTCGAGGCCGAACTGCCGCGCGCGGACGTGGTCGTGCTGGCGGCGCCCCTCACGGCCGATACTAACGAGCTGATGACGCGGACGCGATTGGCGTTGCTGCCGAGCGGTGCAATCGTCGTCAACGTCGCGCGCGGCGCGATGCTCGACGAGGAGGCGTTGATCGACCTACTCGAGGCAAAACGGCTGCGCGGCGCGGTGCTCGACGTCTTCCGGCAGGAGCCACTGGCGACGACCAGTCGCCTATGGCAGCTTCGGTCAGCGCTCGTCGTTCCGCACGTTTCGCCAGTGTCGCCGGGCCGCTTCTGGCCCCGTCAACTGGACCTCTTCCTCGACAATTGGCGGCGCTACGTTTCCGGCGAACGGCTGCGCAACCTCGTAGACAAGAAGGCAGGATACTGATTCATGGAACGTATCATCAAGGCCGCAGTGGACCGCGGTGCATCTGACCTGCACATCAAGGCGGGCGACGTCTTTCGCGCCCGCATCCACGGCAAGCTCGTCCCGCTCACGAAACAGGCGCTGACGCCGGAACAGACGCGCACCATCGCGCTGCATCTGATGTCGAACGAGGACGACAAAGCGCGCATCGACAAGATCACCGACTACGACTGCTCCTGGTCGTCGCCGGGGATCGGCCGCTTCCGCGTCAACATCATGAAGCAGCGCTCGAGCTTCATGATCGTGATGCGCGTCATTCCCTTCGAGGTGCCGACGTTCGAGAAGCTGCGCCTGCCGCATGCACTCGCCCGCGTGGCCGAAGCGGAGCGTGGCATGGTGCTCGTTACCGGCGTCACGGGCTCGGGCAAGTCGAGCACGATGGCGGCGATGGTGAACTACATCAATGCCCACGAGAACCGGCACATCCTCACGCTCGAGAATCCGATCGAGTTCCTGCACACGGACATGCAGAGCTCCATCACGCAGCGCGAGATCGGCTCGGACACGACGGACTTCAAGATGGGACTGCGTGCCGCGCTTCGTCAGGATCCGGACGTCGTGATGATCGGCGAGATGCGCGACGCCGAGACGATCGACACCGCGATGAAAGCGGCGGAGACGGGCCACTTGCTCATCTCGACGCTGCACACGCCGGACGCGCAGAGCACGATTCTCCGCATCATGGCGATGTTCCCGCCGGAAGAGCAGGACGTCGTGCGCATCCGCTTGAGCGAGACGCTCACGTCGGTCGTGTCGCAGCGCCTGCTGCCGCGCGCCGACGGCAACGGCCGCGCCGTCGCGGCAGAAATTCTCATCGTCACGCCCGCGGTGCGCGACATGATCGCCGATGGCAGCCGCATCGGCGAGATTCGCGACTACATCGCCGACGGCCGTGACCAATACGGCATGCAGACCTTCGACCAACATCTCTCCGATCTCGTGACCGACCAGACGGTCACCTTCGAGACCGCCATGGCCGCCGCGACGAACCCGTCGGACTTCGAGCTCAAGATGCGCATGTTCCAGCGCGTCAGTGGCAAGAGCGCCGAGTCGTCGTCCACGAGAGAGACGCCGGGGACGCCAGCGCGCTCCTCCACGTCTGTCGCCGAACCCAGCGTCGAAGGCATGACGCAGGGCGGCAACTTCGACTTCCTCGGACAGTGATCGCACTCAACGGCATTCTCGCGCCAGTCGTCACGCCATTCGCCGAGAGCGGCGATCTCGCGCTCGACGGCTTCGGTCGCAACATTCGCGCGCATCTCGCGGCAGGCTGCATCGGCGTGGTCGTCACCGGATCCACGGGTGAGGCTGCACTCCTCGACGACACCGAGCGCAACGCGCTCGTCGAGCGTGCGCGCGCGGAGGTCGGCAGCGAACACACGCTGATCGTCGGCACGGGCTCCGAGTCGACGCGCGCGACGATCGCTCGATCGCGCGCCGCCGCCGAGCGCGGTGCGGACGCCGTGCTCGTCGTCGCGCCGCACTATTACGGGGACGCGATGTCGCACGAGGCATTGCGTGAGCACTACGAGCGCGTCGCCGACGAAAGCCCGGTGCCGGTGCTGCTCTACACGATTCCGAAGTACATGCACTTCTCGCTGTCGCCCGAGCTGGTGGGCGAGCTGGCGCAGCACGAGAACATCGTCGGCATGAAGGACAGCTCGGGCAACGCTGAGATCTTCGCTCGATATCTCGGATCGCAAAGCGAATCATTCCGCGTGCTCACCGGCAGCGGTGTGTTGTTCGGCGAAGCGGTGATCATGGGCGCCCACGGCGGCATTCTCGCGGTGAGCCTGTTTGCGCCGGCGCGCACGTTCGATGTGTGGCAGGCGCACCAGCGTGGCGATCACATCGCGGCACTGCACGCCCAGGTGGCGCTGACGCCGGTCGCGCAGCGGATCGTCGGGCAGATGGGCGTTCCGGGGGTGAAGGCAGCGCTCGACCGTGTCGGCCTGGTAGGGGGTCCGCCGCGCTCACCCCTGCAACCGCTCGCGGCGCCGGCGAGGGCGTTGCTCGAAGAGCTGCTCCGCGTAGCGGAACCGGCGCCAGTGGCGTGACGGACGCGGTGGCCGAGCGCGTTGGCGTTCGGCACCTCGCGGAGTTGGGTCGCGCGCCTCGTCCCGCGGGCAGCGCATCCGAGCGCGACGCACGTGAATACGCGCGTCGTACGCTCGAGCAACTCGGCTTCACCGTGCGCGAAGAAGTGTTCGCGTATTCCAGTTTTCCGGGCCGGTTCGCGACCCCGGCCGGTGGCGCGCTGTTCGCCTTGACGATCGTCGTCGCGAGCCGGCTCGCGCTTTCGGGTCACAACGTGGCGGGGACGGCAGCGATCCTCGCGATGGGTGTCGTCATGACGATCACCTATGCGCAGTGGATGCTGCGCCGCGGCGTGCTCGACTTTCCATTCATGCGCGCGACGGGAGTGAACCTCGCCGCGGTGCGTGGTGGCGCGGAGCCCAGGGTGTGGCTCGTCGCGCACCTCGACAGCAAGTCGCAGCCGATTCCGTCGGCGGCGCGCATCGGGGGCGTCGCACTGCTCGTGCTCGCTCTCCTGTTCGCGGTAGCCGGCGTGGTGGTGACACTTGCCGGTGTACCGGCGCGTACGATGTGGATGGCTGCACTCATCGCAGCGGCGGCGGGTGTCTTGCCCGTGCTCGCCAGCGTCGTGGGATCGCAGTCGGACGGTGCGGTGGACAATGCGTCGGGCGTCGCCGCGGTGTTGGCGGCTGCTGCGTCGATGGGACGTGATGTTGCGTGTGGTGTACTACTGCCAAGTGCGGAAGAGCTGGGCCTCGCCGGTGCGCGTGCGTGGGCACGAGCACATGCGGCGAGTGTGGCCCTCAACTGTGACGGCGTGGATGATGAAGGAGCGCTCGTGATCATGTACAATGGCCGCATTCCAACCGACGTCGTGGGCGCGGTGCGCGCTGCGTCACCGCGCCCCGTGCGCGTGCGACGCATGCCGCTCGGCCTGCTCACCGACTCCACTGCGTTGTCTGACGCAGGTTGGCGGACGGTCACGGTGAGTCATGGGTCGCTCGCCACGCTGCGCCGCGTTCACACGACGAGGGATTCGCTCGCGAACCTGCGTGGCACGTCGGTCGACGCCGTGTCCGCCATTCTTGCACGCGCCGCGGAGGCGCTCGCCTCATGACCGTGCTCCTGCTCATCGCCGTGCTCCTGCTCGGCCTCGTGATGATTCCATTCGGTCTTCCGGGCACGTGGATCATCGCTGGCGCAGCGCTGGGCTATTCGATTCTCGTCCCGGGTTCCATCGGCACCATCACCATCATCCTGGTGGCGATACTCGCGGTGATCGGCGAGGTGATCGAGTTCACGCTCACGGCGAAGTACACGAAGAAGTACGGCGGCTCGCGACGGGCGAGCTGGGGAGCGGTCATCGGCGGCATGGTCGGCGCATTCATGGGCGTCCCCATCCCGATCATCGGCTCGGTGATCGGCGCATTCCTCGGCGCCTTCGTCGGCGCGTTCGTGGCCGAGGTATCGCGCGGCACAGGCGGCAGCGGAGCGACGCGTGTTGCGACAGGCGCGTTGATCGGCCGAGCGGTGGCGGCGGCGGTGAAGGTCGGAATTGGCGTGGCAATGGCGGCGTGGATCGTGTTTTCAGCAGTCATCTGACGCACCCTGCTCAACGCTGCGGAAACCTTGACGAGTTGTAAGAGCAGGTCCCTCGGTCGCCTTGCGGGCTCCTGTCGGGACGACACCATTACTGCAAACGCGCAATCCGGGCTCTCGCGGAAGAAACGAGAGGCTGCAACTGAGGGTCCGCGTCCCTCCACAGCTCCACGAATCTCTTGTACCGCTCGACCGCCAACGTCTTCTGTCCGCGCGCGTCGTAGATCTGTGCCTGCTGATACAGTGACGGCGCGAGATAGACGAGATCGTACGGCGAGTTGTCGCCGAAGGGGCCGTACCAGCGCAGCGCCTCATCGTCGCGACCGAGGTCGTGCAGCAGCCCGGCGCGGACGTACCGCTCGTATGCTTGCGAGACGAAGCCTGACGTCCACGCCGGGACGAACGGCGTCTCGCGCGCGCCGCGTTCGAGCTCGGCGAGGGCCTGTTCGCGCTGTCCCAATCGATGATATCGCTCCGCCCCGACACTCATCGCGAAGCCCTTGGAGAGCGCGAGCGGTCCGGTCGGATCGAATGCCTTGTCGAGCTCCGCGAGCTGCTGTGTGCGACGCGCATCGTCGCCGGTGCGAGCGCTGCTCATACCCGCGACATATGCACGCAACAGCGGATGCAGGCCGCTGTGCGTGCGTGGCCACGGCAGTGTCGATGCGGTGAGCTTCGGCGGAGGGAGACGCAACAGCTCGTCGCGCCCGGCATTCAACTCCGCCGATGGCGTGTTCAGGAAGGGCGCCATGCTGAGCAGCAGCTGATACTCCAGCGCGTCGTCCGGCGCATGCGCGCGAGCGATCGCCAGCTCGGCGCGTGCTGCACGCCACTTGCCCTGCGCGAGATCGAGGTGCGCGAGCACGATTCGTCCGAAGCCCTGCTGTTCCGGGGGCCGCAACGGCTCGACGAGCATGTTGGCGAGCACCCTCGCCCGCTCGATGTCGCGACCGTACACGCTGACGTACCACACCGACGCGATGAGGAAGAAGCCGCGGTCTGCCGCCAGCGCCGGTACGAGTGCCGCGCGAGCGGCGTCATCGCCGTACGCGTAGGCACGGAGCGCACGCGAGGCGAGCATCATGTGCTGCGCGCCGACAGTGCTCTCGTAGCGTCCGAGCAGCGAGTCGGCCTCGCCGCGACGACCCTCGAGCGATGCAACCTCCGAGAGATGCTGCAGTGCAGGCCAATACGAAGGATCGAGCACGAGCACGCGCTGCCACGCGCGTCGCGACTCCGAGATCGCCCGCCCACGCTTCCAGTTGTGATGATAGAGCACTTCGCCGAGCAGCACCCACGCCTCGATGTCGTCGTACGTCTCGACGATGTTGGTGGCCATCTGCTCCGCGCTGTCCGCCGCCCCGCGGGAGTAGGCCGCGAACGCCTCGACGAGCATGCGATCGCGGGCCGTGAGGCGATGCGACTCGCTCACCGCCTTCCTCGCCGCGTATCGCTCTTCTCCCGGACGCAACATCCACGAGGCAGTGGACGCGAGGCCATACCAGGCGAGCGCGAACGAGCTGTCCGCCGCGACCGCCTTCTGAAAGGCCGGCAGCGCCTCGAAGAGATCATTGGCGCGATACGCGCGCCGCCCCTCGAGATAGGCCTTGAGCGCATCGAGCGACGTCGTCGTCACTGCCGCCAGCTCGGCGAGACGCTCACCCGACTGCGCACCCTGCGCCACGGCCAGTTGCGCGGTGATGCGGTCGATGAGGCCGAAGAGTGCGGTATCACTTCCGATCGCGCTCGCCTGCATCTTCGGCGGACCGGCACTGCGCGAATCATAGAGCGCGGCGCCGATCTTCAGCTGGCCGACCATGTCGACCACCGTGCCGAGCACGTAGTAGGTCGTGCCGAGCCGCTCGGCGATCTTCTGTGCTTCCGCCGCGGTGATCGGACTCGTGCGGTTCAGGGCGTTCGTCGCGGCGATCACGACGCGCGGATCGATCGTATGGTATCCGCCGACGCCATCCAGGCTCGTACTGAGCAGGTCGACCATGCCGGCCTGCAGATAGCCGACACCAACACCACCGCTCACCGCGAACGGGAAGATCGCCACCGTACGATCGCGTGCGACAGCTGGACGATTGTTGAACCAGAAAAATGCCGCGGCTGCAGCAATCGCGATCGCCAGACCTGCGGCCGCGAACCCACGTACACTGAGTCGGCGGCTCGACGCTGCGCCCGCGCGCTCGAGATGATATGCTCGTCGCGACGTATGTCCGCCCACGCCGCGCCAGCCCGCGCCTGCCGACAGCGCTGCGGCGGCGCCATGCAACGACTCGCGACGCAGTGGTGGAATGAGGCCGTACACCGCACGCTCGACGACCGGGGGCGAAATCTGCGGCCGCGTCCGCGCATGTGCCGGCGCGAGAAAACGTGCGCGGTCGAGTGAGACGAGCGCCGCCTCGATCTCCGCCGGCGGAAGCTCGGACATGCGCGAGATGTCGGCCGAGGTGAATGGCGCGCCGAGTACGGCGACCGCTTCGATGACGCGCTGGGCCGACGCGTCGAGCGCGCGCAGGCGATGCCGCACGTCCGACTTCGCGCGTGACGGAATGGGCAGTCCGCGCTCGCTGACGCGCGCCACGACGTTCGCGTTCTCCACGCCGCCCGGCGACAGCAACTGCTCGTCGAGCAACGCTTGAATCGCCGCCGAGGCGTACAGTGGAATGCCGCCTGTGTCGACGACGATTGCGTCGGCCAGCGACGCGCGTTCCGCCGTCGGCATCGGGGCGGCGACGTCGAGCATCTCCGCGATGTCCTCCGCCGTGAGCGCGCGCAACGCGGTGACGCGAAGGTTGCTCACGCGCTCGCGCAACCGCACGAGCAGCTCATCGCCAGCTTCGTCGGGGTCGAGCACCAACACGAGAAGCACCGCGCCGCGAACGCTGTCGGCAAGCGCGATCATCAGGTTGCGACTCTCGGCGTCGGCGGCGGAGAGCGCGTCGCACAACACCAACACTGGCGCATCTTCCGATGCCGCTTCGAGCGCGTCGCGCACCGCGGTGACCAGCATCTGCGCATCGGGCTCGACGGACGGACGCGTGAGATGCGGAAACCTGTTGTGGAGCGCGGGCACGATGGTCGAGAGTGCGCCGAGCATCTCGGGTGACGTGCCGCCGAGTGCGGGCGCTGAGGCGAGGTTGTTGAGGATGGCGCCGGCGGCGGTGTAGGCGCGTTGCGCCGGCGATGCGACGATGCCCGTGTCCGCATGCAGCGCGATGCGCGACGAGCTCTCCCCGGCCGTCGAGCGGATGAGCTCCTCGCAGAGCCGCGTGGCACCCATGCCATGCTCCGCCATCACGACCACGACGACCGACAAACCGGACTCCGCGACGCGCCATGCGTCCTGCAGCTTGCCGAGCGCCGACGCACGGCCGACGAGTGGAAGCGCGGTCACGGACGGCAGTGACGATCGTCCGCGCTCCGGCGCGTCGGCGCGAGCGGCGTCGTAGAGCGATTCGGCGAGGAGCAGGAAGTCGCGCGACGGCTCGACCTCGAGCGCTTCACGCACGTGCGCAGAGAAGTTCGTGTGGACCGAGAGCGCCTCGACGGAATGGCCAGCGCGCCGCAGCGTCGTGATCAACCGTTCACACGCATGCTCGTCGAGCGGTGTGAGTTCGGTCCATCGTCGCGCGATGGCGATGGCGTCGCGCGCACCACTGTTCCGCTCGGCATCGTCGAGCAGGCGCTCGAAGGCGAGCGTCAGCCGACGTCGAAGGCCTGCGCGCTCTGTCTCGAGCCAGAGACGCAGCGCCATTTCGACACGGTCGTCGGCCTCGGCGAGGAAGTCGCCTTGCCAGCGTGCGACGGCGTCGCGATCGCGGCGGGCTTCGACGTCGCGCTCGAAGAGCTCCGCATCCACCTGCAGGTCGCGGAGATCGAGCTGCACGGAGTCGGGCGTGACGCGCAGGCCGTCGCCGACGAGACGATGGAGCTCGAGCAGTGCCTGACGAAGTGAATGTCTCGCCTTGGCTTCCTCGCGCTCGCCCCACAGCAGGGCGGCAAGCTCGCTTCGCGCGACGGGGCGAGACGCTCGTCGCGCAAGGTACGTCAGGAGGAGGAGCGGCTTCCCTCGACGCGAGAGCAGCGTTCCGTCCTCTGCTACGAGCCTGAGCTCGCCGAGCGTGAACAGCTGCAGCATGGAGAAACGTTGGGGGCTGGAGGACGCGACGACGCGCGCATCTCCTTACGTCACAGACGCTTGACGCTCTCGTTGACGGCCCTCTGCGCCTGCATTGCTAATGTAGCCCCCGACACACGATGCGCCAGACGGCGCGCGCCTTCTCCGCGCGTCGCGACAGTAGATGAAAGAGGCGCTGCATACCTCGGGAGTCTTCACAATGTCACACCGCTCGAATGTTCGGTCCGTGATCGGGACGCTCATGCTCCTGGCGGTCACACCGCTCGCCGCGAATGGTCAGTTCGGCATGTTGAAGAAGCTCAAGAACTCCATCAGCCCGGATTCGGCGGCGCGGCTGGAGAACGCGAAGAACGACAGCATCGCCCTCGCCGCCAAGCTTGCGGCGGGTGATACCACGCCGCTGGGACGATCGAAGTTCTCCCGGGTGGTATCGGCGGCGGGCGCGGCGTCGGAGAAGTTCGAGGCGGTGACGGGGGTGTCGGCGAAGGATGCGGCGCTCGCCGCGTCGGGCGTGGGCGCGACCAACCTCATCGCGAAGAAGATGGGGGTCGACCCGATGAGCCTTGGCCAGAAGGCGCTCAGCATGCGCCAGCAGTCAGCAGCCAACCGAGCGGCTGGCGCGGGAGTGGGCGGCGGCGGCACGGTGGGCATTCCCGGAATGCCGAACATGGCGGAGTTCGCGAAGATGCAGCAGGCGGCATCGGCGCGAATGCAGACGTCGCCCAGCCCGCGCGGCGGTGAAGTCGTCGTGGGCAATCCGATGATGGGTGGATTCACGGAGGCCGACGCACGCGCGATCGCGGCGTTCCAGCAGGAGATGATGCAGGTGGCCATGGCGGCGAGCGGCGGAGACCTCGCGGCGCAGGCGCGGCTGGAGCGGTGGCAGGCGATCGCCCTCAAGTACGAGCCAGAGATCCAGAAGCTGTCGCTCACCGCAAGTGGCGGAGACATGGCGTCCGTGCAGCGGCTCCAGGTCATCCAGGTCGAGATCATCAAGGAATGGGTGACCACCGGCAGCGTGAAGACGGTGAGGGTTTCCAAGCCGGCCGCGAAGCCGGTGACGAAGTCGGCGAAGCCGGCCAAGCCGTGATCCGACTCCGTGTGTTGGTGGCGTTCTCCGCGTGTCTGGTCGCTCCATTTTCCGCACGTGCGCAGGGGCCGTGGACGATAACGGTCACCGCGACGATGAACCCGCAGCCCATCGGGAGTTGCGCCGCTGTGCGACTCGCGATCGTCGATCCGGCCACCAAGGAGACGCCGCGTCGGCCGAATGGCATGCGCGTCGCGATGGAAGATTTCGACATGCTCGTCACGTCGCCCGACGGGACGTCTGCGGCGGGGCAGTACAGCGGCGCCAATTTCTTCTCGGTGTGCGGCTGTCAGGGTGCTGTCGCAGGAACCATCGCGACGATCACGGCGACGTATCCGGCGCAGACCGTCCCGGCTGCGCAGCGCGTTTCCGGCGTATCGCAGCAGGCGACGACCACCGTGCCGCTCGGCAAGGCGATGGGTGCGTCGAATTCGCCGGCATGCGCCGATGCGGCGAAGCAGCCAGTGGTGGCCGTGGGAACCGTGAGGGCGCCGACACAACCGCCACTCACCGCAACGCCTCCCGCCAGGACACCGGCGCCCGCCGCACCACCGGCGTCACCATCACCGGCGTCACCACCGCCGCCGGCGATCACGCCGTACAACACCAGCGTGTTCACGGCAAGGCAGACGGGGCCCGGAACGGTCGAGCTGTCGTGGGCGCAAGTGGCGAACGTGTCCTACTACGGCCTGTTCGGACCGGGTTCGACGAACGGCGGCGTGCAGGTGCAGGGCGGCACGACGACGTTCACCGCCACCGGGGTTCCTCCCGGACGACAGGAGTGGATCGTCGGCAGCTACTACATGCCAGGCAAGGTATCGACTCCAATCACGGACTTCCCCAAGGTGCAGGTGATGGTGAGCGACCTCGTGCTCTCGGGCTGGGTCGACCTGCACACGCATCCGATGGTCAACCTCGCATTCGGCGGCAAGCTGGTGCACGGCGGTGTGGACATCGGGGCGTTGCTCCCTGCGGATGCGTCGTGTCACAAGGGCGTGCGGGCGTCGTCGATGGCTCACGCGCTCGGCGATGACCGGCCATCACATGGCGGCTGGAACCTCGTGAACTTTCCGTGCGGCGACAATTTCCGTCAGCTGCTCGGACACGAGTTTCAGCAGGCGAACGGTGCGCTCACCACAGGTAGTCCGGCCAGCGGCTATCCGGCGTTCGACCAATGGCCGAAGTGGAACGACATCACGCATCAGAAGATGTGGTTCGAGTGGGTCAGGCGCGCGCGCGACGGCGGACTCCGCGTGATGGTCGCGCTGGCGACGAACAACAAGACACTCGCCGACGCTTTCTCCGGCCCTGGCGATGGCCCCACCGATGACAAGGCGTCGGCCGATCTTCAACTGGTCGAGATGAAGCTCTTCGTGAGCCGGCATCCTGACTTCATGGAAGTCGCGCTCAATGCGGCCGACGTCAAGCGCATCGTGCAGTCGAACAGGATTGCCGTCGTGCTGGGCGTGGAGATCGACAACATCGGCAACTTCAACTCGCCGCCGATCGGCAACCTGCCGCTCGCCGCGGGAAAGGTGATGGTCGCGAACGAGATCCAGCGGCTCTATGCCCTGGGCGTGCGCTACGTGTTTCCGGTGCACGTGATGGACAACGCGTTCGGCGGCACGGCGATCTACAAGAACGACTTCAACACCGCGAACCTTCGCGAGGCGGGCGCGTACTGGACGATCGAGTGCGCCGACGTAACGGACGACATCACGCACAAGTATTCGAGCGGCGCCGACCTGCTGCGCGACGTCGGCGCATTCGTGAAGCTCGGTCTCGATCCCCTGCGGCATCCGGGCGCGCCGCCGACGTGTCCGTCGCCACAGCCGGCGGGCCAGCCACCGAAGAGTTTCGGTCACCGCAACGCACGTGACCTCACACCACTGGGCGTCGCGGCCATCAAGGAGATGATGAAGCGCGGCATGATCGTCGACATCGATCACATGTCGCAGAAGACGGCAGACGCCACGCTCACCCTCGCCGAGTCATTCGGTTATCCGGTGGTGTCGGGGCACACGGGGGTGCGTGGCCAGGCTGGCTCCGATGCGGAGAACAGCAGGACTCCAGCGCAGATGGCGCGGCTGGGCAAACTGCACGGAATGTTCGGGCTTGGCTCGGACGGCTCGCACTCGTATGCCTGGGCGCGCTTGTACCAGACGGCGATCACGAACATGGGCTACATGAGCACCGACACCACGAAGGCGTACTACCAGCCAGGTGCCGTCTCCTTCGGCACCGACCTCAATGGGCTCGTGAAGGGTCCACCGCCGGGCGGTGCCAACCGGGTGGTCTACGACGCGTCGTTTCCGATGAGCCAGTCGGGCAACAAGTCGTGGAACTACAACACGGAAGGGGTGGCACACTATGGAATGCTCCCCGACTTCGTGCGCGACGTCCGCACTGCTCCGTCGAACGGATATCAGTTCGCCGGCGGGATCCCGAAGGGCGTGACAGGTGCGGACCTCGTGGACAACCACCTGAATCGAAGCGCGAACTATTTCTGGCAGATGTGGGTGCAGATCGAGGCCCGCAAGGGCTCTGTCCAGTGATCGACACAGCGGCCGAAAGGAACGACAACGAAATCGATGGTTCCCGCGACTAATCAACCCTGAACTGGAGCACCATATGAGCACGTTCATTCGCAGCGCAGCCTTCGCGCTCGCTGCCGCATTCGTCGCCGCGCCCACGTTCGCCCAATCGGCCGCAGACGGCACACAGAAGCTCGAAGCGCAAGGCGGAAGTTTCTCGCTCAGCCCGTATATCGGCGTCGTGATGCCGACAGCCGATCTGCTCACACTCTCGCGAGGCACCGGCACGACGACCGGCGCGCAGAACTTCAAGATGAGCTCAGCGATCACCGTCGGGGGCCGGCTCGGCGTGATGTTCACCTCGCGGGTAGGCGTGCTGGCTGACGTCGGATATTCGCCCGGTAGCGTGAACCTGGATTCGACTGGCGTCACCGCGAATACTGACGTCACGACTCTCTCTGGCGTCGGCAAGCTCGTGCTCTACCTCATACCGAGTACCAGTCCGGTGTGGCTGAGCGTGAGCGGGGGCGGCGGCGCCATTCGGCACTCTTTCCATAATGGCGTGGGCACACTGTCGGGCCTGACGGACGGTACGAACATCGGAGGCGTCATCGGTGCGGGGGCAGGCATTCGGCTGGGCCAACTCATCGCGCTCACCGGATCCGTGGAGGACTACCTCTACGACGCCTCGTTCGACAACAGCGGCACCAAGACGAGCGAGAAGAAGCAGCACGATGTCCGCATCACCGGCGGCATCCGCATTCCCATTCTTGGCATGTAGCACGCTGCATTTCCCGTGGTCCGTCCCCTCGGTCAGGAGAACGTTGATGGAGAATCAAGCAGTCGGTAGCACCAGCACGGGCATGGCCCCGAACGTCGCCGGAGCGCTCGCCTACGTACTCGGACCGATCACCGGCGTACTCTTTCTCGTACTCGAGAAGGAGAATCGCTTCGTGCGCTTTCACGCCGCGCAGGCCGTGACGACCGGCGTCCTCATCATCGGGCTGTCCATCGCGCTCGGACTCCTCTCGGCGCTCTTGGCATTCATTCCCGTGCTCGGATGGCTCGCGGCGATCGCCCTGAATTTCGTGCTGGGACTCGGGTCGCTCGTGCTTTGGTTGCTGTTGATGTGGCGCGCGTACCGTGGTGAGCAATGGGAAGTGCCCGTCGCCGGCCCGCTCGCGCGGCGCATCGCCCCCGACGCGTTCGCGTGACGACCTCGGTTCCCGGCTCGCGCGATTGACTCTCGCCCCCCGCAACCTAGATTCGAACAACGCCCCGCACCCCGCGGGGCGTTGTGCGTTTATTCCAGCAGGCAGACGCTCGGGAGCACCATGTTCGGATCGGAATCACACGTCGTCGTCGTCGTTGGCGCACAGTGGGGCGACGAGGGGAAAGGCAAGCTCGTCGACGTCCTGGCGGAGCGCGCGGATTGGGTGGTACGGTACCAGGGCGGTGCCAATGCGGGACACACGGTCGACCTCGGCGACCGCACCTTCGTCCTCCACCAGATTCCGAGCGGAATCCTGCATCCGGGCGTCCGCTGCGCCATCGGCAACGGCGTCGTGCTCGACCCCGACACGCTGTTCGACGAGATCGACGGTCTCGTGAAAGCGGGCGTCGACGTCGAAGGCCGACTCTACGTCAGCGAGCGCGCGCATCTCGTGCTGCCGTATCACAAGCTCGTCGACGGGGAGAGCGCGTCGAGCAAGGCAATCGGCACGACGGGCCGCGGCATCGGACCGGCGTACGAGGACAAGGTCGCCCGGCGCGGCGTGCGCGTGCTCGACCTGCGGCACCCCGAGCGGCTGCGCGAAGTCGTCGAGAAAGGCGCGGAGAACGCGCAGGCGCGCCTCGTTCGCTATGGCTCGGACAAGGTCATCGACGTCGACGCCGTGGTCGCGCTGCTCGAACGGCTCGCACTGCGCCTGCTCCCGCTCGCCGACGACGTGAGCCTCACGGTGCATCGCGCCGTGAAGGCGAAGGCCGCGGTGCTGCTCGAGGGCGCACAGGGTTCACTGCTCGACATCGATCATGGCACGTATCCCTTCGTGACGTCGAGCAACACGACGGCAGGCGGGGCGTCGATCGGCGTCGGTATCGGACCGAGTGAGATCGATCGCGTGCTCGGTGTGGTGAAGGCGTATACGACGCGCGTCGGCAACGGGCCGCTGCCCACGGAGTTCGTCGAGCCGCTCCAGAGCGAAGTTCGTGCGCTGGGCAATGAGTTCGGTGCGACGACCGGACGCGCGCGTCGCTGCGGATGGTTCGATGCGCTCGTCGTGAAGTATGCCACACGCGTGAATGGCCTGAGCGACCTCGCGGTGACGAAGCTGGACGTGCTCGACACGCTGCCCGAGCTGAAGATCTGCACGGGCTACGAGATCGACGGCGAGGTACACGAAGATTTTCCGAGCGATCTCCTTGCGCTCGAGAAAGTGGTGCCGCGGTACGAGACGTTCCCCGGTTGGAAGAGGTCGACGGCGGATGCGCGAGCGCTCACTGACCTGCCGTCCGAAGCGCGGAAGTATCTCGATCGTATCGAGTCACTCGTGGAAGCGCCGATCACGTATGTGAGTGTAGGAACGCGGCGAGATCAGATCATCGGACTCTGATGATCGATCTCCTCATCGTCGGCGCGGGACCATGTGGGCTCGCTGCCGCGATATCCGCACAGCAGGCCGGACTCACCGCGCGCGTCTTCGATGCGGGGCCGGTCGTCAGCACGATCACGCAATATCCCTACTACGTCAGCTTCTTCTCCACGGCGGAGAAGTTGTCACTCGGTGGCGTGCCGTTCGTCGTCGCGACGGACAAGCCGTCGCGGCGCGATGGCCTTGCGTATTACCGCGCGATCGTTCGTCACTTCGCCCTCGACGTGCACCAGTACGAGCGCGTCGTCAGCCTGCAGTGTGCGGACGGCGCGTGGACCGTCCACACGGAGACGCTCGAGGGCGCAGCGCAGATCACTCGGGCGAAGGCCGTCGTCTTCGCGACGGGATATTTCGGCTCGCCGAACTACCTCGGCGTGCCCGGCGAAGCAGCGCCGAACGTCAAGCACGTGTATCGCGAGGGACACGAAGCCTTCAACCAGGACGTCGTCGTCGTCGGTGGCGGCAACTCCGCGGCCGAGGCGGCGCTGGATCTCTGGCGGGCCGGCGCCCGCGTGACACTCGTGCACTTCGGGCCGGACTTCGACAAGCGCATCAAGCCGTGGGTCCTTCCCGACCTGCAAAACCGCATGAAGGAGGGTGCGATCGCGGTGCGGTGGAACAGCCGCGTGACGCGCATCGAGCCGGGCGTGGTGACGATCGAGACGATGGACGCCAAGGAGCAGTTGGCGGCGCGGTTCGTCTATGTGATGACGGGCTTTGCGCCGAACACGGACCTGCTGCGCGACGCCGGCGTGCCGATCGACGCGACGACGGGAATTCCGCAGCACGACCCTGACACGCTCGAGACGAGCGTCGCGGGATTGTACGTCGCCGGAGTAGTGGTAGCGGGGTACGATGCGAACAAGGTATTCATCGAGAACGGGCGCTCTCACGGCGACAAGATCGTGGCGCACCTCCGTGGTGGACCGGTGCCGCCGCCCCCGCGTCTCAGCGCCGAGCTGGATACCTGAGTTAATTTGGACACAACCCACTAGAGAGACCGACGTACGATGGCCGCCAGCACCCAACCCGACGTGATGGACAAGCTCGTGTCGCTCAGCAAGCGGCGCGGATTCATCTTCCAGAGCTCCGAGATCTACGGGGGCACGGGGTCCGTGTGGGATTACGGTCCGCTCGGCGTGGAGTTGAAGAAGAACCTCAAGGACCTGTGGTGGAAGGCCATGGTCCGCATGCGCGACGACGTCGAGGGGCTCGACGCGGCCATCCTCATGCACCCCAGGACGTGGGAGGCGAGCGGTCACGTCGCCGGCTTCACCGATCCGCTCGTCGACTGCAAGACGTGCAAGGGCCGCTTCCGGGCCGACAAGCTCGAGGACGCGCGCTGCCTGCAGAAGCCGAGCAAGCGGCCGGGTGAGGCGGAGCAGTGCCAGCTCACCGAGCCGCGCATGTTCAACCTCATGTTCAAGACGTTCATGGGCCCGGTCGAGGAGAGTGCGTCGACGGTGTACCTGCGTCCGGAGACGGCGCAGGGCATCTTCGTGAACTTCCTCAACGTGCAGCAGAGCACGCGGCAGAAGGTGCCATTCGGCATCGCGCAGATCGGCAAGGCGTTCCGCAACGAGATCACGCCGGGCAACTTCATTTTCCGCACGCGCGAGTTCGAGCAGATGGAGATGCAGTTCTTCGTCGAGCCGGGCACGGACATGCAGTGGTTCGAGTACTGGAAGGCGGAGCGGCTCGCGTGGCACACGTCGCTGGGACTGGCGCCGGACCGGTTGAACTACCATCAGCATGCCGGCACCGAGCTCGCGCACTATGCGCGCGCGGCGTTCGACATCGAGTTCGACTTCGGCGGTACGCTCGGCTTCCAGGAGATCGAGGGCATTCACAACCGCGGCGACTTCGACCTCGGCCGTCATCAGGAGTATTCGGGCAAGAAGCTCGAGTACTTCGACCAGCCGAACAACAAGCGCTACCTGCCGTACGTCATCGAGACGTCGGTGGGTGCGGATCGTACGACGCTTGCGGCGCTCGTGAACGCGTATCGCGAAGAGACGGTCGAGGGCGAGGAGGAGGGTCGCACCGTGCTCCGGTTGCATCCGTCGCTCGCGCCGATCAAGGCGGCCGTGTTCGCGCTGACGAAGAAGGAGGGGATGCCCGACATGGCGCACAAGATCGCGAATGACCTGCGCGCCTATTTCCCCGTGGACTACGACGAGACGGGCAGCATCGGCAAGCGGTATCGCCGCCAGGATGAAGTGGGCACGCCGTTCTGCATCACGGTCGACACGGAGTCGGTGAAGGACGGTACGGTCACCGTGCGCGATCGCGATACGCTGAAACAGGAGCGCATCTCTGCCGACGCCGTGCGTGAGTACCTCACGGAGCGTCTGCCGGGATGAGCGAGCCGTTGTCACTCGAGCGGCTCCGCACGGACGGGGAGTCGTTCAACGAGGAGCTGTCGCGCGAGTTTTACGAGTCGCTCAGTGGGCTCAAGGCCGACGCGCAGATCCAGCCGCTGTACGAGAAGTACCGCGCCATCTTCAGCGACGACGCGCTGGAGATAACGCGCGAGGCGTTTGTCGGCAGCACCGAGGGCACGGAGGAGCGTCGCTCGGCGCGCCTGCTGCTCGACTGGCAGGTGGAGTCGCACAGCAGCCGCCAGCTCGCGGCGCTCGACGAGCGCGAGATCGCGTGGGAAGGCGACGCGGTCGTGCAGCTCGCCGACGGGCGGCAGATTCCCTATCAGCGCACGTCGATCGAGCTGGGCAACAGCACGGACCGGCACGAGCGTGCGATGATCGAGGTGGCGCGCGCGAAGTTGGTGGAACGTGAGCTGGCGCCGATCAAGAAGGAGCGCTTCCAGCGCGAGCGCGACATCACCGAAGGGATCGGTGTGGCGAACGGCTATAACGCGACGTGGGAGCTGCTGAGCGGGATCTCGCTGAGTGGCCTGCGCGCAGAGTGTGAAGCATTCCTGCGCGACACGCAGGGCATGTGGGACGACGTCGCGCCGCGCGTGGCGAAGCGCGTGCTCGGCATGGCCCTGAGCGAGACGACCCGCGCCGATGCGCTCGCGCTGTTCCGGGCGCGCGAGTTCGACGCATTCTTCCCGGCGCGCGACATGGAGTCGGCCATCCGGCGGCAGGTCACGGAGATGGGGATCGACCCCGAAGCGAACGGCCGCATCATCCTCGACACCGGCGACCGGGACGGGAAGCGGTCACGCGCGTTCTGCTCGCCGGTGCGCGTGCCGGACGAGGTCTATCTCGTGCTGCGCCCGCACGGCGGCCAGACGGACTGGAACACCTTCCTGCACGAGCTGGGGCACGCGCTGCACTATGCGTACATGCGTCCCGACCTGCCGATGGAGTTTCGCTTCATGGGCGACAACTCGGTGACGGAAGGCTATGCGATGCTGTTCGATCACCTGATGCAGGATGCGGGATGGCTGCATCGGTACACGGGTCTCGAGAAGACGACGTCGCCGGCGTTCCTGCGCAGTGCGGGATTCGAGGAGCTGCACTTCCTGCGTCGCTACTGCGCGAAGCTCATCTACGAGACGGAACTCTACGGCGGCGCGCTGTCGTGGGAGGCGCTGCCCGACCTGTACGTCGACCAGCTCACGAGTGCGACGGGCTTTCAGTACGCGCGCGCCGATGCGTTCGTCGACGTGGATCCGCGCTTCTACGCGGCGCGCTATCTGCGCGCGTGGCAACTGCAGGCGCTGCTGACGGAGACGCTGGTCCAGAAGTTCGACGCCGATTGGTGGCGCAATCCACGCTGCGGGCCGTGGATGGTCGAGTCGCTGTTCGGCGAAGCACAGCGTGAGCTCGCCCACGAGCAGGCGATGCGCGTGTCCGGCAAGACGTTGAGTTTCGCGCCGCTCGTGCGGAACATCGAGCGGATGCTCGGCTAGCACGACCTTCCCCCGGACTTCAGTGCAATGGATCTCCTGAGCAACCCCCAGGTCTGGATCGCTTTCAGCACGCTGCTGCTCCTCGAGATCGTCCTCGGCGTGGACAACGTCGTGTTCATCTCGATTCTCGCGGGCAAGCTGCCGGAGAAGGACCGCAAGCGTGCGCGCACCATCGGCCTCAGCCTCGCGCTGATCACGCGCATCCTGTTGCTCCTCTCGCTCGCGTGGATCGTGAAGCTCACGGCGCCGCTGTTCGCGGTGCTGGGCCACGAGGTCTCCGGGCGCGACCTCATCCTCATCATCGGCGGACTGTTCCTCATCGGGAAGAGCACCCATGAAATGCACGCGCATCTCGAGGGCGAGGAAGGGCACGCCTCCGGCGGCGTGGCTCCCGGCTTCGCGTCGGTGATCGTGCAGATCCTGTTGCTCGACGTCGTGTTCTCTCTCGACTCCGTGATCACCGCGGTGGGGATGGTCGAGCAGATCGAGGTCATGATCGCCGCCGTGGTCGTGGCGCTTCTCGTCATGCTCGGCTTTGCAGGGACGATCAGCGGATTCGTGGAAAAGCACCCGACGCTCAAGATGCTGGCGCTGGCCTTCCTGCTCCTCATCGGCACCACGCTCATCGCCGAGGGCTTCGGCCAGCATATTTCGAAGGGCTACATCTACTCCGCGATGGCGTTCTCGCTGTTCGTGGAGGTGCTCAACGTGCGCATTCGGAAGAAGTCGGCGCCGGTGCACCTTCACCATTCCATCGCGGCGGACGAGGGCACGCACTGACGTAGGCGCCACGCTTTTTTCGGTATCCACGTGCTTCATCCTCGACGGGACTCCATGTCGCGATTCCGCTCTCTCGTTGCCACACTGGTCACCATGACGCTCGCCACGACTGCATCGGCGCAGGAGCCCGACTGGGGCGCCGCGCACAAGGAGACTCTCGGGCATCTCCAGACGATGATTCGCCTGAACACGGTGAATCCGCCGGGCAACGAGATGCAGGTGGCGAAGTACCTCGAGAGCACGCTCAAGGCGGCGGGGATCGAGACGCACCTTTTCGAGCCCGCGCCAGGCCGCGCCGCATTCGTTGCGCGGCTCAAGGGCAATGGCAGCAAGCAGCCCGTGCTCATCATGGGCCACATGGACGTCGTGGGCGTGGAGAAGGCGAAGTGGTCGGTCGATCCCTTCGCCGCGGAGATCAAGGACGCGTACCTGTACGGTCGCGGTGCGATCGACGACAAGGGGCCGCTCGCCGCGAACCTGGAGACGATGCTGCTCCTCAAGCGGAACGTCATCGACAAGGGCGGCTCGCTCTCGCGCGACGTCATCTTCGTCGCCAATTCCGACGAAGAACAGGGCGGCGACTATGGCATGGGATGGCTCATCGAGCATCATCCCGAATTGATCAAGGCCGAGTTCGCGCTCAACGAGGGAGGACGCACGCGCATCGTCGGTGGAAAGCTCCTGTACGTCGCGGTGCAGAACACGGAGAAGGTCTCGCACGTCGTCGCCGTGACGGCGCATGGGCCAGGCGGCCACGCGTCGATTCCACTCGAGGGCAACGTCATCACGCGGCTCGGCCGAGCGCTCGCGAAGATCGCCGACCACAAGGAGCCGCTCTATCTCACCGCGACGACCCGCGAGTTCTTCTCGCAGCTGAGCAAGGTGTGGCAGAACAAGGACGAGAAGCGCGCGATGGCCGACGTCGCGTCGACCGACACGCGTCGCCAGCAGCGCGGCTCGCGCGTGCTCGAGAGGATTCCCGTCTTCAACGCGGTGATGCGGACGGGTGTATCGCCGACGATGCTGGAGGGCGGCATCCGCACGAACGTCATTCCGACGGATGCGACGGCGAAGCTCAACGTGCGCACACTGCCCGGCCAGTCCATCGACACCGTCGTCGCGCGGCTCAGGAAGGTGATCGGCGATCCCCTCGTCGACGTCACGATCACCGAGCGTGGTGACGATTCCCCGGCATCGGATTTTCATTCGCCGATGTTCAATGCCATCCGCGAGAGTGCGCAGGCGCTCGACCCGTCGCTGGCGGTCGTGCCATACCTGAGTACGGGTGCAACTGACAGCGCTCGTCTGCGGGTCTGGGGGATGCAGGCATTCGGTTTGCTGCCCTTTCCGATGAATCAGGACGACGAGGATCGCATGCATGGCAATGACGAACGCGTGCCGCTGAAGAGTCTCGAGTTCGGCACGAAGATGATCTATGGGGCAATCTCGCGCGTCGCGCGCTGACGATGCCGAAGACAAAGGCAAAGGGGGCGACGCCACGGACGGCGACGGCGATACCGGAGCCAGAACCGGCGCCATCGCCCGCCCCGCAGGCCAGCCCGAATGGTTCCCGTCCAGCCGCATTGGTCACCGGCGCATCGCGCGGCATCGGTCGCGCGACGTGCCTGCGGCTCGCGCGCGACGGCTACGACATCATCGCGCTCGCGCGCAACGAGGCTGAGCTCGAGGCGCTCGGCATCGAGATCGCGCAGATCGGGCGGAAGTGCCGGCTCATCGCGCTCGACCTCGCGCATCCTCCCGCGATCGCGGCGACGCTCTACGGCGTGCACGTCGACGTGCTGGTGAACAATGCGGGGATGGCCGTGTCGAAGCCATTCACCGAGCTCGCGCCCGACGAGTGGCATCGCATGATCGATGTCAACGTCAACGCGCTGTACCACGTGACGCGTGCGGTGCTGCCGGGAATGATCGAGCGCGGCCACGGCCATGTGTGCACGATCGGGTCGATCGCGGGCCGCTCGGCGTTCATCGGCGGGTCGTGCTATTCGGGGACGAAGGCGTTCGTGACGGCGTGGTCGGAGTCGCTGATGCTCGAGGTTCGCGACCGCGGTGTCAAGGTGTCGGTGGTGATGCCGGGTGGCGTCGCCACGGAATTCGGTGGAACGCAGCCGACGCTGGCCGACGCGTGGAAGCTCGCGGCGGCGGACGTTGCGGACGCGGTGAGCTACGTCGTCGGGACGCCGGACTCGGTGCTCGTGCATCGGCTGGAGGTGAGGACACTCAACGCACCTCCGGCGAGAAGGTAGAGGCCGCCTCAGCTAAACATCTGGCATGACAACAGGTTACGCCCCATATTGGCGGCGTGACCAGGATCACACCGCTCAGCAGCGATCGATTCCGCACGGCCTCCGAGACAACTGAATCGGGGCTGCGCGAGCTCATCGCCATCCGCGAGATCGTCCACGCCTTCCTCACGGCCGATCGGCCGGAGGAGGTGTTTCAGTTCGCGCTCGATCGCGTGAGTCCACTCGTCGGTGCGTCGTTCGCGTGCGTCTACCTCATCGACGGCGCGTCGGAGTTGATGCGTCTCGCGGCCGTGCACAACTGGCCCGAGCGGTTCACGCCCTTTCTCGGCGAGATGCGCGTACGACTGGGATTCGGTCCCAGCGGCGAAGCGGCAGCAGAGCGACGCGTCATCGAGGTGCCCGACGTCACTTCGGATCCGTCGCTCGAGGATTGGGCGGAAGTGGCGAATGAGCTTGGCTTCCGCGCCATCGTGGCGCTTCCCCTGCAGACCGGCGACGGCGTCCTCGGCGCCGTCGCTTTCTATTTCGAGCGCGCCGGTACGATCAGCGCGGAGACGCGCAGCCTGCTGCGCATGGTGGCCGACCAGATGGCGGCGACGGCGCAGAAGGCTCGGCTCATCGACGATTTGCGTCGCGCGAATGCGGCGCTCATCGAGACGAACGCCGAGCTGGAAGCGCAGTACGTCGCGCTCCTCGAGGCGCGGCGCGTGAAGGACGAGTTCCTCGCGAACATCTCGCACGAGCTGCGCACACCGCTCACGGCGGTGATGGGCTACCTGTCGCTGATGGACGAGGGACTCGCCGGCCCGGTGACGCCGGAGCAGCGCAAGACGCTCGCGCAGGTGAAGACGTCGAGCCACCATCTCCTCGACCTGATCGGCGACCTGCTCGAGTTGACGACGCTCAAGCGCGGCGGCATCGAGGCGGTGATGTCGGCGTTCGACATTCGCGATCCGCTGCACGACGCGATCACGGCGACGCGTGGCCGCGCCGACGGCGTCGCACTGCGTGTGAGCGAGCCTGAGTCTCCGGTGATGATGGTGAGCGACAGGCGCAAGATCGCGAAGCTGCTCGTCGCGCTGTTGTCGAATGCCTACAAGTTCACGTCCTCCGGCGAAGTGCGCGTGTCCGTCTCGACGCGCAACGACCGCGTGGTCTACCGCGTAGTCGACACGGGGATCGGCATTCCGGAAGCGATGCAGAACCTCGTGTTCGAGGAGTTCCGTCAGGTGGACGGGTCGAGCACCCGCAAGTTTGGCGGGTCCGGGCTGGGTCTCTCGCTGGCGCAGCGGCTGGCTCATCTGCTGGGTGGCGAGATCTACCTGGAGTCCGCGCTGGGTGAAGGGTCGACCTTCCGGGTGGAGTTACCGATCGAGCATCCGGATCCCGAGCGACCCTGACGGGCTCGAAACAGCGGTAATCAGGAAAGTGCGGAAGAAAACTGAAAGCGCAGGATCAAACAGATTTTGATCCCGTCTTTTCAGTTGATTTCCGCCGTTTCCTTCTCCCGCTGTTTTCTGATTAAGCTTCAACAACCAATCCAAGTTGTCCGTTGTCCAACGGGCGTCGAGCCATCGCATCCCGGGTTTTCATGATACAGTCCCAGCGCACCATGCAGGAGTTCCGGACCACGCTTCCCGCCGCCGAGGTGCTCGTACGCGCGAAGAAGTTCTTCAGCACGCGGAACAGCCTGTACGCTGCATTCATCGAGCAGGAAAGCGCGACGCACCAGACGTATCGCGGCCAGGGCGGCGAGGAGATCGCGCTCGGCGTGGCGACCGTCGACGGCGCCACGCTCGTCACCGGCTCGTCGTACATCTTCGACATGCAGGTCGCGCGCTTCTTCACCACGCTGCCGGCCATCGAGGCCACGGAAATCCTGCTGCCGCCGCCGCCCGCCGATCACATTGCGGTGACAGCATGAGCGAGCCATTCGTCGCGCAGCTTCGCGCCCGCGGAAATGCGCTGCAGATCGCCGCTGACGGTGCGCCATCGATCACGGTGCGCGTCCAGATGCCGGAGGTGTGGGATACGGTGAAGGCCCAGGTATCGCCGAACACCGCCGTGCGCGTGCTCAAGGAGCGTGCGCTCGAGGCGCTGTATCCGGTCGATGAGCCCATTGACGAGTTCGTACTCAAGCTGCGCGGCTGGGAAGTATTGGACGAGAACGCGTCGATCGCCGATGTCGGCGCGCGCGACGGCTCGATCTTCCTGCTCACGTATCGCCGCCGGCGCGCCGTCCGCTGACCAGCGCCGCCAGCTCTGTCGCTCCCGCGAGCGCTCGCCCAGCGGGAACTCCGTCGCCGGAGGCGTTGCGCGAGGCACTGCGCCGCCTGCGTGCCGAGGTCCAGAAGCGCATCGTTGGGCAGGAAGCGGCGCTCGACGAAATCCTGATGGCGCTGGCCGCCGGCGGTCATGCGCTGCTCGTCGGCGTGCCGGGTCTCGCGAAGACGCTCATGATTCGCTCGATCGCCGAAGCGTTGGCGCTCGACTTCCGGCGCATCCAGTTCACGCCGGACCTGGTGCCGAGCGACATCACGGGCAGCGAGATCCTCGAGGAGGATCATGCGACCGGTGCGCGCAGTTTCCGCTTCGTGCGCGGGCCGATCTTCGCGAACATCGTGCTTGCCGACGAGATCAATCGCGCGCCACCGCGTACACAGGCCGCGCTGCTCGAGGCGATGCAGGAGCATCGCGTGACGGCGGCGGGTGAGTCGCTGCGCCTGCCGGAGCCGTTCTTTGTGCTTGCCACGCAGAACCCCATCGAACAGGAGGGCACGTATCCGCTGCCCGAAGCGCAGCTCGATCGATTCCTGTTCGACGTGCGCGTGGGCTATCCGTCGGCCGATGACGAAGTCTCCATTCTTCGGTCCACGACCGGCGCGACGCAGGAAGCACTGCGCCCGGTGCTGAGCGCCGAGGAGGCGGTCGCGCTGCAGCGTGCGGTGCGCGACGTGGCGGCGTCGGAGCCGGCGCTGCGCTATGCGGCGTCGCTCGCGCGTGCGACGCGTCCCGATGACGCGACGGCGACGGCGCTGGTCAAGCGCGCGGTCCGCTGGGGCGCCGGTCCACGCGCGGGTCAGGCGTTGGTGCTCGGTGCGAAAGCGCATGCGTTCCTCGCCGGACGCGCTGCGGTGGCGCCGGAGGACATCATGCGCGTCGCCCTGCCGGTGCTGCGTCATCGGGTGCTCGCGAGCTTTGCCGCCGAGGCCGAGGGGCTGACGCCGGAGTCGGTGATTGCGGACATCCTCGAGCGTGTAACGCCGCCGAAGAGCGGGTTGGGGATATAGGACTGCGATAGCTGCGGTAAAAATGTTTTTTGGCCTGTGTCCTCGAACAGATATCACCATGAACGAGAGAACTTCGCACTAGATGCCGACAGGCCCGTACGGCGCGCTGCTCGACGCCGTCCGCGGCGTCCGCTGGCCCGCGGCGCGCCGCGTGATGGGCGCGACACTCGGCGCACATCCCTCGCAGCTGCGCGGCAACTCGTCCGAGTTCAGTGAGTACAGGCCGTATCGCCAGGGCGACGACCCGCGCCGCGTCGACTGGCGGCTCCTCGCGCGGAGCGAACGCGCCTACGTCCGCCTCACCACCGATCGCGCGACCTTTCGGACGAGCATGATCGTCGACGCCTCGGCGTCGATGGCATTCCCACTGCCGCAGCTCGACAAATGGCGGCTCACGCGCGAGCTCGCCGTCGGACTCGCCTCCGTCGCGCACTCGGAGGCCGACCCCGTCGGACTCACGATTGCCGGCGCGAAGCACACCGTGCTTGCGCCGCGCGCGCGGCGGAGCGTGCTGCTCGAGATGATGCGCGCGCTCGACGCGACGACTCCCGCCGGATCGGCGGCGCTCGCGCCATTCGTCGCGGGCGCGCGCGCGTCGCGGCTCGTCGTCATCACGGACCTCCTCGGCGACTTCGACGACATGCTCGCCGCAGCGCGCCTGCGCGTGGCGTCGCGGGGTGAGGTCATCGTCGTGCACATCGTCGCCAACGAGGAGCTCGATCCGCCGGGCGACGCGCTGCTCGCCGTCGATCCGGAAGTTCCGACGATGCGCCGCATTCTCGACGGCGATCTTCGCGTCGCGTATCGCGAGGCGTTCATGCACTGGCTCGACGACACGGCGACGGCGCTGCGCGCCGCTGGCGTGCGCTACGTGCGCGCCACGACGAACGAAGCCGCACCACATCTCGTGCGTCGCATCGCCGGCGAGACGGCGCGCCGAGGCGCATGACCTTCCTGGCGCCGTGGGCATTGGCGATCGCGGGACTGGCCGCCGCGGCGATGGTGCTGCTCCATCTCGTCGCGCGACAGCGGCCGGCGGCCTACGTGCTGCCAACGACGCGCTTCATTCCCGATCAGCGGACGCTGGTGAGTCGCGCGGCGACTCGCCCGCGCGACCTGGTGCTGCTCGCGCTGCGTGTGTTGCTGCTCCTGAGTGTCGGTGCCGCATTCGCCCGGCCGGTGCTCACTCCGCGTCGCGGCGAAATGGCGCGCGTCGTGCTGCTCGATCACTCGCGCGCGGTTGCAAGTGCGTTCGAAGTCGTCACCAGGGCGAAGGCGCTCGCCAGCGACGGAGTACCGACGACACTCATCGCGTTCGACAGCATGCCGGTCGTCATCGCGACGACGGCGCTGGACTCGCTCGCCGGCGCACCTCGTTCCCGCGCCACCGGTTCGCTGAGCGCTGCGCTCATTGCCGCACGTCGCGCGAGTGGAGCGCTCGCCGAACGTGCTGATTCCGTCCAGCTCGTCCTCGTATCGCCGGTGACGGCGAGCGAGATCGATTCGGCGACGCGACGACTGCGCGCCGAGTGGCCCGGCGCTGTACGCATCGAGCGTGTCGCGTTTCTCGCTGATTCCAGTGGCGCGTGGGCGCTCGAGCGTCGATTGCCGGCGGAAGATCCACTCGGCCCCGCGACGGCAATGCTGCCGAGCGGTTCAACCGTCGACACGCGGCTGATCCGCCGTCCGCCAACAGCGGCGGACAGCACCTTCGCGCGGGATGGCGGAACCGTCGTGCGGTGGGACAGTACGACGGCGGCGCGGCCCACGGCCGAGGGACTCGCCGTCGGCGATGAGGTGATCGTCGCCGCGCTTGGGCGTCGTGCAATTCCGACGTCGGGGAAGACGATCGCGCGATGGGCCGACGGAAGCGCAGCAGCAACTGAAGCGCCTTTGGGCAAGGGATGCATCCGCGACGTCGGTGTCATGATGCCAGCGGCCGGTGACATCGCGCTGCATAAGCCCTTCCAGCGCCTCGCGCGCACGTTGCTCGCGCCGTGCGGGCTGCTCGTCGCCGAGCACGCTGCCGATTCGTCGACACTGGCGTGGATTGGCGGACCGACGACCAACGCCGCGCGCGCCGACGTGCTCCGCAGCGACGACGTGCGTCCGTCGCCGCTCGCTCGGTGGCTGCTCGCGCTCGCGATCCTCCTCGCGCTCGCGGAACTGGCCGTGCGTGCCAAGCGCGAGCCGGAAGTCGCATGACCGCGCGCGACAGGCTGCTTCGGTTGCAGCGCACAATGGCCATCACCCTGGTGACGCGTGCGCTGCTCATCGGTGCAGCCGCGGCATTCGTACTCGTCGCAATCGTGCGGGTCGTCGGCCTGCCATCGTGGAGTATCGCGCTGTCGATGCTCTCCGGCGTGGGGATCGCCGTCGGACTGCTGCTGCGCATGCGCGGCGTTCAATCGCTCTCGCGCGTGGCGCTGTGGGTGGAGGAGCGCACACCATCGCTTCGCTATTCGCTGGTGACGATTGCCGACGGCGTTCAGTCGCCGGGCGTGGATGCGCAGGCGCTCGGAGTGCCGTGGTGGACCGAGTCGCAGCGCACGTTGATGAAGGCGCTCGTCCTGCCTGGTGTGGCGGCGCTCGTCGCGATCGCGCTCACGCGGTGGGCGCCCGTCGCGCAGCGGCTGGCGCAGGGCGCAACTTCGAGCTCCGCGGCGGCACGCGCAGCGAACGTCACCGACGTCCTCGCCGTCGTGCATGTGGCAGTCATGCCGCCGAGCTATTCGGGGCGCGCAGCGACGACCGTCGACGACCCGACGAGCATCGAGACGCTCGTCGGCAGCGTGATCACCGTCAGTGGCAATGGTGATGCACGTCTCGTCACCGCCATTGCCGACTCCACTCCGCGCAGCGTCGCGCAGCGCGGCGACGGCTGGAGCCTCACGCTCGCGATGCCGGCACGACCCGGAATCGTCCGTCTCCATGCGGCCGCCGGTCGCGACCGGCTCATCGTCCTCGCGCCGATCACCGACGCGGCGCCCGCGGTGACGCTGCTGATTCCCAGGCACGACACCATCGTGCGACGCGCCACCGGCATGTTCCCGCTGCATGCGCAATTGCGCGACGACATCGGATTGCGCGATGCGTCGTTCGAGTTGGTCGTCAGCTCGGGCTCCGGCGAGAACTTCACCTTCCGCACGACCACCATCGCACGCACCTCGCTCACCGGACACACCGAGACGACGCTCGACGCGCGTGTGTCACTGGATTCGTTGAAGCTGCAGCCTGGTGACATCCTTCAGTTGCGGGCCGTCGCGCGCGATGCCAACAACGTCACCGGGCCCGGCATCGGTAGCTCGGAGACGCGCTCGCTCCGCGTCGCGCGCGCCGACGAGTACGACTCCGTTTCTGTCGAAGCACTGCCGCCGCCGGAGGAACAGGGGTCCGTCCTCAGCCAGCGCATGCTGATCAACCTCACCGAGGCGCTCGTGAAGCGTCAGCGGTCGCTTGCGCGTCCGATGCTCATCTCGGAGTCGCAGCGCATTGCCGCCGATCAGAAGAAGCTGCGCAAGCGCGTCGGCGACATCGTGTTTCAGCGTATGGGCGGCGAGCCGCTCAGCGAGGAAGGCGCCGACGAACCGGAGCGCGGCAAGCTCACGCCCGAGCAGGTGCTTGCCATGGCCGACTCCGTGACGGGTGCTGGCGCAAGCGGCGTGATGGACGTCGAAGGAGACGAGACGCCGATCCTCGCCATCAACAAGCCGCTGCTCGAAGCCTTCAACGCGATGTGGGACGCCGGCCGCGCGCTCGAAGTGGGCGAGCCAGCAAAGGCACTGCCGCCGATGCGCATCGCGCTCGCGGCCATCGAGAAGGCGCGACAGGCCGAGCGGATCTACCTGCGCGGGAAGCCGAGTACGGCGATCGTCGATGTGGCGAAGGCGCGATTGGCCGGGAAGGACAAAGGCGTGACGTCGATCCGAGAAGCGAGGCCGATCATCGATCCGGTCATCAGGCGCCGGAGCGCCACGTTCGAACGGGCAACGTCGCTCCTCGCGCGCGACCCCGACGCCGCCGCCGACTCGCTGCTCCTCATGCGCGTCGGCGCACTTGGCGACGCACCCGTGCTCGCCGCCGCGCTCGACGACGCAGCGCGTGCGCTCCGCAAGCGCGAGGACGCGAACATCCAGCTCGCATGGATCCGCGTGCGTCGCGCGCTGGGTGGACCGCCGGTGCAACGCGCCGGCGTATCGGTATGGGAGGGCGCGCCGTGAGCGACTTCGTGTTCGCCACCGCGCAGTACGACTCGGGCGACTGGGACTCTGCACCCCTGGTGCCTACGAATATCATCGACACCATCGCGCGCTATACGAGCATCGACGTCGCGCCGAGTGGTGTGATCGTCCCGCTGTCGTCGCCAGCGCTGTTCCGCTATCCACTTGTCTATCTCACCGGTCATTTGCCCGTGCGCTTCGGGCCGAGCGAGCGCACCAATCTCCAGAAGTATGCGGAGCGCGGCGGGCTGCTGTTCGTCGACGATCACAACCACGATATCGACGGCGTCTTTCACAAGACGGCGACGGAAGAGCTGTCGCGCACCTTCGGTGTCCTGAAGCCGCTGGTGAAGACGCATCCCATCTACACGTCGTTCTTCCGCTTCGAGGACGGTCCGCCGACGACCAGCCACGAATTGAATGGCTGGGGCGACAACCTCGTGCATAAGACGCTCTCTGGTGTCGAGCGGAACGGACGACTCGCCCTCCTTTACAGCAGCAAGGACTACAGCTCGGAGTGGAACTATCATCCCGAGAACAAGCGCTTCCTGTCGGTGGACAATACGAAGTTCGCCGTGAACATCGTGGTGTATGCCCTCACGCGCTGAGCGTCGTCGCGCCGGCGAATGGGTGCTGCGCGCCGCGGTGTTCGCGGTGCTGGGCGTCGCGCTGTGGCGCAGCGTCCAGCGTCCAGACGCGTCGCGCGTCTCACGTGGAGCGGCTACGTCAGCGCTCACGCGCGATCTCGGCGCGATCGTGACGCACGGTGCGGTCACCGCCGTCGACCTCACGATCGACGCCATGCCGACGCGTATCGAACGTGACGCGTTGATCGCACTTCGGCGGAATGGAGTGGCCGTGCACTGGACGGGCACGCCGCCGGCACTCGCGATCGAGGCGACGCGCGCGCGAGAGCCCGAGGCGCGCGCGCGACTGCACGTCGTCGGCGGAGGAACGCAGGTGATCGTGCTCGTCGACTCCGCGGGGTTGCTCGATACCGTCCGAGCCGGAGCGGGCGCCACCGTGGACGCCGCGAGCATCGTCGGCGCCGTGCGCGCGGAGCAGGGGAAGTTTGCCGCCAGCGCATACGCCCCCATCCCGGACGCCCGCCGCGCCGTGCTCGTCCTCGGTCGCGCGGACTGGGAGACCAAATTCGTCATGCAGGCGTTGAGCGAAGCAGGATGGGCCGTGCGCGCGCGGATCCCCGCGGCGCCCAACGTCGACGTGCGCGACGATGGCCTTCTTCCGCTCGACACCGCGCGCTACGACGTCGTCGTGGCGCTCGACTCGTCGGCCGCCGACATGGCGCCGGCGATCGCACGATTCGTCGCACAGGGCGGTGGACTCATCGCGGCGGGTGCCGCGCTCGAGATCGACCAGCTCGGCCGGCTCGCGCCGGCACGCGCGGGCGAGCGGCGGCCCGGCCGCATCCTCCTCGCCGACGATTCCGTGACGACGCGCGACCTTCCGCTGCGTCCCCTGTCGCTCGCGCGATCCGATGCCGTGTCGCTTCAGCGCGAGCAGCCGGGCGTAACGCTCGCCGCGCGGCGCGCGGGCATGGGACGCGTCATCGTGGTCGGGTACGACGAGAGCTGGCGCTGGCGAATGCTCGGCGGATCGACCGGCCTCGCCGCGCATCGGCAGTGGTGGTCGAGCGCAGCAGGATCCGTCGCGCCCGATCGTGAGTCATCGTCTCGCCCGACCGGCGACGCTGCGCCGCTCGCATCGCTCCTCTCGGCACTTGGCCCGTCGTCTCCGCCGGAGGCGGCGACGAGCACGAGGTCGCGAGACTCACTGCCAATCATCCTCCTGGTCATCATGTCGGCGTGTCTGCTTGCCGAGATCGCGTCGCGTCGCTTTCGTGGAGCTCGATGAATACCGTCGCCTACATCTCGCACGCCGACTGCGGCGGACACGACACCGGGTGGGGTCATCCCGAGCATGTCGGACGGTTGCGCGCCATCCCTCGCGCACTGCGTGACGACTTCGAGCTGTATCACCAGCTGGAGCATCGCGAAGCGCGCCACGCCACGGCGGAGGAGCTCGCGATCGTCCACGAGCTACGCTACATCACTCACGTCGAGGCGCTCGCGGCGTCGGGCGGAGGGCGGATCGACGCCGATACGGTGGTGAGCCCGGGGAGCTGGCTCGCCGCCACCGCTGGCGCTGGCGCCCTGCTCGACGGCGTCGACCTCGCGTTCGGGGCAGGGTCCGTGCGCAGCTTCTGCGCTGTCCGGCCGCCTGGGCATCACGCGCTGCGTGCCACAGGCATGGGCTTTTGTCTCTTCGGCAACGTCGCCCTTGCGGCGCACTACGCGCGGACGGTGCATGGCGCGGAGCGTGTGCTCATCGTTGACTGGGATGTCCATCACGGCAACGGAACGCAGGCGCTGGTCGAGCAGAACAAGGACATCCACTTCGTGTCGATGCACCAATGGCCCTGGTATCCCGGCACCGGCGCGTCGACCGATCGCGGGCCGCACGACAACGTGTGGAATGTCCCACTGCCCGGCGGTCTGCCGCGCGAACGCTACGTCGACGCCTTCCTCGGCGCCGTGGACGCCGCGACTGTGGGGTTCATCCCGGATCTCGTGCTGCTGTCGGCAGGGTTTGACTCCCTCGCCGGCGACCCTCTGGGCAACTTCACCCTCGAGTACGACGATTTCGACCGCATCACCTCCGAACTGGTGTCTCGCGCGATGCAGTGGTGTGGCGGCCGGCTCGTCAGCGGTCTCGAGGGCGGTTACGCACCCGACCGACTCGGCGTCGCTTGTGTGCGGCACATGCGAGCGCTTCTCTGAGCGCCTGGCACTCCGCCTGTCAGCCCCGCGCGGCACGGAGTATCTTCCGGCGCCGCGCAGAGCGTGCGGTCGACCGATGAGCGGAGCGAGCGAATGGCCCTGAATCTGTTTGGCGTAACGGTAAACGACGCCCATTCGGCGCGTGCGAACGCAACCGGTGTCCAGCTCGTGACGGTGCGCGACCTCGCGGCGATCTGCGCGGAGGTCGAGTATCGCGCCATCGTGCCCGACGACGCGCTGATCGCCCACTACTCGGAAGTCCTCGCGGCCTACGCGGTGACGAGCCCGGTGCTTCCCGCGCCGGTGGGCGTCGTGTTTCGCTCGTCCGACTCGGTGACGCGGTGGCTCGAGCTGCACTATGGCGCGCTCACGGAGGCGATGACCTTCGTCGAGAACAAGATCGCGGGCCGCGTCCACGTGTGGCGTCCCGGCAAGCCCGAGGAGCGCGAAGTCGGCGCTGATCTCGCTGCGGCCGCCGCCGAGAGCTTGCGCGTGTTGCGCCGTTCGGCGATTGCATCGCTGCCCCTGCGTGTCGAGAAGGTCACGGGCATCGTGCTCAGTGCGGCCTTCCTCGTCGACTCCGAGCGATGGAAGGAATTCTCGGCGGAGGTCGACGCGCAGGCGCGGATGACGCCGAGCGTGCGCTTCGAGCTCACGGGGCCCTTTCCGCCCTACGATTTCGTCCAGATGCAGCTCGGAGCGTAAGGGTGTTCTGTCCCGAGTGCGGAACGTGGAACCGTGCAAGTGCTGCGACGTGCAGCCGCTGCGGCGGGCCACTTCCCGTGGTCTCGGGCACGCCCGTCGAGAAGCCCGATGACGAGATCACCGCACTGCGTCGCGCCACGGGTAGCCGTTATCGCATCATGCGCCGCCTGGGCGGCGGCGGAATGGCGACCGTCTATCGCGCCGAGCAGATGCCGCTGGGCCGCGATGTCGTCGTGAAGGTCCTGCATGCGCACCTCTCTCGCGACGCCGAGATGGCCGAGCGCTTCCGTCGCGAAGCGGAGGCTGCTGCGCAGCTCGTGCATCCGTTCATCTGTCCGTTGCTCGACTTCGGTCGCTCATCCGACACCGTCTACATCGTCATGCCGTTTCTCGGGGGCGGGTCGCTCGCCGAGAAGGTGCAGAAGGAGCGCGCGGTTGCGCCGGCCATCGTTGCTGCGGCTGCCGCACAGGTCGCGGTGGGGCTCGATCATGCGCATCGACGCGGCGTGGTGCATCGCGACGTGAAACCGGACAACATCCTCTTCGACGACGACGGCAACGCGTTCATCACCGACTTCGGCATCGCGACGGCGCGCTTTCATGGCCGCCTCACCGCGAGTGGTCGCGCGATGGGTACGCCGCACTACATGAGTCCCGAGCAGGCGATGGGCAAGATCGTCGACGGACGGAGCGATCTCTACGCGCTTGGCGTCGTGATGTACGAGGCGCTCGTCGGGTTCCCGCCCTTCGATGGCGCGGACGCATTCTCCGTCGGCTACAAGCATGTGCACGAAAAGCCGGTGAATCTCGCTGAAGTCGATTCGCGTCTTCCACCTGCGCTGGTTGCGGTGGTGATGCGCTGCCTGAACAAGCCGGTCGACGAACGCTACGCGCGCGGCGACGAGCTTGCCGATGCGCTGCTCGATTACCTCTCCTCGACGGAGGACGCGGTCGCCCCGCGTCGCTCCGCCGCCCTCGCCCGCCGCCCCGTCCCGTCAGAACGCGCATGAAGCTCTCGTACGAGATCGTCACGATCCACACGAAGAACCCGTTCGTTATCGCCCGCGGCGGTGACAGCGAATATCGCGTCGTCCGCATCACCGTCACGGACCACGATGGTGCGGAAGGGTGGGGCGAAGCGGCACCGAGCAAGTTCTATGGGGAGACGGCGGACACGGTGGTCGCCATCCTGCCCCTGCTCGCCGACTGCATCACGTACATGGACAACTGGTCGCTCGAGGCGATGGAGCATGCGCTCGCGCGCTGCGTTCGCTTCAACGGCGCCGCGCGCGCCGGTGTGAGTGCGGCGCTGCACGATCTCGTTGGGAAGCGGCTCGGTGTGCCGCTTTACAAGCTGTGGGGTCTCGATCCCCTGGCGTCGCCACCGACGAGCTTCACCATCGGCATCGCTCCCGACGAGGCGACGCTGCGTCAGCGTGTCGCCGATGCGGAGCAATACCCCGTCCTCAAGCTCAAGCTCGGCACCAATTGGGACGAGCGCATCGTGCGCGTCGTGCGCGAGCTCGCGCCCCAGAAGATCCTGCGCATCGACGCGAACGCTGCGTGGACGCCGAAGTCGACGCTGCGTATCGTGCCGCTGCTCCAGGAACTGGGCGTCGAGTTCGTCGAGCAGCCATTGCCGCCGGGCGATCTCGAGGGCCTGCGCTTCGTCCGCGAGCGGTCGTCGCTGCCCATCGTCGCGGACGAAAGCTGCATCGACTCGGCCGACGTCGCGAAGCTGGCCGGCGTCGTCGATGGCATCAACATCAAGCTCGCGAAGTGCGGCGGCTTGCGCGAAGCGCTGCGCATGGTCGCCACGGCCCGTGCGCACGACATGCTCGTCATGGCCGGCTGCATGGTCGAGACCTCGCTCGGCATCACGGCCGCGGCGCACTTCGCGCCGCTGCTCGACTGCGCCGACTACGATGGCGCAGCACTGCTGTCGGACGATCCGTATGTCGGCGCAACGATCGATGGCGGCGTCATTCGCCTGCCCGACGGGCCTGGCCTCGGCGTGACACCGCGCGACGCTTAGGAGACTTCCACCCGGCGAGGTGACGCATGAAGTGGCTCGGCATTGTCCTCGGAATCCTCGTTGTGCTGGTGGTCATCGTCGTCGTCATCGGCTACACGCTGCCGAAAGCGCACGTCGCCGTGAGCTCGGCGCAGTTTCACAAGCCGGCGGCCGACCTCTTTCGCACGATCACCGACGTCGCAGCGGCGGCAAGCTGGCGGAAGGACGTCGAGCGCATCGAGATGCTGCCGGCCAACGGCAATCGCATCGCATGGCGCGAGGTGTCGAAGAACGACGTCGTGAACTACGAGGGGGAGATCGTGCGCGCGCCCGCACCGGGTGTCCCAGGCCGGTTCATCTCGCGCATCATGGACAAGGATCTCCCGTACGGCGGCGAGTGGATCATCGACGTCTCGATGGGCGGTGATGGGTCGGTGGTGACCGTGACGGAGAATGGTGAGGTGTACAATCCGATCTTTCGCTTCGTGTCGAGGTACGTCATGGGCCACAACGCGACGATCGACGGATATCTCCGTGCGCTCGGCGCACATGTCGGCGAGCAGATAACGCCGAAGGAGTCCGCTCCTCTCTGATCGGTTCATCCGACGCGCGCTTGCGCCTGCGGGACGACAATGAAGGCGCGCTATATTTCGACACAATGCCTCGCCTGATCGACGTCGCGCTCGCGCTCCCCCTGTTCCGCACGTTCACCTACAACGTCCCGGACACTCTCACAGGGAGCACTGCGCCCGGCTCGCGCGTCGTCGTCCCGTTTCGCAACAAGAACGAGCTCGGCATCGTCGTCGGCGAGGCCGCACCGCGCGAAGGCACGAAGATCAAGGACGTCGTCTCGGCACCGGACGACGCACCCGTCATGGACTTGTCCATGCTCGCCCTCTGCCGCTGGATCGCCGACTACTACATCGTGCCATTCGGTGTCGCCCTCCGCAGCGCGCTCCCCGCGTTGCTCACTGGCGTCAACGTGCCGATTCCCCCGCGCAAGACCCGCCGTGTCGTCGAGATCACGCAGGAACTGTCGTCACTCCTGCAGCGCGATGAGATCTTCAGGCGCTCGAAGCAGCAGCGCGCGCTCTACGAGTTGATCGAGCAACTGGGTGGGCGCGCTGCGGTCGAGGTGCTCAACGAACAATTGAAGTTCTCGAGTTCCGTGCTGAACAAGCTCGCCGAACGCAAGCTCGTGGCGATCAGCGCCGAGACAGTCGCACGCGACCCCTTTCTCACGCGCGCGCAACGCGCACCCGATAACCATCGGCCAACCGACGCACAGTCACAGGCGATCGAACGGCTCGCGCACGCCGAACCGGGACACGTCGCACTGCTGCATGGCATCACCGGCAGCGGCAAGACGCTCGTCTACCTCGAGCTGTTGCGGCGCGTCGTGCTCGAGGAAGGGAAGTCGGCGATCGTGCTCGTGCCCGAGATCGCCCTTACTCCCCAGACCGTCGATCGCTTTCGCGCCGTGTTCGGCGACCAGATCGCCGTGCTGCACAGCGCCCTCTCCGACGGCGAACGCTACGACGCCTGGCTCGCGCTCCGTCGCGGTGAGAAGCGCATCGCCGTCGGCGCACGTTCGGCCATCTTCGCGCCGCTGCGCAATCTCGGCGCGATCATCGTCGATGAAGAGCACGAATCCAGCTACAAGCAGGGCGAGGCGCCGCGCTATCACGCGCGCGAGGTCGCCATCGTGCGGGCGAAAGTCGAAGGCGCCGTCGTCGTCCTCGGCAGCGCGACACCGAGTCTCGAGAGCTGGACCAATGCGTCCTCTGGGAAGTTCGAGCTGCTCACCCTGCCCGATCGCGCCGGCGGTGCACAGTTGCCGAAGGTCCATATCGTCGACCTCCGCGCCGACAAGCCGAAACCCAGGCCGAGCGACGCCGCCGAAGCGGATGCGGCGTTCGCCTTCGCGATCAGTCGCCCATTGGAAGACGCGCTCACGGCACGCCTGGAGAAGGGCGAACAGAGCATCCTCCTGCTCAACCGGCGCGGCTACTCGGCGTTCGTCCAGTGCGGCACCTGCGGCGACGTCGCGGTGTGCCCGAACTGCAGCATCAGCCTCACGCATCATCGCACACCCGAACAACTCGTCTGTCACTACTGCCAGCACGCCGAGCCGTTGCATCTCACGTGCAATCGCTGTGGTGGAGTGCGACTGCGCCAGCGCGGACTCGGCACCCAGCAGGTCGAGCGCCTGCTCAGTGAACGCTATCCGAGCGCGCGCATCGCGCGCATGGACGTCGACACCACGAGCGGGAAGTGGGCGCACACGGAGATCCTCGATCGCGTCGGCGCCGGCGAAGTCGACATCCTGCTCGGCACACAGATGATCGCGAAGGGACTCGACTTTCCCAACGTCACGCTCGTCGGTGTCATCGATGCGGATGTCGGCATCAACCTGCCGGACTTTCGCGCCAGTGAGCGGTGCTATCAACTGCTCAGCCAGGTCGCTGGCCGAGCGGGACGCGGTCCGAAGGGCGGGGAAGTGTTCATCCAGACGCGATCGCCCTCGCATCACGCGGTCAAGTGCGCGGTCACGCACGACTATCACAGCTTCGTGAAGGAGGAGCTCGCGGGTCGCGCGCATCCCGCGTATCCACCCAACGTCCGCATCGCGAACATCGTGTTGAGTGGCACGCAGGAGGAGGCCACGGCACGCCTGGCCACGAGCGCCGCCGCGTGGCTGCACAAGCTGCTCCGGGCGCGACCTGCTGCCGGCGTCACCGTCATCGGACCGGCTCCCTGTCCCGTCGAGCGCGTGAAAAACCGCTGGCGCTGGCACGTCCTCATCAAGGCCGAGCGTCCGCAGGATCTCGGCCGCATTGGGCAGTACCTCGCCCAGAAGTTCGAGGTGCCCAAGCAGTTTGGGCTGCGGATGACACTCGATCGCGATCCTGTAGCTCTACTCTAGCTGAAACAGCCACGCGTGCCGCGGCGTAGGTCAGTCACGTGGCGCGGCGTGCGCGTCCTTGCGCATTTCAGCGGAGTCGACGATGACATCTGAAGACACAGCCGTATTCGCCCAGATCGCCGTCGTCATTGTGCTCTCTCTCGCCGGCTTGACCGGCATCGGCGTGTTCATCCATTCGTATCTGCAGCGCGCCAAGCGTGCGATGACCAAGCAAGTGATGCCCGGCGACGACGATCGCATGCGTCGCCTCGAGCAGGCCGTGGACTCCATCGCCGTCGAGGTCGAGCGCATCTCGGAAGGCCAGCGCTTTCTCACCAAGCTGCAGACGGCGAAGCCGGCGGAGCGCGTCATCGGCGAGTGAGCGTTGCGCTCCGGATGCGGGCAGTCGCATACTAGCGATATCCGCACCGGAGCCGTCATGCCTCGCCATGCCACGAACTACCGTCGCGCCGCGCTGATCGCGATCGCGTCGCTGTTCGTCGTTCACACTGCACCGCTCGCGCAACACGCGCCGCCCACACGTGAACAGCTTGGCGTCGTCTCGTTCGACAACAGCGGCGCGCGCGCTGCGCAACCGGACTTCCTGCGCGGACTCGCACTGCTGCACAGCTTCATGTACGGGCCGTCGGCCGACGCCTTTCGCCGCGCGCAGCATGCGGATGCCGGCTTTGCGATGGCCTACTGGGGCGAGGCACTGACGTACATCCACACCGGATGGCGTCAGGAGAATCTCGCCGCCGCAAACGCCGCCCTCGATCGCCTCGCCCCCACGCGTGACGCGCGTCTCGCCATGGCAGGGACGACGCGCGAACGCCTGTACGGAGCGGCCATCGAAGCATACGTCGCGAAGGGAGTGCCCGAACCGCAGCGCGCTCGCGCATTCATGGACTCGATGTATGCCGTCGCGCGCGCGTACCCCCATGATCTCGACGCACGAGCGTTTGCCGCGCTCGGTGGACTCACCGTCAACGATCTCTGGCCTCCCGCCGACCCCACGCTACGCGCCCGCGAGCACGACGTCGCCGAAGCATTCGCCATGGGCGTGTTCAAGGAGAGCCCTCGGCATCCCGGCGGCGTGCACTACCTCATTCACGTCAACGACGATCCCATCTACGCTCGACGAGGGCTCGTCGCGGCACGAGCGTACGCGAAGGTCGCACCGGATGCCGATCACGCGCTGCATATGCCGTCGCACATCTTCGTGCAGCTCGGATTGTGGGACGATGCGACACGCAGCAACGAGCGCGCATGGCCGGCGTCGCGCGCAATGCCGATGACGGACTCCAGCGATGGACCGCACGCGAGCTGGCATTCGTTGCAATGGCTGCAGTACTCCTACTTGCAACAGGGCCGCTGGCGCGCCGCGCGCGCGCTCATCGACACCGCGCGCAAGATTCTCGCGGGCGCGCCGAGCGACTACTGGAACGACCCTGACCCGCGGTTCGTCGTCTCGGATCTCATCTTCCGCTATGCGGCGGAGACGGGCCAGGGATGGGCCGACGTTCGGCCGGCCGTGGCTGCCGAGGGCAGCGACGTGCGCACGCCGCGCGGCGCGAACTTCAGCGCGAATGCCGCCTACCATGCTGCGGTCGCCAGCGTCATGACGGGCGATGCGGCCATGGGGCGTGCCTACCTTCAGCGGATTCGCGCGCGAGACACCGCGGGCGTCGCGCCCCAGCGTCGCGCGAGGGACGAGGTTGCGGCAGCGCAGATCGAGGCCCTCCTCGCAACGTCCCGCGGCGACACTACGGCGGCGCTCGCGGCATGGGATCGCGCGATGACGGCGGACGAGGCCATCGCACCGCTCGGTCCGCCCAGCCTCATCCCCACGCACGAATGGCTGGGCAGCCTGCAGTTGCGTCGCGGGAATGCGAAGACGGCGGTCGCCGCGTACCAGAAGGCGCTCGAGCGTCGCCCCAATCGAGCCGCGGCGTTACTCGGGCTTGCCCGTGCGCAGCGCGCCGCGGGTGCCCGGGCCGCTGCCGAGCGAACCTACCGGAAGCTCGCGCAGCAGTGGCACGGGGCAGATCCATCCATGGACGACGTCATCGAGGTGCGACGCCTCCGACCGGCCAATCGAGAGTAGCCAGCATCTCATCGCTTGTCCCGCGGTGCAGAGCCAATGATCTTTCAGGCGTGACGACATTCCAGCATCCAGACTTCACGCAGCAGCCGCTCGCCTCCTTCCCCGACGCCCGCTTCGTCCCCGCCGAGGCCGATGGCGTCCTGCCGGAAGGGTTCTTCTCGACGACCAACCTTCCCACGTACGTCCGGGTGAGCGGCAGCTGGCGCATGCCACGCGAGCCGCGCATGGACTCGGCGCTCGTGCTCGACGCCGGCGACGTGCTCTGGGTTCGCGAGGGACGTCGCGTCAGGAAGGGCGATCGCGTCGCCGTCGGCATGGCCGAGGACGGCCGCGAAGGCATCTACGTCGACGTGGCCGGCTTCCTCGGCGAAAAGGAGGACGGCGAGTTCAAGTTCATGGCGAGCGAGGTGTCGCGCGAAAAGCCCATCGACTACGCGCTCATGG
This sequence comes from Gemmatimonadaceae bacterium, assembly GCA_039915865.1. Taxonomy (GTDB): domain Bacteria; phylum Gemmatimonadota; class Gemmatimonadetes; order Gemmatimonadales; family Gemmatimonadaceae; genus AG11. The sequence goes on along the minus strand of JBDSML010000212.1, from coordinate 19,855 downwards.
CGCGCATCCTCATCGACGAGCGCGATCGTGGTGGCTACCCCGTGTGGGTCACTGGGCCGGCGCTCGTGCATTCGCGGGCGCGCAACGACTTCGTCTGGTTCATCCAGAATGGATTCGTCGGTGCGTTGCTCGCCGGCAACGCGGTCGCCGTGCATGACATCGAGGCGTCGATCTTCGGCACCACGCTCGGCATGACGGGGGAAGGACAGTCCACGCAGGGCGGACATGGCCTGCACATGCGCGCGATCAACAAGGTGCGCCAGGCTGGCTCGATCAAGGCCGCCGTGGACGACGGGACGATCACGAGCGGCATCATGCACGCGTGCGTCACGAAGAACATTCCCTTCGTGCTCACCGGTTCGATTCGCGATGACGGTCCGCTGCCCGACGTCATCACGGATGCGCTCGAGGCGCAGGACGCCATGCGCGTCCATGCGATCAAGGCGACGATGGCGATCCTCATCGCGACGGCGCTGCACGCGATCGCGACGGGCAACATGCTGCCCGCCTTCGTCACCGAGCCCGATGGTTCGCTGCGCGAGCTGTCGACCATCTGCGTCGACTCGCTCGAGTTCGTCGTGAGCAAGTTGAAGGATCGCGGCACGCATCAGGCGTTCGGTGTGGTGACGAACGCGCAGGACTTCATGCACATCCTGCGACTGTATGTGGAGCGCGAGCTCGATCAGCGCGTCGCGGCTGGTGCGGCGACGGCAGCCGCCTCGGTCGCGGGATGACGGACGAGACGCGCGCGCGCTTTCTCGCGGCGATCGCGAAGCAGATTCCGGCGGACAAGGTGATGGAGATCCACCTCTTCGCCGGTATCCGGCAGGGTGGCACGGAGAGCGGCGTTGCGGTGGTCGCGGTGGAACGCGCGCCCGCGCCGTCGCTCGACGTCGACGGTGGCTTCACTCCACCAACAGCCATGGCCGAGGCGGCGGAGGTGGAGACGCCGTCGGAGGTGGTGGTGCACGATCAGCTCACCGACGAAACGTCGTTCGTCGCGGACGAGACGCTGGAGGACACGTCGCCGTACGCGGACGTCGTGCTGCGGCCGGACATCGCGGTGTTCGAAGAGGCGGAGTACATGCCTCCTCCGCCGGCGTCGCGCTACATCGTGTACAGCGCGCGCTATCGTCTCACGCTGAAGGGCCTCGACCGTGGCAAGTGGGAGGTCACGGTGAAGGAGGAGGCGGATGCGCCGCTGTTGACGATCGATGCGGTCGTGCGCGGTGTGCAGCGCCGATCAGGTGACGTTGACGAGACGGTTCGCCTCTCGGGCGACGAGTTCCGCGCAGCACTTCCGACGCCGGTGGCGACGTAAGCGCGTAGCGCGGTGTCTCGGCTTCAGGGCACCACAACACCCGCAGTCGCAGCCTGAATCGCAGCGACGTCGGCGCCGAGATCGCGACCGTCGCTCCCGCGTCCGCGGAAGCGCGATCCAGCGCCGAGACGCAGGTCCATACGACTCGTGAATCCCACACCCCCAACGCCCTGGACACCAAGGCTGGATGGATACGCGCTGCCATCGGCCGTGATGATCAGGTTGTTGCGGAAGCCGCCGGGCATGTACGCCGCAATCGTCGCCACCATTGCCATGCCTGGCCCCTTCACGCCATACAGGCCGCTGCTGATGATGTTGTCCCGAAACACCATCCGCACCGGTGGATCCGTCGCCGGCCCCCCAAAGGTGACCGCCGAGTTGGTGGCGTCGAGCACCGTGTTGTGCGCGATGACAAGATCCACCGGATTGTTGTTGATCAGGAAGCCTCGGCCCTCACCCGTGAATGGCGCGATATCGATGCCGGTCAGGACGTTGTCGGTGATCGTCACGCGCGTCATCGGCGCCTGCGTGCCTTCGTCGCGGCCCGTGAGCGCGAATCCGGACCCGGTATTCTTGATCACGTTGAGCCGAAAGGTGATGTCCTTCGCGACGCACCACGTGCACGTCCGTTCCTGGTTCACGGACTTCAGCACGATCGCGCTGCCGCCCTGTCCATGCGCCCAGTTGTTCTCGAAGACATTCCCCTCGACGAGCACGCGCTGCGCGTTCTTGATCTCGAACAGGTTCTTCACCAGCCACTTTCCCTTCCAGCTGGTCGGCTTGAAGAAATGGTTGCGCCGCATCTCGATGTCCGATGGGATGAGACCCTTGATGCGCGGATCACCACCACCCCACATCACGTTCTCACCCGACGCCTCGAGATAGTTGTTCACGATCTTGAACGGGCCCGGGCCGCTCCATCCGGCGATCGCCTGCGCGTCGCCGCCCTGCTCGTGACAGTCGGCGATGTAGGAGTCGATCACCGCGCTCGATGCACCATTCAGTGAGACGCACCGGCGGTTGCTGCCGGTCGCGGTACCATGGATGTACATGCGGTCGAGCACCAGGTCGTGCGGCATCTGTGCGAGCGACGTCTCTTCCGACCTGCCAAGTCGCACGAGACCGGTGTTGACGATCGAGGCAGGGACCGAAATATCGAGCGCGACGAACCGGTAGTGATGCGCGCCATCGGCCGTGGCGAACGCACCCATGTTCGATGCACTGAGGATCTTCGGGAGGTTCGCCGCGGCGGCGATCGCCGGCGACATGCGCGTGCCTTCAGGCGGAATACCGGTCATGCTCACCGGCCGAATGACGATCCAGCACGTGCCCGCCTTCTTCGGCAGGATGAAGTTGCCCGAAAACGTCGCGCCATTTGCCAGCGCAATGACGTCGCACGGCTTTGCCTTGTTCAGCGCCGCCTGCAAGTCGCCACCGGCGGGAACCGTGATCGTCGTGCCGCTCGAACCCGGCATCTTCGTGTCGAGGAAGACGCGCGGCAGTTCGGCCACCGTGTCGGGGGTCTGCGCAGGTATGGCGCTCGACGAGGTGCTGCCCAACAGTGCAGCGAGAAAGAGCGCCCTCATGGGACTACCTCCGCTTCCGGAATACGACCACGCCGCCCTGGCCATTATACGATCCCACGAGGGAATCGCCCTGCTGCGCCCCGACGAACGTCGCCAGCCGTCGCCGCGAATCCTGCTCGATCAGAAACTGGAGCTCGATACGTGTTCCGTCACGGGCACCGGCAATGCCGTCGCGCGCGCCTTGCGCCCGGTCGCGCGAGTACCAACCGCTGAGCGACGTCGGTGGCCCGGGCGTTTCGACGTACAACCGGAAGATGTCGACAATCCGGTTCGGCACCGACGGCGCCTGCAGCAGCTCGTACGTGCCCTCGAGCACGGGATCCTTCGGCTGCTGGGTGACGTCGAGCATCCGGACGTCGAGCGTCACCACCGAGCCGAACAACCCGATTCCGCCGACGAGCCGATTGATGATTCCCGAACCGGTGAACGGGTCGTTGCGCGACCGGTAGTAGTCAAAGTAGTTGGTATCAACCGCGTACAGCGTCACCGCTTGCTGGAAGCCGGGAATGAAGACGCGCTGCAGATCCGACGCGAAGAAGTTCCGCAGGCTGCCAGGCAGCGTCACCTTCGCCGTGTCGCTGAACAGCAGGAATGCGCCGAAGGGCGACTCGACGCGCAGCCCATAGGACCGCGACCCGGCCACCCGATTCCAGGTGAGCTTCACGCTGTCGCGATCGCGATCGAACGTCGTCAGAGAGGGGCCCCCCACATACAGCGGCGAGTTCGGCACCACCGTCGACCCCGTGACGACGGTACCATCCGTCGCGCGCACCGTGAGCGTGTAGCGCCCTCCGGGACGAATCGGCGTTTTTCCTACTCCAGCGATGACCTCGTACCGCCCAGCACCATAGCCTGGCGCGCGGCCCGGATACACGCGTTCGAGACCTGTGAATGTGGTGCCATCGGGACCCTGCACTCTCACGCTCGCGCCTTTCACCGGCACGCCACCGCCGCTGTTGATCGGATCGAGTGGGTCGTAGCGAATGTTGTCCGGAACGGAGACGGTGCCTGTCAGCGTCCGCTCGAGCAGCACTTCCTGGATCGACGCATTGGGATCGAGCACCGCATGGACGACGACCTGCGGCGCCGCAGCGGCGATCACCTGCTGATCGAACGCACAGCCTCCGATCGCGACGAGGAGTGCGACACCAGAGACGACGCGGCGCATCAGAAACCCACCGTCATGCCGATGCTCGGCAGGAAGGGAAACTGCGACTCGGCTTCGCGCGTCGGCGGATTGCTCGTGTAGTCGAAGGTGTAGATGAACACATTCTTCGCGTTGTACGCGTTCACGATGCTCAGGTAGGGCGTCACCTGCATGCCGCGCCACTGCATCACGCGCGACACGCTGAGATCGAGCCGTTGCGTGAACGGATATCGCTGCGCATTGCGCACACCGCCAACCGGTTCGATCTCACCGTTGCCGCTGCGATCACCATTGAACTGGTGCGTGCGCGGATTGTAGTTGCGACGCACGAGCTGTCCGATGATGTCGGTATACGGCGTGCCCGTCGCCAGGCCGAGCCGAGCGCCGAAGGTGTAACGCGATCCCGGTTTGTAGGTGCCGACGAGATTCAGGTTGTGCCGACGATCATGGCCGGGCCAGAACGCGATGCTGTCGCGCGTCCGCGAGCTCACGCCGTACGTGTAGGCGACCCATCCGCCGAATGGACCGATCTCGAGCTGCCGCAACAACACGTCGAAGCCATACGACACCCCGCGCGTATCGAGGAACTCATCGCCACGTGACCCGGGATCGTCCGCTGTGTTCTGCTCCAGCACGTGGTTATATCGCTTGAGCCACGCTTCCACCCGCGCGAAGCGCAGCGGAGAAATCCACTGCTCGAGCCCCAGCACGTAGTGCTGCGCCCGCGACACCGCGTTGAACTCGTCGCTCGCCACCCAGAAGTCGAAGATGCGAACCGGGATGTCCTCGCGATTGAGCGAGTGCAGCCACTGCGCATAGTTGCCCGCCGCCGCGCTCAGCGCGAGATCGGGCGTGACGAAATACTTGAGCGCGATGCGCGGCGACACTCCCGTCCACTGATTCGTCGTGAAGTGCTCCACGCGCAGCCCCGCCTCGGCAATCAGTCGCTTCGTCGGCTTCCACTGTTCCTGGTAGTAGATCGCGCTCGCCGTCGGATGCTGTGAGAGCGCGAACAGGTCGGCTTCCGACACCGTCGACCGAACGTCGTAGCGAATCGCGTAGCCCGAAGCCTCGTAGCCGATCTTGCGTTCGTGCGCCCCGCGATTCCAGTGAAGGTTCCCCGCGACGCGCAGCTCGTGCACGCTGTTCGCCAACGTCAACGCGCCGTCGGCGAGGTCGAGTCCCGTGCCGAATCGCGTGAACGACACATGCTGCTCCGCACCGACGCTGTCTGCCGCACCGAACAGCGGGAGCCGGGCGTTGTCGCGCCAGCTGTCGCGCAGCGTGACGCCCACCAGCTGATTCTGCCAACCGAACGTGAACGTCCCGCCGCCACCACCGGCCGTCGCTGAATCGTTGAACACCTGAAAGTCCCCATCGAGCACGTCGGCACCCGCGTACGCCGTCATCTCGACGCGAAGGTTACCCTTGCCCAGCGCGCGCACGCCGCGAAACTGCGCGTCGGAGAAATGATAGGGAAACGTGCGGTCGCTGACGGCGGCGACGAGCTTGTCGGCATACGTGCGACGCCCCGACAGCATCCAACCGGAGCGCAGGTCCACGCTCGCGCTGCCGATCGAGAGGCTCGACGAAATGACCGACACGCCGAGCGAGCCGTGGAGCCCAGTGCGATCGGCGTCGGCACTCTTGACGTCGAGGATGCTCGACAGCCTGCCCCCATACGCCGCGCCGAAACCACCCGTGAGCAGGTCGATCGATCCGACCGTCTCGTCGAGGAACGTGCTCAACAAGCCGCCGAGATGGAACGGATTGTAGATCGGATAGCCGTCGAGCAGGATGAGATTCTGGTCGGACTCGCCGCCGCGCACATTGTAGCCCGACGAGAAGTCATTGCGTGCATTCACGCCCGGCAGCAGCTGCACGGCGCGCAACACGTCGGGCTCACCGAGCGCGGGCAGATTCTTCACCGAGCTCGGCGTCAACGAGATCGCGCCGATGCTCGGACTCAACTCGAACCGGTCGCGCTCGGGGGATCGCGCCCGCGCGCGCACGGCGCCGAGTGTCACGGGCGCGCTCGCGACATGGAGCAGGAGCGTGGTCGTCGCGCCGGCGCGCACCTCGACGACGCGCTCGATGGACCGCGTGCTCAGCTGCCGCGTGCGCAGTGTGTACGAGCCCGGCACGAGGTCGCCGAGCGTGAATCGGCCGGCATCATCGGTGAGGACGCCGCGCCCGGTACCGTCGAGCGTCACGGCGACACCGGGCCGCGGCGCGCCGGACGCACTGTCGAGCACCACACCGTCGACGGCGCCGCGCGTCGCGACCTGTGCACGCGCGACAGTCGCCGCGACGAGCAGAAGGGGGATGACCAGCTCGAGGGCGCGGGCGAACAGTCGGGTGCGACGATACATTACCGCGGAGGCAGGACGTGGCGACATCGTCACGGCGCGTGAAGATACAGGCAGGACCGTCGCGTTGTTCCACGCCGTCACCTCACCCTCGTGGCCGAACCAGCATCACTTGGTCTCGCCCTCGCCTTCAGTGCGGGGTTGCTGAGCTTTCTCTCCCCGTGCGTGCTGCCGCTCATCCCGAGCTACCTCACGTTCGTCACAGGGGTGGGCTTCGACGACCTGACGCGGGCGCGCCGCTCGGCGCTGCTGCACGCGATCCTCTTCGTCTTCGGCTTCACGCTCATCTTCATCGCCATGGGCGCGACTGCCACGGTGCTGGGCCGCGTGCTGCTGCACTACCGCGTCTGGATCACGCGGCTCGGCGGTGCGCTGGTGGTGGTCTTCGGCCTGTATCTCCTCGGCATTCTCAAGATCGGTGCCTTCGACCGCGATCGGCGGGTGCATCTCGCGAGCAAGCCGGTGGGCTATCTCGGCACGGTGCTCGTGGGCATCGCCTTCGGGGCGGGTTGGACGCCATGCCTCGGTCCCATCCTCGGTGCCATCCTGACGTACACCGCGGCGCAGGCCGACCTCTCGCGAGGCCTCCCGTTGTTACTGGCGTACTCGCTCGGCCTGGCGCTGCCATTCCTGGTGGCCGCGGTGGCTGTCGAGCGCTTCCTCGAGACGGTGAAGCGCTTTCGGCCGCATCTCGCGCGTGTGTCGCAGCTGAGTGGGGCGTTGCTCATCATCGTGGGCGTGCTGATGATGTTCGACTACTTCACGATCCTCGCGTCGTATCTGCAGACACTGACGCCCGAGGTGCTGAAGAGCCGCATCTGATTACGACCCGTCATCCGTCCTTCGTTGTCCGTCGCGCGTTTTCCCACCCGTTCTCAGTAATTGGCTCTCCGTTGCGGATGACGGACACGCAACACGGGTAGGAAAACGCGCGACGAACAACGGAGGACAGATGACGGGTTATTTCTGCAGCAGCTCCGCAGTGATCCGCAACAGGTCCCGCGCCGGCACCGGCTTCAACAGCACCGCCGCGCACCCAGCCTCCGTGCATCGCGCGACGATCTCCGGCTCATCGCGCCCCGTCAGCGCCACGATGACCCTCGGCCGCACTCCCTGTGACGCCATCGAAGACAGCACCTCGAACCCGTCCCCATCCGCCAACCCGAGATCGAGCAGCAGCAGGTCGACCGGATCGGATGACGCGATGTCCACGATCTCCGCGACATGCCCTGCGATGCTCACGCGGTGACCGGTCTCGGTGAACAGGACCCGCATCGCATCGCACACGAGCTGGTTGTCCTCGGCCACGAGGACATGCGGCTTCTCGCTCATGCGACGTCAGCCGGGGTAGGGAATCGTGAAATAGAACCGGCTGCCCTGACCCAGCTCGCTCTCCAGCCAGATCCGACCGCCGTGCAACTCGACGAGCTTGCGCGCGATCGTCAGTCCGAGCCCCGTGCCATGATGCTGGCGCGACGCGCTGCTGTCGACCTGCGCGAACTCGCGGAACACCAGCTCGTGGTGCGAGCCATCGATGCCGATGCCCGTATCGCCGACTTCGACGACGCACTCCATACCATGCGGACCCTCGGCCCGCGACGCGCGGACCCAGACTCGGCCGCCATTCGGCGTGAAGTCGATCGCGTTGCCTAGCAGGTTGCCGACGATGTGCGCGACCTTCTCGCGATCGGCTGTCACGGGCTCGAGATCGTCCGGTAGCTCCGATTCCAACCGCACGCCCTTCTTGTTCGCCAATGACTCGTTGAGCGCCGTCAGTTGCCCCAGCACTTCCGTGAGCTGGAACTGCGACCAGGTAATCGTCAGCTGGTTGGCCGCGCCACGAGCGTAGGTGAGGATCTCCCCCACCTGCTCGAGCAGCTGCCGCCCGCCGTTGATGATCCCGCCGATGCTCTCGATCTGGCGATCCGACAGCGGACCGAGGATGCCGTCCCGAAGGATCTCCGCGTGCGTGATCACCGCCGTCAGCGGCGTGCGGAGGTCGTGCGAGATGTTGGCGAGAAACTGCGTCTTCAGCGTGTCGCGCGCCTGCAGCTCGGCGATGCGCTCGAGGGCGAGCCTCAGCTGCGATTCGACCGGGACGGCGCGAACTTCGGCAGGGACACTGTGCGTGAGCGGGGCAGGGACCGACGGGTCGAGACGAGGCATGATCAAAGTCTACTGTAGTGTGCGGAGGTCGCCAGTGGGATTGCCCGTCCCTACGCAGTGCCGCACGAGCGTCGGAACGTTCGACGCCTGCACTATGCGGCGCCCACTTCAGTCTCGATGGCTTCCTCGAGCTGTTGCCTGCTCAACAATGCCGAGTATCGGCCTCCGGCGGCGATGAGCACATCGTGCGTGCCCTGTTCCACGACCCTGCCGCGATCGAGCACGATGATCAACGACGCGTCGCGTACGGCGCTGACGCGGTGCGACGCGATCACCGCAGTGCGTCCGGCCAGCGTGCTGCGCAGGCCGCGCAGGATCTCCGCTTCGGTATGCGTGTCCACCGCCGACAGCGCATCGTCGAGCAACACGATGCGCGGGCGTCTCGCGAGTGCGCGCGCCAGCGCGAGACGCTGCTTCTGCCCTCCGCTCAGGTTGATGCCGCGTTCGCCGAGCATCGTGCCGTAGCCGAAGGGAAAGTCGTTGACGGTGTCGCCAAGCTGTGCGACGTCCGCGGCCCACACGTGCTCCTCTGCATCTCGCTCGCCCGACGCGCGCGACTCGCCGGCCAGCGTCTCGCCCTCCGTCGAGCGCTCGACGAGCGAATGCGCCTCGTCGCCGTAGGCGAGGTTCGACGCGATGGTGTCACTGAAGAGAAAGCTTTCCTGTGGCACGTAGCCGATCTCGCCGCGCAACTCGCTCAGCGACAGCTCCCGCAGCGAAATGTCGTCGATGAGAATCTCGCCCTCCTGCGGATCGCTCAATCGAGGAATGAGGTCGATGAGCGTGCTCTTGCCGCTGGCCGTCGCACCGACGATGGCGAGCGTGCCACCGGCGGGAATGGTGAACGACACGTTGCGCAGCACCCACCGCGGTTCGGCCCCCTGTTCGGACGGGAAGTGGAATCCGACGTCGCGAAAGGTGATCGATCGTCCGCCCTGTGCGGGCGGCAGCGGCTTCGGCGACGGAGGGCTCGTGATCGCCGGCGTCGCGTCGAGCACCTCGAGCAGACGTCCCATCGACGCGGCGCCGCGCTGGAAGAGGTTGATCACCCATCCGAGCGCGATCATCGGCCACGTGAGGCTCGTGAGGTAGAAGCCGAAGGCGACGAACGCGCCCACCGTGATCGTCCCGCGCACCGCGAGCGCGCCACCGAATCCGAGCACGATCGCGACGCTCAGGCCCGCGAGCATTCCGAACATCGGATTCATCATGCCGTAGAGTTTCGCGAGCGCGATGTTCTTCACGACGTACGTCTCGTTCAGCGCGAGGAACCGCGCGATCTCGGCGTCTTCCTGACGGTAGGCGCGGACGACGCGCACGCCGGCAAAATTTTCCTGCGCCTGGGTCGTGAGCCGGCTGAAATGCTCCTGTACCGCCTCGAACCGCCGGTGAATCGCACCGCCCATGCGGATCATGATGATCGGCAGCATGATCATCGGTACGAGCGCGAGCGCCGTGAGCTTGACGTCGATGCGCAGCATGAAGATGAGCGCAAACGTCGCCCCGAAGATCGTGTTCGTGAGGTACATGATGGCGGGGCCCGCCGCCATGCGGACGGCGCTCAGGTCGTTGGTGAGACGAGCCATGAGGTCACCCGTGCGCGTGCGGCCGAAGTAGCCGGGGTCGAGCGTGGTGAGGTGGGCGAAGAGCGCCTGGCGGAGGTCGTATTCGATCCACCGGCTCAGTCCGTTCAGGATTTCTCGCATCCAGTATCGGAGCGCACCGCCCACCAGCGCGACTCCGACTATTCCAGCGCCGATGAACCAGACCCGCTGCATTGGCGCGCCGGCGTGGAGAGAGTCGATTCCGGCGCGCAGGAGCCATGGTACCACGGCAGCGATCGCTGACGAAATCACCACCAGCGACAGCCCGCTCGCCAACATACGGCGGTAGGGGGTGTAGTAGGGAACGAGGCGCCGCAAGGCGGACGCGGCTGGCAGGTTTCTTGCCACGTACTACTGGTTCGCGATCAGGTCAAGTTGTTGATGCTTCGCCATTTCGCCGCAAACGACCTCGCAGGCAGCACCACATATTGGAGGCTCATACATGACGAAGTATATCCGCGCGATTTCCACTCCGCTCGCCCTCACACTCGCTCTTGTGTTGTCGGCGTGCACGGTGTCGGAGAAGAAGGCTGACACCACACTCGCCGTCGATCCATCGCTCAACAAGGACCTCCAGCTCGCCGGTCGCGACACCGCGTCGCAGCCCGCCTTGAAGGACGTCCCCGCGACGCCGGCCGCCGAAGCTCCGGCGACGCCCATGCGCAATACACCGACCACCACCACGAAGCCGAAGCCCGCGCCGCCGAGGCCCAAGCCGGCAACGCCCGCGCCGACGACGACGACCACTGCGTCCGGCAACACCGTCACGCGCAACCCCACCGGCTCGACGTCCTCGAACGCGGGCGGCGCCGTCGGGACCATCGCCTCGGGTACGTCGCTCAGCCTCCGCTCCAACGAGCGCGTTTGCACCAACACGCATCACGTCGGCTCGACCTTCTCCGCGACGCTCGCCAATTCGGTCACCGGTTCGAATGGCGCAACGATTCCCGCTGGCGCCACCGTGTCGCTCGAGGTGACGAGCCTCAAGCGCAGCGAGAACGCGACGGACAAGATCGTGATGGAGTTCGCCGTGAAGTCGCTGAGCTACGCCGGTCGCAGCTACCCGGTCGTCGCGAGCGTCTCGGACGCGCAGGTTGATCGCGTGCGCAACCAGCCGAGGGACAAGGACGTGCAAAAGGTCGTCGGCGGCGCGGTCATCGGCGCCATCGCCGGCCAGATCCTCGGCAAGAGCACCAAGTCGACGATCATCGGCGCCGCGGCGGGTGCTGCGGGTGGCGCTGGTGTCGCCGCTGGAACCGCCAACTACGAGGGCTGTGTGCCCGACGGCGGCAACATCGTCGTCACGCTGAACAGCCCGTTGCAGGTCAAGGTCGCGAACTGAGTGCCGACCGCGCCTTCGGGCGCCGGTACAGCGAAGGGCCGGCGAGTTCGCCGGCCCTTCGTGCATTCCACCCAACGCTTGCGCACCAATTGGTGCATACTCAATGGCGCCATGAACCACCCCCACCGCGCCGGATTCACATTATTTCGAAGAGGCACGCTCGTATGCGTTCGCCACTGAAAAACGCCCTCATCGTCGCGATGATGGCGCTGTCGGGTATCGGGACGCTGTCGCAGGCGCAGATGGGTGGCAGCCGGAGCGCACAACGGAACAACAACAATCCGGAGGACATCGGACTCGCTGGACCGCCACCGATCGCCGCAGGTGTCGCATCGCTGGCCATCGAGCATGCCGCGGACCTCGGGTTGACCGATAGCCAGAACATCGCGCTCGCGACGATTCGGCACTCGCAGGATTCGGCGAACGCACCACGGCTCAAGACGCTCGACTCGCTCCGCCCGACACGTCGTCCAGCCAACGGCGTGAACGACCTGAGCACCGAGCAGCGCCAGGAGATCGAGGAGCGTCGCGCGGCAATCGCTCCCGTGCTGGAAGCGGTCCGCGAGACGAACGCGGAATCGCGCGTGAAGGTGATGGCGCTGCTCAATCCCGAGCAGCAGAAGCGGGCAGCACAGTACGAAGACGATGCGCGCAAGAAGGCGGACGAAGAGTTCAAGCATCAGGCGCGCAGTGGTTTTGGTGGCGGGATGGAGCGTCGGAGAGGCGGACGACCACTGGAGGACTGACCTACGGCATCGGCTGCGCACCTCACCTTGGTGACTGCTCCCCTTTCGCCCGACGCTGCGGCGTCGGCGGCTGAGGAGAGGGCGGCTGCGCGTGATCGCGACGCCGCGCTCGTGGATCGCGTACGTGCTGGCGACAGCACGGCGTTCGACGCGTTGGTGCAGGCGTACATGCGGCAGGCCTTCCAGCTCGCGTATCGCGTCGTCGGACATCGTGAGGATGCCGAGGACCTGGTGCAGGAAGCGTTTCTTGCGGCGTACCAGTATCTCGATTCGTACGACGCCACGCGGCCGTTCGGGCCATGGCTCATGCGCATCGTGCTCAACAGGGGATCGAACCTGCGCCGCTCGCGCGCGCGACGGGAGACGGAGCCCGAGACGGACGCGGTCAGTCCCGCGCCGTCCGCGCTCGACGAAAGTGAACGAGCAGAGGCGCGCGAGCAGCTATCGCGCGCGATGGACCTGCTGTCGGAACGGCAGCGAATGATCGTCACGCTGTTCGACGTCGATGGGCTGACGAGCACCGAGATCGGCGAGTTGATCGACCTGTCGCCGGGCACGGTGCGGTGGCATCTGCACGAGGCACGTCGCACGTTGCGCGGCGCGCTCTCACGTTTCTTCAAGGGCGAAGCATGAGTGACTCCAGATCAGTGATCGGCACCGGCGCCTTCGGGCCCGAGCCACCGCACGACGAACGGCTCGGAAGCCTGATGCGTGACATCGTCGGCGACACCCCGCACTCGACGGTGCGCTGGTCGGCGCTCGCGGAGCGCATCGGTGAGCGCGTGCGTGAGCAGATGGCGACGCCGTGGTGGAGTTACGCCACGCGCTGGGAACGTCGCGCCATCCCCCTCGCGCTCGTCGCTGGTCTTACGGCAGCAATTGCGCTCTGGATGACGTCCGCCTCGTCCAACGTGCTGCACATGACGACGGCCTCCGGCGTCACCACGGCGGTGTTGAGCGGCATTCCTGCCGAGGACGCGGCGTCGCAGTTCGCGCACACCATCACGAGTTCTGCCGACCTCACCGCGGGAGTCCCCGAATGATGACGTCGAGCCGGCTACGCGCTGGCATCGTCATCGGACTCATCGCGCTGTGCAGTGCGGTCGCCGGTGCGGCGGTCGAGCGCTCGGTCATCCAGCGGGTGATCGCGCGCCGCCGGCCACCACCGGTCGTCGGCCCGACGCGTTTCACGGGTGAGGCGGACACGCGTCGTCGCACGGACATGCTCGACCGGATGACGAAGGACCTCATGCTGACGTCGGCGCAGCGTGCGGGCATCGACTCGGTGATGCAGCACTCCGATTCACTGCTGCGCGGGATTCGCCTCGAGATCCAGCCGCAGCTGGAACAGGTCCTGGCCAGGTCACGCGCGGCCATCGATGCGCGTCTCGAGCCGGAGCAACGCGAGAAGTACGAGGCGATGGTCGCCGAGCGTCGTCAGCGTCGGGTGCAGACGCCCTGACGAACGGCATAGCGAGCCGTCCTCCGGTGTCCGTTGCGCGTGTTACTACCCGTGCTTCGTTCCCGGTTTACAGCGCTCCGTGGTTCGTCGTCCGTGGTTTGTGGCCGCCTTCGGACGACGGCGGCAGAAAACGGGGCAGGAAAACTGAATACGGTCAACGGAGGACTGGTTGTCAGTAGCCGATCGGCCGCCCCGACGACCGCGGATCGCTGACGCCTTCGTACCCGCCGCGCACGCGCATGATCGCGTTCACCAATCCGATCCCGCGCCCCATCGACACCCCGTAGCCCATCGCCCGGAGTGAATCCGCGACCTCGGGCCGCACCGCATCACGCTCGAAATAGAGCGAGTCCGGGAGCGCCTGATGGTGCAGCCGCGGCGCGCTCATGGCGTCGGCCAGCGTCATCCTGTAATCGATCACGTTCAGCACGACTTCCGATGTGCTCGTGATGATGCGCGGTCCGCCGCGGCTCCCGAGCACCAGCAGGAGCGAGCCGTCGCGGTCCGTCACGATCGTCGGGGACATCGCGCTCAGCATGCGCTTGCCCGGCTGGATCGCATTCGCCTCGCCCTGCACGAGCCCGAACATGTTCGCCGTGCCCGGTTGCGCCGCGAAGTCGTCCATCTCGTCGTTGAGGAAAAATCCCGCCGACGTCAGGTACACACCCGAGCCATACAGATTGTTGAGCGTCGTCGTCGTCGCGACGGCGTTGCCCTTCTCGTCGACCACGGAGTAGTGCGTCGTCTCCATGCCCTCACGCATCGCCGTACTGATCGTGTTCGTCGGCGTCGCACGCATGTTGCCGATCGTCGCGCGGAGCTTCGCCGCATACGTCTTGTCCGTGAGCTGCGCGATCGGCACTGGCACGAACGCCGGATCGGCGAGCTTCTCGTTGCGATCGACGAACGCACGCTGATACGCGGAGCCGAGCGTATGGGCCCAACCGGCGCTGCCGTAGGCGGGCAGGGAATCGTAGCCCTCGAGGATGTTCAACGTCTCGGTGATCGTCACGCCACCCGATGACGACGGCGGCATCGTGTACAGCGAGTGGCCACGATAGGTCGAACGCACCGGCTCACGCCACACTGCCTTGTAGCCCTTGAGGTCATCCGTCGTGATGATGCCGCCATAGCTCCGCAGCTCGTTCGTCCAGCGCTCGGCGATCGGACCTTCGTAGAATGCCGCGCGTCCCCTGGCGGCGATGGCGCGCAGCGTTTGCGCGAGTGCGGGCTGCTTGAGCGTCGAGCCTGCGGGAAGCGGCTTCCCCTCGGGCAGGAACAGTGACTTGCCCTCGAACTCGGCGAGCAACTTCGCGTTGCCGCGGAATGAGTTCGCGAGCGCGCTGTCGACGACGATCCCCTCTTCCGCGTAGCGAATTGCCGGCGACATCACCTCGGCGAGCGACATCGTGCCGTACTTCGCGAGCGCCTCCGTCAGTCCGGCCACCGCACCCGGGACGCCCGACGCGAGCGGACCGATGATGCTCTTGTCGGTGAGCGTGCCCGTCGCGTCGAGGTACATGTTGCGCGTCGCCGCGAGCGGCGCGATTTCGCGATAGTCGAGCGCCGCGGTGCGGCCGTCAGCCATGCGGATGATCATGTATCCACCGCCGCCGATGTTGCCCGCCTCGGGGTACGCCACGGCAATCGCGAAGCCCACCGCGACAGCTGCGTCGACGGCATTGCCGCCGCGCTTGAGGATCTCGACCCCCGCGGCGCTGCCAAGCGGTGCGTCGCTCGCGACCATCGCATGCGCGCCCAT
Organism: Gemmatimonadaceae bacterium; assembly: GCA_039915865.1. Taxonomy (GTDB): domain Bacteria; phylum Gemmatimonadota; class Gemmatimonadetes; order Gemmatimonadales; family Gemmatimonadaceae; genus AG11. The sequence goes on along the minus strand of JBDSML010000212.1, from coordinate 4,350 downwards.
GACGGGCGCGCGACCTGCCTTGTGCCGCCATGCGGCGGGAAAGACCCCCGGGCGACGGTCAGCCGCGGGGATGTAGCGTCCGTCGGCAGAGAGCGTTTGCGGTGTACCGACGTCGGTGGCGCCGTGCGTCGGCGTCGTGGACGGCTGCGGATGGCACGCGACGAGCGCGAGAGCAGCGATGGCGGATCTGAAATATTTCACGTGATTTGTCGAAGAAGTTGTCGTGCCGAGCGACGTCGAGGAACCCGTTCTTCCGCTCACCCCTAGAACCCGAGACGCCCCACGAGTCGCGTACTGTGCAGCCGAGTGCTCGACTCCTGGCCCGCGCTCAAGCCGGTCTTCTGATGCAGCGACGTCGCCACATCCTGCACGACGTCCACCGAGAACGCCTGCGAGAAAGCGTAGCCGAAACCGTAGCCGAACGCGAAGGTGAAGTCAAAATCACTCCCGTCCGCATTCAGCCGTCGCCCATCGGAGCGCGCCGTGAACCGAGAATACATCGTCGCGCCAGCGCTCAGCTCGAGCACGCTGTGAAAGCCGCGCCCATTTGCCACGTGCAACGTGCCGAACAACTGCGAGACGCCCGCGTCGGCGTCCTCTTCCGCGATTACGTCTCCGCCCGCGAGTGACCGATACCGCATCGGCACCTTCGCATACGAGCCGCGGAGGCCGAGGCTCGCCCCTCCCGACAGCGCCCTCTCGATCGACGCCACGTACTGCGTCGCATCGCTGAACTGCCACAGGCTGTTCGTCGCACCATCGGTCACCGACCACCCCTGCTGCAGCGCCACCCCGAACGACACGAACGCCGCCGGCTGGCTCAGCTGAAAACGGGGACGGATAATCTGCGCGTCGGCACCCGGAACGGCGAAAGCCAGGAGAAGACCGATTGTCGCGAATTGCTGTAGGCGCACAGAAGCTCCAGCGGCTTGCGAGTGGCGAACGGCGTCCGGTAACTTAGCGGCGGCGTTCAGGGGATGACAGAAGTGTACCCGGCGACGCGTCACACGTTCTCTCGTTCCGGAATTCACTCTGCACCAGATCGACCCCAGAGTCACCGAGCGCCGCAATCCGCGCACACAACAGATCGACCTCGCCGACTCGCTCGGCATCGTCGACCTCATGATCGCCGAAGACCGCACGGTCCCCGATGCGGTCGCGACGCAACGCGCGCACATCGCCGACGCGATCACCGCCGCCGAACAGACCTTTCGCGCTGGCGGTCGACTCTTCTACGTCGGCGCTGGTACCTCGGGCCGGCTCGGCGTGCTCGACGCGTCGGAGTGCCCGCCCACCTTCGGCACACCGCCCGAGATGGTGCAGGGCATCATCGCCGGCGGACCGGCCGCCCTCACGAGCGCACAGGAAGGCGCCGAGGACAGTCTCGACCAGGCGCGCATCGACCTCGCAGCGCGCGGCGTTCGCGCCGGCGACATGGTGGTCGGCATCGCCGCATCGGGAACGACGCCGTACGTGCGCGTCGCGCTCGAGTACGGACGCGAGATCGGTGCGCGGACGGCCATCGTCGCGTGCTCTCCACCGCCGGCGAATACGCTTGCCGTGGTCGACATTCCGATCGTCGCCATCACCGGACCCGAGGTCGTCACCGGCAGCACGCGTCTCAAGGCCGGCACCGCGACGAAGCTGATCCTCAACATGATCACCACGGGCGCGATGATTCGCCTCGGCAAGACCTTCGGCAACCTGATGATCGACCTGCGCGCGACCAACGTGAAGTTGATCGATCGCAGCGAGCGCATCGTCGCCGAGGTCTCCGGCGTGTCGCGCGAGGATGCGCGTTCGCTGATCGAGCGCGCCGGCGGCTCCGTCAAGCTCGCGATCGTCATGCACGCACTCGGCGTCGAGAAGGACGACGCACAGCGCAAGATCGAGGAGGGTGGCGGCGTGGTACGACGCGTCATCGGCGGCGAACCACCGCCAGTGCAATGACGCGCCCTGGAGGAACGTACGTCGGCTTGATGTCGGGAACGTCGCTCGACGGCATCTCCGCCGCCGTGGCGCGCTTCACTCCCGCGCAGGGCGACGCGTTCGACGTGGAGTTGCTTGGCTTTCACGTCCACGAGTATGCGCCCGAGCAGCGCGACCGCCTGCTCGCGGCCATGCGTGAAGGCTCGGCGCGCGACTACTGTCGTCTCGCCGTGGACTTCGGTGGCTGGCTTGCCGATGCGGCGGTCGCCGTGCTCGCCGACGCCGGTGTCGCGCGCGCTGACGTCCGCGCGATCGGCACCCACGGCCAGACACTCTGGCACGAGCCCGGGCATTCCACTTGGCAGCTCGACGCACCCGCGGTAATTGCCGAACGAACCGGACTTCAGGTAGTAAGTGACTTTCGCGTCCGCGACGTCGCGGCGGGAGGGCAGGGTGCACCGCTCGTTCCCATCGCCGATGCATTGCTCTTCGGCGGCGGACGATGGCGCGCGCTGCAGAACATCGGTGGCATCGGCAACGTCACGGTCGTGCCGCCGGACGGCACGCTCGCCAGTGTTCGCGCCTTCGATACAGGGCCCGGCGTCGGCGTACTCGACGCCGTGGTGCGGACGCTCGATCCGAGCAAGCGCTATGATCGCAATGGCGAATGGGCGAAGCAGGGTCACGTCATCCAGTACGCGGTCGCGGAGCTTCTTGCGCATCCGTACTTCGCCGCCGAGCCGCCGAAGAGCACGGGACGTGAGTTGTTCGACGCGGCCTACGTCGAGCGATTCCTCGCGCTATGCTGCCGCGACGGCGAGGTGCGCCACGCGGACATCGTCGCCACGGCAACGGCGCTCACGGCGCAGAGCATCGCTGATGCGTACCGCCGGTTCCTGCCCGAGCCCATCGAGGAAGTGCTCGTCTCGGGTGGCGGTGCGAAGAATCCGGTGCTGGTGCGGATGCTCGCCGAGGCCGCCGCGCCGCTGCCCATCGTCGCGTTCGATGCGCGCTACTTCGACGGCGAGGCAAAGGAGGCGGTCGCCTTCGCGCTGCTCGCGCATCTGCATCTCGAGGGCATTCCCGGCAACGTCCCGACGGCCACCGGCGCACGTGGACCACGCGTGCTCGGCATGCTCACGCCCGCGTAGCGTGACGCTCGAGGAGCGATGGCACCCGCTGCGCCGCGAATGGGTCGTCATCTCGTCGAACCGCAGCAACCGGCCATGGCTCGGCGAAACGGTCGGCGATGCGCGGACTGACCTGCCAGCGTACGTCGACGACTGCTATCTCTGCGCCGGCAACACGCGCGTTTCGGGACACGTGAATCCCGACTACGAGTCGGTGTTCGTCTTCGACAACGATCATCCGTGCGTCAGCCCATCGGCGCCCGAGGTCGTCGCGCCGGCGTTCGACATCTTTCACAGTCGCAAGGCCGATGGCGTCGCGCGCGTCGTCTGCTACACGCCCCGCCACGATCTCACCCTCGCCGAGCTGCCGCGCGCCGAGATCGTGCGTCTGCTCGAGACGCTGCAACAGCAGTATCGCGAGCTCGGTGCGCGACCCGAAGTTCGGCACGTGCTGATGTTCGAGAACAAGGGGGAAGTCGTCGGCGTCAGCAATCCGCATCCGCACTGCCAGATCTACGCGACGAACTTCGTCTCCCGCACGATCGAGATCGAAGTGCAGGCCGCGGCCGATCACTTCGCGCAGCACGATCGCGTGCTCTTTCGCGACATCATCGACGCCGAAGAGGCCGATGGTCGTCGCGTTCTCGTGCGGAACGGGGGCGCGCTGTCGTTCGTGCCGTACTTCGCGCGCTATCCATACGAGACGTACATCGCCCCGCGGACGACGCACGCGAGTCTCGCCGACCTGTCGCCGCGCGAGCTCGACGACTTCGCGGCGGCACTCGAGGAGACGCTCGTTCGCATGGACAACCTGTGGCGGATGTCGTTTCCGTACGTGATGGTGTTCCACCAGGCACCGACCGACGGTGAGCTGCATCCGGGCTTTCACTTTCACATCCAGATTCATCCGCCGCTGCGCAAGCCGGGCTTGCTCAAGTACCTGGCCGGCCCGGAGATCGGCGGCGGCAACTTCCTCAACGACACCGCGCCGGAAGAAAAGGCCGCCGAGCTGCGTGCCGTGACCGCCGTGCACTATCGGAGCGCGACACATGGCGACTGATTCGCGCGCACTCTTGCCGGTGATCGTCGAGCTGCACGATCGCATTCGGAGCTCGGTCGTCGCCGCGTGCGAGGCACAGAGCGCCGACGCGATGTCGGCTGTCGCGCACGACGACGCCGGCGACACGATCTACGCCGTCGACAAGGTGAGCGAGACGACGCTCATCGAAGGACTCGCCGAGTTTGCGCGTTCGGAGCCCGTGGTGTTGATCGCCGAAGGCTTGCCGCCTGA
>JBDSML010000077.1:0-39887 GCA_039915865.1 Gemmatimonadaceae bacterium | reverse complement strand
TCCGGCGACGTGCCGCCCCACTTGTACGGCACGCCGAGATAGTCGTCGGCGGTGTCGAGGACGCGCGCTGCCGACGTGGACGCCGGCGGCGACGAGCGCGTGCCGCTCGACGGTGAGCCGCCAAGCACGACGGACGAAAGGACGTCCATCGCGGATTGGTTGAACGACGACTGCGCGCAGCTGGTGAGCAGGAGCAATCCGAGTGGGGCAATGCCGAGTGGCAGTGGGCGCGATGCGGTCCGCATGCCCCAGCTTAGAAGCACCTTCGACGCCACGCTCTGCCCGATCGGCAAGTCACTGTGGCTGAAGACGTTAGGCGACCGAGTGACACATGACACCACGCCGAATTGCGTCCAGAATTGGCGACAATTGGCAATTCCGCGTGGACACTATTCGCCGCCTTGCTCACCGCCTGGTCGATGTGCGGGAAGTGTGAACGACCGCGCGCGTTGCAACCAATGCAGCCAAACGTCCGTCCAACTCCGTGAGGCGCGCTCTCTCACGTGCCTGCTCGCTCACCCTATCTCCCGAGTTGCCGAGACTCGGAATCACGATGACCCCCTCACCTCAAGACCTGTCCGCCGGCGTCCTTCGCGAGCAACTGCAGGAATCGCTCGGCGACGCGTACGCGATCGAGCGCGAGCTGGGTGGTGGTGGCATGAGCCGGGTGTTCGTCGCGCGTGAACGTTCGCTCGACCGGCTGGTCGTCGTGAAGGTGCTGCCGCATGAACTGGCGGCGGGCATGAACAGCGAGCGATTCCGTCGCGAGATCCAGCTGGTCGCGGGGCTGCAGCATCCACATATCGTGCCGGTGCTCGCGGCGGGTGAGGCGGCCGGTGCGCCGTTCTACACGATGCCGTTCATCGATGGCGAGTCCCTGCGTACGCGTCGTGGAAAGACGGGCACGATGCCACTCGGCGATGCGGTGCGCGTGCTGCACGACGTCATCGACGCGCTCGCGTACGCGCATGAGCGAGGGATCGTCCATCGGGACATCAAGCCCGACAACATCCTGATGAGCGGCGTGCACGCCGTCGTCACGGACTTCGGCGTGGCGAAGGCGCTCAGTGAGGCCAATGTCGCGTTCCGCGATGTCGACGCGAGCGGCACCGGCATCGGCATGGCGGTGGGCACGCCGGCCTACATGGCCCCGGAGCAGGCTGCGGGCGATCCCGAGACGGACCACCGGGCCGACATCTACGCGTGGGGTCTTCTCGCGTACGAGCTCCTCGCCGGCGCGCCGCCGTTCTCGCCGCGCTCGTCGCACGAGATGCTCGCGGCGCATATCGCCGAGATTCCGGAGTCGCTGTCGGATCGCGAGCCGGACCTGCCACAGTCGCTCGCAGATCTCGTGATGCAGTGCCTCGAGAAGCGGCCGGCCTCGCGTCCGCAGAGTGCCGTCGAGGTTCGCGACGCACTCGAGCGCGCCGCCACGCCTGGCGGCGGCACGCCGATCATGCCCCGGCGATGGAATCGTCGTCCGCGCCTGACGACGCTCGTCTCGCTCGGGGTGCTGGCAATCGCCGTCGCCGGTGCGTTCGCGTTTCGGCCGCGCACGCGGCCGCTCGACGGAAACCAGGTCGCGGTGATGCCGTTCCGTCTCGCGAGCGCCGATCCATCGCTGCGGTACCTGCGCGAGGGGATGCTCGACCTGCTCGCGGCCAAGCTCACGGGCGAAGGAGGTCCGCGCTCCTCCGATCCGCGCACGCTGCTCAGCGCGTGGCGTCGAGCGGTGAAGAGCGACACCGAAGACCTTCCGCGCGACCGCGCCCTCGACCTCGCGGAGAAGCTCGGCGCCGGACAGCTCCTCATCGGCGACATCGCCGGCAACGCGCAGCACCTCACGATCACCGCGACGCTCCTCTGGGTGCGCGACGGCCGAGCGGATGCGCCGCGTTCGGTGAGTGGTCCGGCGGACAGCCTGTCGGCGATGGTGGACAGGCTCGCGAGTGAACTGCTCGCGCTGCGCGCCGGCGAAGGTGAGCGCATCGGCGCATTCGCCGGCGTGCCCCTGCCCGCGCTGCGCGCGTATCTCGACGGAACGGCACTCTATCGCAAGGCGCACTTCGCCAATGCCGCCAGGGAGTTCGATCGAGCGATCGGCCTCGACTCCACGTTCGCGCTGGCTGGTCTCGGGCTGTCGAATGCATCGGGTTGGGTCGGTTCGCCAAAGGATCAGTTCCGCGGCAGGACGGTCGCGTGGCATCATCGCGAGCGACTCAACCCGCGCGATCGCGCGCTGCTCCTCGCCACGGCTGGCCCGAACTTTCCCGGTACGTCGGGTTGGACGGCAATGATTGCGGCGAAGGAGCGCTACGCTGCTCTCGCGCCCGATCGCGCCGACGCGCAGTTCGAGCTTGGCGACGGGCTCTTTCACTTCGGCGCGGCGGCCGGCATTCCCGACGCGCATGGGCGCGCGATCGAGTCGTTCAATCGCGCGATCGCGCTGGACTCGAGCTTCTCGCCGGCAATCGAGCATCTCGTCGTTCTCGAGCTCGAGCGCGGCGACACCGCGCGCGTCATTCGACTCGCGCAGCTGTATCTCGATGCCGACAGCACGAGCGAGAATCGCGACGGCATGCGGTTCTCGCTGGCCATCGCGCGCGGCGACACTGCAGCGGCGCGCGCGGTGCTCGGGAAGCGCGACTCGCTGAGCACGATGGCGAAGGTCACCATCTCCGAGCTGCCGTATGTGATGGGTCGCAGCATCGATGCCGCGCAGACGGTCATCGACACCCCGACCGACAAGGACGCCGATCTCGCCACGCGTCTTCTCGACCTCGTGCTGCGGCACGACATCGCGATGAATCGCGGACGTCCCGCGCGCGGTGCGGCGCGTCTCGATTCGATGCGCACTGCGCTGCCCAACAGCGACGATTCCTATCGCGTCACTGACGCCCTCTTCTGGGATGGCGACTCTGCGTCCGCCGATGCCTCCGCCCAGGCGCTGCGCCGCAAGGCCGCGCTGGGTGGTCCAGTTCCCGGCACGTTCAAGCGCGGCAGGGATCCCGGCTACTACGGCGATCTCTGCATCGCCGAGCTGTGGTACCTGTCCCGCGGCGACACCACGGGTGCGCATCGCGTGTCGGGCATCATGCTCGCCAACTACGACTCGCGTGATTCGCTTTCGAGTCCGCCCTTCCGCATGGGCTGCGCACTCATGCTCGACGCGCAGCTCGCCGTGATGCAGGGGCGACCGGACGCTCGCATGCGCGTGGATTCGCTCGACGCCTTCCTGCGCACCGCGCCTGAAGGGCCCATCCTGCGCATGGCCAATCTCGTGTCGTCGCGCCTGTATGAGCGGCTGGGTGACACGCGTGCGGCGCTGTTCGCCGTGCGTCGCCGCGACTTCTTCTTCGGTCGCGCCACCTTTCTTTCGACGTACCTCCGCGACGAAGCACGACTCGCCGAAAAGGCCGGCGACACCGCCGGTGCAGCGGAAGCGCTACGCCAGTTCGTCGCGCTGCGCGGCGAGCCGGAGCCTGCGTTGGCCGGCGAAGCGACTGCCGCACGCGACGCACACACGCGACTGAGCCGCTCCCTGGCAGGTCGATGACGGGTCAGTCGACCATCCCCGTGTCTCTGCGTCGTCACATCGCGTTGCCGTATGTCACCGGCTTGCTCGTGATTTCGCTCAGCGCAGGGCTCGCGTGGTCATTGCAGCGGCGGGAGGACGGCTACGTCCATGGTGCCGTGAAGGTGAAGGCGCGAGCGCTCGCCACATTGACGATGACCCGCCTTGGTGAGCGGTCGAAGGCATTGTCCGGTCTCACCACGATGTCGCTGCACAGCGCACCCGCCCGCATGCTGTGGGACGCCGAAGCGCTCCGCATCATTCACTCGGGAGATTTCCGCGCGCTATGGTTGGTCGATTCGTCCGGCCACGTCGCTGCCTCCGTGCCGGAGGAGCGCGGATCCGACCGGGCGAACGAGCCGAGGCTCGCCTCGGAACGTGCCGCGGTGGCCCTCGCCGCGCGGACGACGGGCCAGGTATCCACCAGCGCGCCGATCTTCACCACGTCCGGCGTGCCGATCGTCATGTCCGCCGCTCCCACCGCGCACGGCGCATCGGCCGTCGTCGGCGAGTCAAGCATTCCGGTCCTGCTGCGCAACTCGCTCGATGACGATGATGTTGGCTTTTCGTTCGCGCTCTATGTGAACGGTCGCGAACTGTACGCGCGCCGGCAGGGCCCTCTCATGCTCGAGGCGGCGTGGGGTGAGGACGCCGCCATGGGCGATCCGGCCGACGGCTGGCGGCTCCGCGTGTGGCCAACCGAGGCCGAGCTCGCGTGGCGCAATTCCCACCTCCCGCAATGGATGCTGTTCGTCGGCACCCTCTTCGCCCTTGGCCTCGCGGGTACGATGCGCCTGTACCAGACCGCGGACCGCCGCGCGCACGCGCTGGCGCGCGCGAATGACCGGCTCGAGGATGAGATCTTCGAGCGCGAGCGCGCGCAGGAAGCGCTTGAGCGCAGCGAGGGTCAACTCCGCCAGTCGCGGAAGATGGAAGCGGTGGGCCGACTCGCCGGCGGCATCGCGCACGACTTCAACAACCTGCTCACGGCCATCAACGGGTACGCCGACTTCCTCCTCGACGACATCGACCGCAGCGATCCACGTCGCGACGACGTGCGCGAGATCAAGAAGGCGGCAACGCGCGCCGGTGCACTGACGACGCAACTGCTCGCCTTCAGCCGACGCCAGGTTCGCCAACCGCGGTCGCTGGACCTCAATGCGCTGCTCACGGATGTCGTCGTGACGACGGGAACGGAGTCGTTCGCCGGCCCGACCGCGCGCGCAGGATTGGTGGAGGGCCGCTATATCCGGCTGCGGGTGCGCGATACGGGAATCGGCATGGATGCGGCGACGAAGGCGCGCATCTTCGAGCCGTTCTTCACGACGAAGGACTCCGGCAAGGGCACCGGGCTCGGCCTCTCGACTGTCTATGCGATCGTCGAGAACCTGCGCGGTACCGTCGACGTCGACAGCATTCCGGGAAAGGGGACGACGTTCACCGTCTATCTGCCGCAGCACGACGAACCGGCGGATCTGATGGCGTCCGGCACGTTGACCACACTCGCGCCGCGCGGGGATGAGACTGTGTTGCTCGTGGAGGATGAGGACGCGGTGCGCGCGCTGGGCGCCCGCATTCTCGAGCGGACTTAGTTCGACACGATTACGACGTTCGCAAAGCGTTGCTAAATTGGATCGAACGCGTTATCACCTTGGAACGTCGTGAGCGTTTTACGACTGATACAACGTGAGGTCGGCGGACGCTTTTACGTGCCGGCGGGAGAGCGGATTGGCTGTTGTCCAGCGAACGACCTGAAGGTCTCCGGCGCCAACCAATAACGGACGCGCTCGTCGGTTGCTCGCTCGTGAACCTGCTCTACGTCGACACATGGGGGCAGCTGTTCGCGGCACAGTCCGCGAATGCGTTCTACCTCACGATCAGGCCGCTGCACTATGTCGCCGCGCTGCTGGCCGTGGTCGCCGGCGCAGTGTTGGCCGTACTCGCGGGCCAGTTCGTGCGACGGATGCCACGACTGCCGCAGTATCCGCTGCGGATCGCGTTCCTCGCATCCCTGCCCATCGTCTTGAACCGGATACGAACGTCAACTCAGGCCGCGGTGGCAGAGCTCCCGCAGTATGTGCTGCCGGTGCTGCGTGCTTTCGGTAAGCCGGGAATCGTCCTGGTCGCATTGGTCGTTGCGGTGCTCGTCGTTCGGTTTGCCGTTCCCCTGAGCCGCGCGTATCGCGTTGTACTGCTGGTGTTCTTTCCGTTCGTGATGTACACGCTGGTTCGCGCCCCCTGGATGCTCGCGACAACGGACTTTGCGCAGTTTCGCGAGGCTCCGCCGACGACTCGCGCCGGCACAGCTTCGGCGAGCCGCGTCGTCATCGTCCTCCTGGATGAATTGGACTACGAGAATCTCTATCTGGCGCGCCCCAAGGATCTCGCCTTGCCGAACTTCGACGCGTTGCGACTGACCGCGGTCTCGTTCGATTCAGTCGTCACGCCCGGTGCCAACACGCTCGAATCCGTGACGTCCTTGTTTTTGCAACGCCGCGTGGACCGGGTGGAGCCGACGGGGACGCGGAGCTTCGTCGCACACCTGTCCGATGGCGGCACCCTGCACAGCGATACTGCGAAGTCCGCCCTGACGCAGCCGGGCGTGATGGGTACGCGAATCGGCATCATCGGCTTCGCGCTGCCGTATTGTCGGCTGAGTCTTGCCGCCATGTCGGAGCAGTGCGACTGGATGCCTGTCGGGAACGCTGTATGGCCGAGCGGCGACGGAGAGGGCCTCTGGAATGCTGTTGCTCGGCAGGTTCAGAGCCTGAATCCGTACGACTACCGGCGCATCCACATCCGCCGACTCGAGCGGATGATGGACAAGTCCGTGCAGTTCGCGTCGGACTCCAGCTTGTCACTCGTCTTCTTGCACCTCGCGCTGCCTCACAAGCCCTACATCTGGGATCGGAGCACCAGCGAGTTCCGCGACGACATCACCAGCCCGGATGGCTACTTCGACAATCTGGTGCTGGCCGATCGGTTTCTGGGCCGCATTCGCGGGGAGATGATCAGGAGCGGGACATGGTCGGCGAGCACGGTCGTCGTGATGTCGGATCACGCCGAGCGTGACAAACTCTGGGAGAAGCGCAGCACGGACCGGCGGGTTCCTCTGTTCGTCAAACTGCCCGGCATGGAGACCGGTATGCGGGTTGCCGAACCGGTCACGTCGCTGCTGGTCACGTCCTTGCTCCCGGACTTGCTCGCTGGACGCGTGCGGGATGCGACGGACCTGCGCAGCAGGGCGCTCGATTACGCGCGTGCGCATCCTGCACTACTCCTGTCTCCCAAGTGAGCGAAGCGTAGGAGGGACGTGCTCTTACCCGTACTTCGCGACGAACTCGTCGTGAATCCAGCGATAGGTCTTCTCCAATCCATCGCGCAGACGCGTCGACGGCTCCCAGCCGAGCCGATCGAGGATCATCGTGTTGTCGGAGTTACGGCCATTCACGCCCTTGGGAGCCGAGAGATCATACTTTCGAGTGAGGCGCACACCGCCGATCTCCGCCGCCATGTCGACGAGCTGGTTGATCGTCACCAGCTCGTGTGAGCCGAGGTTGATCGGGTCGACGATCTCGCTCGCCGCGATGCGCCGCGTGCCGAGCACGCAGTCGTCGATGTACATGAAGGAACGCGTCTGCGTGCCGGTACCCCAGATGTCGATCTCGTTCGTTCCCGACGCTTTCGCCGCGATAACCTTGCGACAGATCGCCGCCGGTGCTTTTTCGCGACCACCCTCCCAGGTACCGTGCGGACCATAGACGTTGTGGAAGCGCGCCACGCGCGTCGCGAGGCCAAAGTCCTCGCGGAAGTGCCGGCACATCCGCTCGGAGAACAGCTTCTCCCACCCATAGCCATCCTCCGCCAGCGCCGGGTAGGCGTCGTCCTCGCGGAGTGGGACGACATTCGGGTCGCGCTGCTTGTCCGCGTTGTAGACACACGCCGACGACGAGTAGAAGAAGCGTGCGACCTTCGCGTCGGCGGCGGCCATGAGCATGTGCGTGTTGATGAGCACCGACAACATGCACAGCGCCTTGTTGTACTCGATGAAGCCCATGCCGCCCATGTCGCCGGCGAGCTGGTAGACGACGTCGGCACCTTCGACGGCGCGCAGGCACTGCGTCTTGTCGCGCAGGTCGGCAACGACGTTTTCGGAATCGGCGAACACCTGCTGCCACGCGGAGACCGGCTTGATGTCCACCGCGCGGGTGCGGTAGCCATCGGCCCGCAGGCTCGCGACGAGGTGGCCTCCGATGAATCCGCCGCCGCCGGCGACAACGGCAAGTCTATCCATCATTCCTCAAAGTTATCTGACGCCAATCGCGACCGCATGGCGATAGGCGTCGATACAGGCAGCCGCGACGCGCTCCGAGCTGAACTCGGTCGCGCGCTCGTATCCGCTTTTGATGAGACGAGATCGCATCGCCGGGGATCGTTCGCATTCCTCCATTGCCCGCGCCATGTCCGCGTCGTTGGACGCATCGAACCGGAGCGCAGCGTCGCCAGCGAACTCCCGCGTGGTAGGCAAATCGGATGCAACGACTGGGCAACCACTGACCATCGCCTCCATCACGGGAATGCCGCCCCCCTCGTACAGCGACGGAAAGATCAACGCGCCCGCCGAGGCATAGAGGAGCGGCATCTCGGCGTCGCCGAGCGGCGGGAGGAAGCGCACGCGGTCTTCGAGCCGGTGTGTCATGATGCGGCCGGCGATGTCGTCCGTCGGACGGCCACGGATGATCAGCCGCCACCCGTCGGGCAGCCGGCGATGCAACAGCGCGTATGCGTCGATCAGTCCCGCGACGTTCTTGTGCGCATAGGAGCCGGTGACGCAGAGCCAGAACAGCTCGGGCAGGTCATGCTGGGCGCGAAATGCGTCGACATCGGCTGACAACTTTGGACCGAACTGCGGGCCGAGTGCCGTCGGAATGACGATCATCCGGTCGTCGGGAACATCGAGCCATTCGTGCAGGGCGGCCGCCGTAGAGCGCGACATCGGTGCGATGACCGACGCGTGCCGAGCCGCCTTCCGGCGCATGCGCTGGAGGTAGAGCCTCTTCGACGGCGGGAAGTCACCTGGCCGCGCGAAGACCATCGCGTCGAAGACCGAGACAACCGTCGGCTCGCGCGTCACCAGTGGCTGTGTCCCGAAGAAGTGATGCACGCAATCGAGGCGCAGCCCGCGGGCGACGCGTGGAAAGACCGTGTTCTCGTACGCGATGCGCAACGGCCGCCACGATGCACGTAGAGGCGCTCGCACCGCTGTAATATTCCTCCCGCCGGGCAACAGCGACGCGCTCGCCGCCGACACGAGCCCCACGTAGTCGTTCTCGCGGTCGTGCGCCGCCAGGGCGGCAAGCAGATTGGCGATGTAGTGCCATGCCCCACCAATGCCGGGAACGACGGGGAGCAGGTTCAAGCCAATGCGCATGTCTCCTCGGGGGACGGCGAGTTCGGCGTCTCCGGGCGCATGACCCTGACGACTCCACTGACACCGGATACAAGTTTATTGCTTGCCGCATACTCCCGTGAACACGGCTTCCGTGCCGACGCTCTGGGTCGTCTCCGAGTTGTACTACCCCGAGCGAACCTCGACCGGGCACTTTCTCACCGGTATCGCCGAAGGCCTCGCCTCGCGTTTCCGCGTGAACGTCCTCTGCGCACAGCCGACCTATTCGGCGCGCGGAATGATGGCGCCGCGCAGCGAAGTGCACAACGGTGTGCGCATCCATCGCTGCCGCTCGACGGCGCTCGACAAGAACGTCCTCGCGTTTCGCTTCGTCAACATCGCCACGATGACGGTCTCGATGTTCATCTCGGCGCTGGCCGGCATGCGCCGCGGCGACCTGGTGCTCGTGGTGACCAACCCGCCGCTGCTGCCGTACGTCATGCTGTTCGTCGCCAGGCTGCGCGGCGCGCGAACCGTGCTCCTCGTGCACGACGTCTACCCCGAGGTGCTCGTCGCCACCGGGATGATCGGCTCTCATTCGATGCTCGAGAAGCTCGGCCAGCGCGCCAGCCGATTTCTGCTCCGTGGCGTTGATCGCATCGTCGCCATCGGCCGGGACATGCGCGATGTGCTGCTGCGTCGCGGCGAGAGCCTCCGTCCGCGCATCGAGATCATCCCCAACTGGGGCGACACCGATCTCGTCGTCCCACACAACCCCGCCGCCACACGGCTCCTCGGCACGCTGCATCTCGAGGGCAGGTTCGTGGTGCAGTACCTCGGCAACATGGGCCGCACGCATCCGCTCGATCTGCTGCTCGACGCTGCCGAGATACTGTCCAGCGACGCGAACGTTCATTTTCTCTTCTGCGGCGAAGGTGCTCGGCGACGTACGATGGAGCGCCGCATCGAACGTGAGCATCCGGCCAACGTCACGCTCCTCCCTCCGTGCAGTTCGGACGACCTGCCGGCGCATCTCGGAGCCTGCGACCTCTCAGTGATTGCGCTCATTCCCGGCATGAGCGGCAACTCGGTGCCGAGCCGCATGTACAACGTCATGGCGGCGGGAAAGCCGATACTCGCCATTTCGGAAGACGACTCGGAGCTCTGCCGCGTCGTGCGCGAAGAGGGCATCGGATGGACGCTCCCCGCCACCGCATCGCCGGAGGACATCGCAGCGGTGATTCGCGAGGCCGCTGCAGATCGAACGCGCCTGGAACAGATGGGCGAGCGTGCCCGTCGCGCCGCCGAGGAGCGGTATTCGCGCGTGCATGTCATCGAGTCGTTCAGGACACTGTTCGACCTGCTCGTCTGATGTCGTCCCGAGCGAGGTCGAGGGGCCTGCTCTTCCGCTCTTCGGCGCGCACTCACGCCATCGGCGACCGGCGCTCGACGACAACGTAAATGACGAACAGCATGACGAATCCCCCGACGACAATGACGTAGTCGTACGCCGGGTTCCTCAGCGCGACCAGCGCGAGCAATCCGAGCACGACATTGATCAGGATGACGGCGGTGGACACTCGCTTGTGGGTCCACCCGGCGCTGACCATGCGCTGATAGGCGTGTGCGCGGTGAGCAACGTGCAGGCGTTCGCGTCGCAGCGCTCGGCGCACGACCGTCATCGTCGCATCGACGACGAATACGCCGGCGATGAGCCCCCACAACGTCATCGGCACGACCATCGAACGCTCCGAGGCGAGTGCGAGCACGGCGAACCAGAAGCCCAGCGCGCCGCTGCCGACGTCGCCCATGAAGATGCGCGCGGGCGACCAGTTCCAGACGAGAAATCCGAGCGCGGCGCCGGCGCTGGCGATCGATATCAGCGACAGCCCGTCCGCACCCGCCAACCAGAGCAACAACGCACCGGTCAGGCTGATCGCCACCGCCTCGCCGCCGGCGATGCCGTCGATGCCGTCCATGAAGTTGAAGAGGTTGGTGGCCCAGACGATTCCCGTGAGCGCGAGCAGTCCGCCGACGACCTGGCCGATCGTCAGCACGCTGCCGCCGATGCTCAGCGTGGGCATGCCGCCAATCCAGAACAACGACCAGAGCGCCGACAGGATGTGAATGGGCGCGCGGACCTGTGGGGAGACGCCCTTTCGATCGTCGAGCCAGCCGATGAACGCGATGGGGACGGCGCCGAGCAGAGCGACGCTCGTCTCGATGGACAGCTTGCCGAGCAGGTACAGTCCGATGGTGCTCGCGACGAGCACTGCGACGATTGCTGCACCGCCGCCTCGTGGAGTCGGGGCCGTGTGCGAGCTTCGCTCGTTCGGCCTGTCGAGGATCGCATTCCGCAACGCGTAGCTGCGGATGAGGCCTGTGAGGAGATACGACGCACCCGTCGCCGCGAGCAACAGCGACAATGCGAGAATCGTCACTCCGCCTCGAGCAGTTCGCGCATGGCCTGCGGAGCCTGCAACCCGGCTGCCCTGATCTTCGTGGTATCCAGGACGAGACCCACCAACAGCTTGTTCATGTTCGACACGAGCATGTCGCTGAGGCGGGCCGGAAGGAGCCTTGCGCCGACGCGCGCGGCGAAGAGCATCAACGGCGCGGGAACAGGCAGCACGAGCCGCGCGCCGTCGTGATCGCCGACGATCGAGCGGACTTCGCGTTGGGAGAACGGCTTGTCGTCGGCAACGTTGTACAGGCCCGGTGAGAAGTCTGGGTCGATCGCCATGTGGACCGCACGCACGGCATTCTGGATGGCGCAGAAGCTGTAGTAAGGCTGCCTTCCGACGATCGTGAGCAGGACGCGCCGCTCTAGGCCGGGAATGTAGGCGCGGTTACGAACGTTCAGAAGCCATTCGCTCGCATAGAGCGGCGGGAAGCGAAAGATCACTTTCTCGACCGGCGCGAATGCCGGCTCCCTGCACGCCGCCTCCGCAGCGAGCTTGCTCAGCCCGTAGGGCGACTTCGGCGCCAACACCGCCGACTCGGCCAGTGGCTCGCGGCGCGACAGGTCGCCGTAGACGGACGCCGAGCTCGCGAACAGCACACGACGCACGCCGTGCGTGGTCGCCGCGGTGAGCACGTTGCGAAAGCCCCAGTGATTCACGCGGTCGTATTCACGCGCCGCAACGGCGCCGCGCTTCTTGTGCGCGATGGCGGCTAGATGCACGACCACAGTGGGCCTTTCGCGCGCGAAGAGCTCATCGACTGCAGCGGCGTCTGTGATGTCGACGCCATGGGAGGACCCGCGGTCGCGGTGACCGACGGGGACTACGGTGAAGCCGTCGACCTGGAGTGCGGTAGTGACATGGCGGCCGATGAAGCCGTCGGCGCCGACGACCATGACGCGCTCCGCAGGATTAGCCTTCCTCGAGGTGGTTTCCGTCAACGCCGTCTCACGATTTTCGAGGAAGTCATGACAAACGGTGCGAAATATAACGCGCCAGAAAGCAGACGCGCTCCGCCAACGCGCGCGAACGGTCTACAGCGCCAGTTGATCGAGGACGCGCTTGTCGGCTGCTCGCTCGTGAACCTGCTCTACCTCGGCATCTGGGTGCTGTTGTTCGCCGCAACCACGGCCGAGGCGTTCTACCTCGCCGTCGGGCCGGTGCACTATGTCGCCGCGTTGTTGACCGTATTCGCCGGCGGAGTGTTGGCTGCCCTCGCCGGCCAGCTCGTGCGACGGAGCCCGCGACCCGTGCAGAATGCGCTGCGGATGGCATTCCTCGCTTCGACGCTCATCGTTCTCAACCAGCTACGGAAATCGACGGGCACCACTCTCGGCGAACTCCAGCGATTCGCGATGCCTGTGCTGCACGCCATCGGGAAGCCGGGAATGGCCGTGGTTGCCCTCGTCATTGCGGCGCTTGCGGTTCGGTTCGCGTTTCCATTGAGTCGGGCATATCGCGTCGCCCTCCTGGTGTTCTTGTCGTTCGTGATGTAGCCGGTGGGTCGGGACTCTGGAACCTGGCGACGGTGGACCTCGCGCAGTTCCGCGACTTGCCGCGGCAGACACGCGCCGGCAGCGCGACGCAGGTCCGCGTCGTCATCATCCTGTTGATGAGCTGGACTACGAGAGTCTCTATCTCGCGCGGCCCAAGGATCTCGTCCTGCCGACTTTTGACGCGCTGATGCAGAACACGGTGTCGTTCGACTCGGTCGTCACTCCCGGTGCGCACACGGCCGAGTCGATGTCGTCGTTCTTCCTGATGCGACGCGTGGAGTGGCTCGAGACCACAGGGGCACGCAGCTTCGTCGCGCACCTCTCCGACGGGGGGATTCTGCAGAGCGATACCGCGAAATCGCTGCTGTCGCAGGAGGGCGTGCCCGGTGCCCGAATTGGCATCGTCGGATTCGCGCTGCCGTATTGCCGGCTGGAGTTGCTCGCCGCGGCGGAACGGTGCGACTGGATGCCCGTCGGGAACATGGCGTGGCCCGTCGGCTCCAAGGATGTATTTCGGGATGTCGTGCGGTGGCAGGCTCAGAGCTTGAACCCTACGCCAGTCGGCGCGTTCACATCGGTCGGCTCGAGCAGATGCTGGACACTTCTGTGCGGGTCGCGTCGGAGTCCAGTCTGTCATTCGTCTTCGTGCACCTCGCGATGCCTCATGCGCCTTTCATGTGGGATCGGCACACTAATGCGTTTCGCGATGACATCACCGACGCGGACGGCTACTTCGGCAACTTGGCGCTGGCAGATCGGTTTCTCGGCCGCCTTCGATCGGAGATGGTCAGAAACGGCACGTGACCGGCGAGCACCGTCATCGTGATGTCGGACACGCGGAGCGTGGCAAGCTGAGAGACAAGCGAAGTACCGACAAGCGCGTACCGCTCTTCATAAAACTGCTCGGCATGGAAGCCGGGGCGCGCGTTGCCGATCCTGTCAGTAGTTTGTTCGTCACTTCCCTGTTGCCCGACCTTCTGGCCGGACGTGTGCGCGATGCGGCTGTCCTGCGCGCTAGGGCAGTCGATTACACGCGTGTCCGTCCTTCGCTGCTCGTCCCACCGAGACTCTAGCCGAGGTACTGATCCCCGGATAGCGCGTCTTACGAGGGTTTGGGCTGAGAAATGCAGATGCTGCGTCGTCCTCGTTTTCCTGGTACTCGTTAACGTCTGAGGCGCGATGTACATCGATCCTGGGGCGACGTCCCTTCTTTGGCAAGTGATCGTGTCCGGCGTTGTCGGTGTCGGTTTCACAATCCGTCACCGCATCTCCGCGCTCTTAAGTCGCTTGCGTCATCGGCAAATTGACGACAAGCCAGACCGCTGACGCCGCTTCGGCCCAGACGGCATCGGCATCCTTTCGTGATCCGGGCGGCGTGCTCCAAATATTCGACGCCGGGCCCCTGCGCTTCGTTCGGCCCACCCACGCGGAAGTCCTTCGCGAGTTCCTGCGCTCAGACATGGCGCAAAGCTGGACGAAATCAGGCCGGTTGGTCAGCAGTGCTGAGTTGTCAGCGGACGAAATCGCGTCATTCGGGACCGACCCCGCATTCGCGGCGATCTACGGTACCGAGCGCTGGGCGGGGATCTGGCGTCACGAGCGCATCTTCTTTCCTGCGCCCGTCGAAGAATGGACTCCGGGGATGTTGCATGCGGCCGGATGCGTCACTCTCAGCCTTGCACTCGAGTTGCTCGAATCGGGGAAAGGACTGAAGGACGCAACGCCCGCGAACGTGCTCTTCCGAGGATCGCAACCGGTGTTCATTGACCTGCTGTCCATCGAACGCCGCGACGCAACCGACCCGCTGTGGCTCCCGTACGCCCAGTTCGTGCGCACCTTTCTGCTGCCTCTGCTCGTCAACAAGGCGACGAAGCTTCCGCTACGCGCCGCATTCAGCGTCGGTCGCGAAGGACTCGAGCCCGAGATGGCGCGCAATCTTCTGCCGCTCGGCGCACGCCTCCATGGGGCCGGATTGTGGCTCGTCACTGCGCCAACGCTGTTGAGCCGATCAGGCGCATCTCCTGGCACGAATGCCCCGCCCAAGCGCTCGGTACCTCCTGGCCAGGCCAAGTTCGTCCTTCGACGGCTGTTCACGCAGCTCCGGCAATCGCTGGATGCGGTGAGTCCAGCAGACGCTCCTCGATCATCTTGGACCGACTACGTCGAGGCGTTTCACAGTCCGGAGTATTTCGACGCGAAGCGTGCCCTCGTGGCGTCAGCCGTTGATCTCGTACGGCCCGTAACCGTCCTCGACATCGGCAGCAATACTGGTGAACTGTCGATAGTCGCTGCGGCGAAAGGCGCCCACGTCGTTGCGATCGACAACGATGCTGAAGTCGTTCAGCGGCTGTTCCGGCGGGCCTCCGACGAACGGCTGAACATCCTTCCGCTTGTCGTGGATATGGCCGCCCCCACGCCAGGCAGAGGGTGGATGAATGGCGAATCGTCTTCCTTCCTCTCGCGCGCAGAGCACTCGTTTGACCTCGTCCTCGCGCTGGCGGTGATCCATCACCTGATCGCGACGAACGGCATTCCACTCCCGAGGGTCATTGACATGTTCGCGGACTTGACGCGCGACGCGGTAGCTCTGGAGTTCGTTCCGCCGACTGATCCCCTATTCCGGCGCCTCGCACGAGGCCGCGATAGCCTTTACGAATCGCTCACTCGCTCGAGCTTCGAGTCTGCGTGCGAGCGGCGGTTCGAGATCGTGCGCGCCGAGGCCCTGCCGAGCGGTGAACGAATGGGCTATGTGCTCCGGAAGCGACGGCAGTAGCTAGCCCTCGACGGATCGATTAACTGGCGCAACAACCGCACTCATCCGCCGGTCGTAGGGCTTGGGTTGGACGGCTGCCGGCCCCTCCGTCGACGCACTCGGCAGCGGCGCAAAATCGTCTACAATCGCGCCGAGTAGCGCACGAATCGTCTTCTCGTCCGCGTTGCGGCGCCCAGAGTCGATCAACTGCTGAATCAGCGGCGCGACGCCTTCGATGAACGGCGTCTTTCGCGCCCGCAGCACCTTCGAGTGCTCCGTCCGCTCGGCAACTTCGTCGCCCCAGAACATCTCCTCATACATCTTCTCGCCCGGCCGGCTGCCGATGAACTTGATCTCGATGTCCGTGCCCACTTCCAGTCCGGAAAGCTTGATCAGATCGGCCGCTAGGTCGACCAGCCGCACCGGCTCTCCCATGTCGAGCATAAAGAGGTCGCCGTTCTGACCCATCGCACCTGCCTGCAGCATGAGCTGCACAGCCTCGGAGATGGTCATGAAGAAGCGTCGCATCTCCGGATGCGTGATCGTGACTGGACCACCGGCCTTGATCTGGCGCACGAACGTCGGCACCACACTGCCACGACTGCCCAGCACGTTCCCGAAGCGAACGGAGACATACGCACCCGTCGCATTGATCGACGCCTGCTTCACGATATGCTCGGCCACACGCTTCGTGGCGCCCATGACGTTCGTCGGCCGCACGGCCTTGTCGCTGGACACGAGCACGAAATGCTCGACACCATTCGCCACCGCAGCCTCGACGACGTTCTTCGTGCCGATGACGTTGTTCGTCACGGCCTCCGACGGATGGTCTTCCATGAGCGGAACGTGCTTGTGCGCCGCGGCGTGAAAGACCGAGCGTGGCTGGAAGCGTTCGAACACCTGGCTGATCCGCAGCGGATCGCGCACATCGGCGATGACCGGAATGAGCGTGATCTCCGGATGCTTGATCCGCAGCTCGTTGTGCACCTCGAAGATGGAATTCTCACCGCGACCCACGAGGATGATGCGGTCGGGGCCGAGCGCGGCGATCTGACGGCAGAGCTCCTTGCCGATGGAGCCACCGGCTCCTGTCACGAGGACCGTACCTCCCGTCGCAAGCGACGACACGCGCGCCAGGTCGGTCTTGATCGGCTCGCGGCGCAGGAGATCCTCGATCTCGATGGTGCGCAGTTCGGCGATGTTCACCTTGCCGGAAAGAATCTCGCCGAGCGCGGGAATGGTGCGCGCCTTGACGCCTGAGGCGAGTGCGAGTCCGACGATCTTGCGGACGAGCGTGCCAGTGGCGCCCGGAATCGCGATGATGATCTCGTGGACACGATGCGCCTCGACGAGGCGCGGAATCTGGTCGAGGCTTCCCAAGACCGGCAGGTTCTCGAGACGCAGGCCATGGATGTCGCGATCGTCGTCCACGAACCCGACGGGCGACAACGCGAGTGTGGGATGCGTCACGAGCTCACGCGCGATCATGTGACCGGCGGACCCCGCCCCGACGATCAACACTCGCCGATCGTCGTCCGACTGCGGGCGGCGCCGGCTCGTCAGCTCGCTCATCCGGATGCTGAGGCGCGGAATCGCGATGATCGCGACGCTGAGCATCGCATACGAGAAGAGCACCGACAGCGGCACACGTTGCGTTGGCTCCCCGATCGCGGGCAGCACGAACCGTCCGAGGATCACATTGATCACCGCCGCCGTAAGACCCGCGGTGAAGATCAACTTGAGCTCGGCGGCACTGGCGAACCGCCAGAAGCGACGATACAGACCAAAACCGACGTAGACGACGACCTGCACGGCGAGACCGGCCAGCGCGAAGTCGAACGCGGTATCCGCGTAGCCCCGCGGCCACTGGAACCCTTCGAACCGCAGCGCGAATAGCAGAAAAGGCGCAGCAAAAAGACATGCTGCGTCGAGGACCAGCAGGTAGCGATTTCGAAGGTTGTTCATGATCGAGGTGCGGCGTGCAATATCTCGCAACGCTGGTGTGCCGCGAAAGCAACACACAAGGGTAACACCATGGAGAGGCGGTCCGTCACAGGCCCAGCGGAACTCCTTACACGAGCTCCAACTCCACAGCTCGCTCCGCGAGGTCCGGTGTCAGATAGCAATGTAACCCACACCCAACCAACCCAGCGCGCGCAAAAACCCGCCGGTACTCATCCTTGCTGCGTGGATGCCAACCGGCGAGGTCACCCTCCATGTCGTCACCCGTCGTGTACGACTCCAGGAAGGTCACACCGTTAAGCAACGAAGCGATGTGACGCACGCCACGCTGCAGCGCCGCAGTCGGCACGTACTGCAACACGTCGGCACAGACTATGACATCATAGCCGCGTCCCCGCGGCACCTCGGCCAAATCCTCAAAACTTCCCAACCGGATGTTTCTTCGCTTCCCGTGACGACGCACCACATATTCGCTCGGGTCCATCCCGACATAACGGATCTCCGGTCGCAAGCGGCGAAGCTCGGCACGCCAGGCGCCTTCGCCCGCTCCGACATCGAGAACCGAGCGCACCTTTCGCCGGAGAAAATATTCCGCCACGCCGACGACCATCCGAACCTTCCGGCGGACGGATTGTGGGGTATGAACTCGGGTACGAGGGTCGCGGTACCACTTGGCGAAATACGCTTCGTCGTAGGTCTTACGGTCGGCAGATGCCGGCACTGAAGGAGAGATCATGCAGAAACTTATTGGCGTACTGAGGAGTGCGGGCAGTGCGCGGGTCTCGCGCATCGCCATGATGTCGTTGCTGATGGGCACGCTCGCGCTCGGCGCAGCCTGCTTTGGAAATAAAAAGGAAGACGAGGCAGCGGAACCGGTGCCGGCCACGATGCTCAAAGTCGAGAACCAGGCCTTCCTCGACATGACCATCTACGTCTACCGCAGCTCGCAGCGCGTCCGCCTCGGTATCGCGAACGGAAACAGTACGACTCGCTTCGTCATTCCGGCGAATCTGATCTTCGGCTCGACGCCGCTGCGCTTCCAGGGCGACCCGATCGGGCGCAATCGCCAGCCCATCTCCCAGGAGATCACCGTCTCGCCTGGCGACGAAGTCGTACTGACGATTCCGCCCACGGCATAGCGGAGTTCCCCCTAAACGGGCTGTCCTCTCGACGACGTTCCCTCAGTCGCCGACGAGAGGTCCACCATGTAGCCCTCGTTCATGTACGGGATGACGACGTCGAGATGCTCCGCCTTCTCGAGCCGGCGCAGCACGTTGCGCATGCGATCGGACTGCTCGACGATCGCGGTGAGCCGCGCCCGCTGCTCCGAGTCGAGTCCGTCCTCTTCAGCGAGCAGCTCCGCGTTCAACATCACACTGGCCAGCGCATTGTTGATCTCATGCCGCAGGCCCAGCGCGAGCTGCTGCATCGCCTCGGCCCGACGCGAACGGGCGCCGAGTCGCTCGCGGCGCAGCGCCAGCAGGGCGACGATCGAGAGTAGCACGGCGAGAGCGAGCAATGCGCGAAGCGACAGTCGCTGCGAGTTCCGCACGACGCTCGGCACCAGCGACGCCCCGCTCGACGGCCGAAGCGCTGCCTGCACGATGATGCCGCCAGGCGCGGTACTCAGGACGACGCTTTCCGTATAGTCGCTGCCTGCCGTGGCCGACACGCGATCCGACTGCCAGAAGACGTGACCGGCGCGATCGGTGATGCGCACACCGAGAAGCGAATCGTTGGCGATCTCGCCTGTGCGGACGATCGTCGTGTCGTAGTTCCACCGTGCGCCGGCGAACGAGATGGGCAGGAGAGGGGTCTCGCGAAAGGCGCGCGCCGCTACGGCCGCGATGCCCACGGCGCGCGTGTAGGCGTACCCGTACGCGGCGATGGGGTGCCCGTCACGACCGATGAGCGACGCATACGCCACGCTGCGCGGAACCCCCGCTTCATCGATGACGAGAATGCCGGGCGCCGAGATGTCCTGATTCTTCGCGAGAAGTCGCGTCAGCGTATCGGCGACGCGAGTCGCGAATTCGCCGGACACGGAGCGCCGGCCCTGAATGGTTCCCTTCCGCAGATCGACGCGAAAATAGCCGAGGTTGATGTCGCCGCCAGCGGGGAATGCCTTGAAGTACGCGTCGCCCGTCGCCACGATCTCGTCGAGTGACGGCTCGGCAACGGCGCGATTGGCGCTACCGGTGACCGGGGCGAGGATCGTCGCGCGCTGCTCGGAAAACCGGCGCAGCACTTCGCCGCCCATGGTTCGGCCGGCGTATCCTGCGTAATCGTCCAGGGTGTGAGCGGCTGCCTCGTCGAGTGCGCGATCCGCCCGGCGCGTCTCGAGCGTGGCGATGGCCAATACAAATACCGTCACGAGAACAGTGCACGCGACAATCGCCAGGCGCACGTTGGTATGCGCCTGCGGACTGAGTGACCAATCGCCACTCTGGCGGCGGAACGGAGCTCTGATGCGTGACATCGTTGGGGTCGGCGGAACCCCTTGGAAAGGGAGCGGGCGGGCAAAAATGCCGCACTCATCTGTTTTTCGCCAGTGGTCGGAGTGTTTCCTTCAAACCATGGTGGCCGGGGTACTGTCGAAGTTGCAACATTCTCCCCTTCTCGCTTCCCGTGGTCGTCATGCACCCATCAGTTCGACTCGTCGCGTTTGCCTGTGTACTGGCTGGTCTCTCGGCCACGGCGTCCGCCCAGCTCGTCGGCAGCGCGGATTCGATCTACACGTGGCGCGGGGCGCTGCCTTCGCGTGCCCTCCTGACGATCAAGAATTACAACGGGCCCATCGACGTCCGTCCGTCGAGCGGAACGCAGGCGGAGGTACGCGCCGAGAAGCGAACGAATCGCGGTGGCGGCGACATCCGGGATGTGGCATTCGAGATTCAGACGGGAAGCGGTGGCGACATCACCATCTGCTCAGCCTACCGCAACAACAATCCCTGCGACGACAATTCACGCCGCGGCGATGATGACCGCAATGGGCGACGGTATGTCACTGTAGCGATCACGGTGCTCGTGCCGCGAGGCGCGCAGGTGAAGGTCGCAACGGGAAATGGCGCGGTCACGGTGGAGCGCGTCGGCGGCGACGTCCAGGCGTCCACCGGCAACGGCCGAGTGGACGTGAATGGAACCGATGGCGGCGTGCGGGTGAGCACCGGAAATGGCGACGTCAGCGTCGTCGGTGCGAAGGGACCGGTGAAGGTGTCGACAGGCAATGGGAGGGTGAACGTCACCACGTCGGAGGGCCCTGTCGAGGCACGCACGGGCAATGGCGACATCGACGTGCGCATGTCGCAGCTGAAGGCCGCCGACGACATGACGTTCAGTACTGGCAGTGGCGGCGTGCGCGTGACGCTGCCATCCGGCTACAGCGGAGAGCTCGACGCGACGACAGGCAATGGTGAGCTGCGCTCCGACTTCGACCTCAAGATTCAGGGCCGCATGAACCCTCGGCACGTTCGTGCGACGATCGGCGACGGTGGTCCGAGGCTGCGCCTGACGACGGGCAATGGTCGCCTGGAGGTTCGGAAGGGTTCGTGAGTCGCAGGGTGTGCGAACGAAGAAGGGCACACCATCGTCTGGTGTGCCCTTCGTCATTCGGCGTTGGATTTACGCCGCGAGTCTGCCTTCGGGGACCCAGATCGGTCGGCTTCTCATCTCGCCGACACACTGGTATCTGGCCGGCGGAAAGCCGGTGACGCCGATCTCGAGAGAGTCACCCGTCTGCACGGGGATCTTTTGCCCGAGCAGGACGACCGCTTCATCGAATGAATCGCTCTCCACGACACCGGCTTGGCGAACTGACTCGGGGCCGGAGCTGATCGCGAACAGATATTTGCTCATTGTGTCCTCCTGGTTTTGCTCTGACAGTATTACCCGATAGCGGGCTGGGTAGTTCCGAAGGGCGGGGCGGCCGCGGAAGCGGCCTTACGGGGCGCGCGCCTTCGGCGGCCCTTACGGGGCGGCGGCTGCGCCGCCTTAGGGGCCGGGCTGCTGCGCAGCCCTTACGGCTCCAACTACTCGGAGCCGCGGACGGTCGACGACAGCTTCGCCAGCATGCGCTGCGTGCTCGCAATCGAATCGACGAGCGGACCTACTTCAGCCGCCGTCGCGAACCGAAGGCGATGCGCCAGGCGCGTTTGGAATTCGAGCTCGAAGGCCGACGAGTTCGCGACTTCCAGGAAATAGAGAAACTGCTTGTCGGTGTTGCGACCGCAACCTTCCCAGATGGAAGGGCCGATAGACACCGATGCGCGGCGCATCTGCTGTGAGAGGAGAAAGCGCTCTTCTGCTGGGAGGCGTTTCGTGAGCCCGTAGGTGAGCACAGCGACGTTCATCGCCATGTCCGCGACGCGTAGGTTGTGTGGATCTCTCATGGCGCAACGATGGCTACGAGTGCTGCAACGACCACCATCGTTTCATTGCGCGCCTAACCAAAGAGCTGTTGCCCTAAGGGCCGCACGGCGGCCCGCCCCGTGAGCAAAGGGCCCGCTGCGTTAGCAGCGGGCCTCTTTGCGCCCCGTAAGCCGCGAAGCGGCGCCCCGTAAGGCCGCCAAAGGCGGCCGCCCCCGACACGGAGCTCTCGCCACTTACGGATTCAACCAGTACGACCACTTCACCAGGAACGTGTTGTTGGGATGATCCTGAAAGACGGACTTGTAGTCCCGGCTGAATGAGTACGCCCCTTCATAGCCAGGATCCGACGGCGTCAGGTAGTTGTTGCGCCCCTGCTGCCACACCACGAACAGCGTGCTGCCCGGACGATACTCGTAGCGCACCACGGCGTTCGAGTTGAACTGCCGGAAGTTGAAGCCGTCGAAGATCCCATTGCTGTTCCTGTAGCTCTTGAACCGGTCGGCGAACTTGTCGGCGCGCGGGTTCGCAATCTCGATCTGGTCCGCGTAGGTGCCCTTCGACTCGTACGGCTGCGCGTAGAACTGGAACGACAGGTTCGGCGTCGCCGTGAAGTTCAGGCGGCTGTTCAAGCTCATCGTCGTCTGATCGAGACGCGCGAAGGTGTAATGCGTCGTATCGCTGCCGGCGGCGCCGTACTGATTGTAGAATTGCGACGCGTCCCCATTGCGGTTGTAACCGGCGCCCAGCGATGCGGAAAAGCGGCTGGAAAGACGAACGTTGACGTTCGGCTCGATGTACCCGTAGAACGAGCGTCCCTCATCCGACTTGCCGCCGCCGGCCCACAGGCTTCCCGTCACCTGACGGCGGCTGTCGCTCTCGATGCCCGACCAGAAGCTCTGGCTCGGCGAGTTGCGAATGGCCGGACCGCCGCGGGCCGCGCGATCACTGTACGACGTGACGTAGCCGTTGAGGTTGAAGCCGATGTGCGTCCACATGAAGTTTTTCCACTGGATGTGGTTGTTGTGGTTCACACCGTTGCCAAGCACGAGTCCCTCCGTCGTCCAGCTCTCCTGCGCGTTGAAGTTGAAGAACGCGCGCTGGTACACTTTCGTCGGCTTGCTGAACTGCAGCGCGAACCAGTTGCGGAACAGCTGCTCATCCGCGCGCTGCTGGTAGCCGAGGTCGTTCGTCTCGAAGCCGGGTGAGTAGCGCTGGTACACGCTCTGAAAGCGCGTGACCCCACCACCGAACTTGCTGAACGAGATCCGCTCGGCATCGCCACGGAGTGACGTGCGGTTGGGATTGTACGAGACGTCGTCATCGGGACGCTGGTAGGCGTGCACCGTGTTCGTCTGCAGCGCCGCGATGGATGCCGCAGAGCCGCTCACGTCGCTCATGGCGACGAAGGTGCGGAGCTCGTAGTTCTTCTGGAACATGCGGCGACGGAGATCGATGCCGCCGGTGTATGCGGCGTCGCGCAGGTATGGCGTCGCGCTGGCGTCGAGCGAGCGGTTGACGCCGGTGAGCATGATGCCCATGTCACCCTGCCCGTCCGAGTGGTCCTTCTGCAGACGGATGACGCTGTAGTTGGTGCGTGGCTCGATCGCTGCGACGCGGCCGTTCACCCTGGTTACACCGTCGACTTCCTGCGTCAACGCGTTGAGCAGGCCAATCGACACACCGTTGGCGAGACGGCCGGTGATCTTGCCCGCCGCGGCGATCGGCGTCGCCGTCGGGCTGCTCGCGTCGCCGAAACTGCCGGACAGCTGCGGACTCCGCCCAATCCGGCGAGAGTAGAACAGTCCCGTACAGCCGCTGTCGATGTCGCCGCAGTTGGTATTGAAGGAAAAGATGCCCGCGCCCTCGAGGAAGAATGGACGCCGTTCCTCGAAGAAGGTCTCGAACGCGGTCAGGTTGAGCTGTGCGGGATCGGCTTCGACCTGCCCGAAGTCGGGGTTGATCGTCGCGTCGAGCGTGAGGTTGGATGAGAGTCCGTACTTGAGGTCCGCGCCGACCGTGACGTTGTTCGGGTGCGAATAGCGACCGCCATCGAGCCGAGGCGAGCCGAAGTCGCGCGTCGAGCTCTTGAGGACCGTGTACGGCAGGATCTCGAGCCGCCGCGGCGTGGGCAGCTGGCCGATGCCCGACAGCTCACCTGCCTGCGACACGTAGCCCTGTACGCTGCGCTTGATGAGCGGCCATGAGAGGCGCTCGCCCGTTCGTGCGATGTCTCGGACGATCAGCAGTCCGAACGTCTGATCCTTGCCGGGCGCGTAACGGATCTGGCTGAACGGAATGCGGAATTCTGCGACCCAGCCCACGGAGTCGATCCTGGTAGCGACTTCCCACACGGCGTCCCAGGAGTCGTCCTCGTTGTTGTCGTTCGACACGTAGAAGTCCCGCTTCACGCCAGCCGGGTTGGTGATGAACTGGAACGCGGTCTTCCTGTCGTGATAGGAGTCGATCACGAGCTTGAGCTGCTCGGACTGCGTGCGGACGTCGCGACGTGAAAGCAGCGAGATGATGCTGTCCGGCGCGGGGTCGTACATGCGCGCGAGGACGTAGAGGTTCTTGTCGTCGTAGGTGACGCGCACTTCGGTCTTGAAGCGCGACTCCTTGCCCTCGTTGGGATCGTACTCGAGAAACTGGTCGATCACCTGGGCGGTGGCCCACGCGGGGTCGTCGGTGCGTCCATCGAGCACCGGTGCGACCATGGCGCGGGAGGCGCTGGCGGCCGTCGCGGTTGCCCGAGCTCCACTGGGCGCCGACGCCGCCGGTGACGAGGGCACCTTGATCGCGGCGTGTGTGGTGCTGGGCGCCTGGGCCAGGCAGGGCGTCGACAGGAGTATCAACGCGGAGATGAGGGAGATGGTGCGCTGCATCGGTGCATCCGAGTGGGAGGATGGCGGTGAGACAGCGGGATTGGAAAAAGGGTTGAAAAATCCGCAAACACAGGTGTAGAGCGACCACGCGCCCTGCCCTCGACCGATTACTTTCTTGGATGCCCGACACCACTTCGCCCAGCGCGACCCCTCTACGCCCCGCACTCGCCTCTCTGGCGGCGGCGCCCCACACCACCAGTGTGCGCCGGCTGTGGAAAGCCATCAGCCCCGAGGAGAGGTCACTCGGCATCTCCGCGTCGTTCAACGACGACGAAAATGGATGGGTCAGGAACACCACCCGCTCCGCCGTCGCCGCCGCACTCAAGTTCCGGCCGCAGACAGTCGGCACATGGCCGAAGGCGAAGCTCATCCGCGAAGCGGTCCGCCTCCCGATCGACGACGCGCAACTCCTCAGCGCCTATCTCGTCGACCTCCACCTCGGCCACCGCCGGCCGATGATGGGCGCATTTCTCGACACGCTCGGCATCAAGAACGAGGATGGACGCATCGACTCGGAGACGACCGAGGTCCCCGAGCAGGACGCGGCGCGCATCACTGCAGCGGCGGACAGCCTCGTGAAGACCTTCCCGGCCGAGGACGTGGTGACCTACTTCCTCACGCTGCTGCTGCAGGATGCGGCGATCTGGGCGGGCGTGACACCGTGGTTGGAGAGCCGCACATCCTGAGCTGGAGCAATGAGCATGAGCTTGAAGCCTCGAGCATTGAGCTGACTAGAGCTCTGAGCTCGAGCTAGAGCTACAGACAGAGCTCAGGCTCCAGACTGCTCATTGCTGGAGGCTCATGCTCATGCTCATTGCTGACCCATTACTTCCGGAATAGCGGCGAGTACGCGATACCGTCCGGACCAGCGCCAACCGACCCGACGCCGACCGCCTTGTACGTCACCAGGTCGATCGCGATCACCTGATTGCTGCCATGCAGCGTGATATAGGCGATGTCGGCGATGGGGTCGAAGGTCACGCCCTCGGGGCCTGCACCAGCCTCACCACCCGCAGCGCCAGCCACGGGCGTGACGTCCTTCTCCTTCGACAGGTCGAGCTGCGCGAGCTCCCTGTTCGAGCCCACCTCGAACAGCCAGACCTTGTTGTTCGTCGGATCACACACGACGGCCACACGGCCCGTGCGCGAGATGCCGATGCGGTAGGGCATGCCGAACCCCGTCAGCGTACCGATCTTCTCGCCCTTCTGCGTGTCGATGATCGTGACTGTCTTTTCGGTATTGCTGCCCACCCAGACGAGAATGCCACCGGGCGTCGTCGCGATGCCTTCGTCGTTGGCCGCGGCAGGGATTTGACGCACGGTGCGACGCGCATCGAGGTCGAACTCGGTGATGTTGCCGTCGTTGATGTTGGCGGTCCACGCCCGCTTGCCGTCGCGACGCACGGCGACCATGTGCGAGCCACGTGCGTTCGTCGCGAGCGCGGTGTCGACCTTGCCGCTCACGAAGTCGACGATCACCAGCCGCTGCGAACTCTCACTGGTGACGACGAGCTTGCGCCCATCCTGAATGAATGCGGCGCCGTGCGGACGATGATATTCGCCGAGGTCGATCGTGCGGACGACGGATGGCGTGGCGGCGGCGAGGTCGATGACGCTCAGCGAATTTCCATTCACTTCGCGATTGCCATAGTTGGTGACGACCGCCCACCGGCCATCGGGCGACACGGCTACTTCGTGCGGACCGATGCCGACGGCCACCGTCGCCACGGTCTTCAGCGTGGCAGCGTCGAGGATGGTCGCACTCGCACCCTGCTGGTTGGCGACGACGAGCAACCCAGCGCGCGCCGGCGCGTCGGGCCGAGCGTTCTCGGTGACGCGGTTGGCGCGCAGGGAATCCATGGCCGTCGGGCGCCGGCCGTCGGGGCGGGCGCTCGTCCCGCCCTCGGGCTGCGGATTGCCGGATGCGCAGGCAGCGGAAAGCGCGAGGGTGCAGAGGAGCAAGGAAGTACGCGACGTCGTCATCGGTGGGTTCGGTAAGCGGTCTGTGTAGCGGAGCTGAGTGCAATTTGCGTGTCGCCCCGGTGCAACGGCGAGCATTGCGCTGTGCGACAACTACCTAGACACTCGGTATCGCGTCCGCCCCACGCATCGCCCCGGAGACGACCTCATCACCCGCCGGATCCGCCAGCGGCAAGCGCACCGTGAAAGTCGTTCCCACTCCCAACTCGCTCTGGACGTCCACGGTCGATCCGATGAGCTGCGCGAAGGTCTTCACGATGGACAGCCCGAGCCCCGTACCGCCGAACTCGCGGCGCGTCGAGCTGTCACCCTGCTCGAACGGTTCGAAGATCTTCGCCTGGCGCTCCAACGGGATGCCGATGCCGGTGTCGCGCACCACGATCTCGCGCGGTGCACCACTGCCCGGATCCGTGACGATCCGCACCAGCACCTCGCCCTCGACCGTGAACTTGACGGCGTTGCCCACGAGGTTGATGAGGATCTGCCGCAGCTTGGCCGCGTCCGTGACCACCGTCAGCACTCGCGTCGGAATCTCCTTTCGCAGCACAAGGCCCTTCGCCTCGGCGGTGGAGTCGAGCATCGCCAGCGTTTCGTTCACCAGGGTGTCGACCGCCACGGTTTCGCGATCGATCTCCATGTGGCCAGCTTCGACCTTCGCGACGTCGAGAATCTGGTTGATGACGGACAACAGGTGCATCCCGTTGTCCAGGATACGCTCGGCGTAGATCTGCGCTTCGGGCGTGAGTGGGCCCTTGCGTCCCTTGAGCAGGATGTTCGAGAAGCCGATGATCGCGGTGAGCGGTGTGCGCAGCTCGTGGTTCATCCGCGTCATGAACTCGCTCTTCGTCTTGTTCGCCGACTCCGCAGCATCCTTCGCCATGCGGAGCGCGTCCTCGACTGCCTTGCGCTCGGTGATGTCGTGCCAGACGGCGAGGATGACCTCGCGTCCGTGCATGCGCATGGGCGTGAGCGTCACCTCCACCTGGAACTGTGTGCCGTCGTGGCGCAGGTGCGTCCATTCGAAGCGGTGATATCCGGTGATGCGCGCCCGGGCGCGCATCTGGCCGGCGACGACCACCGACAGGCGGCCGTCCGGCTGGCGATGTGGCGACAGCTCCGCGGGGCGACGGCCCATCAACCGATCGCGGTTCGGTGCGCGCAGCATGCGCAGCGTGGCATCGTTGCAGTCGATGATGCCTTCGGCGTCGTACAGCATGTGCGCATCGGTCGATCGCTCGAACAACATGCGGAAGCGTTCGTCGCTCGCCTCGCGCTCCGTGACGTCGGCCCCCGCTGCAATGAGCCCGTGCGCCGGTTCGCCGATGCCACCACGCAGCGCCGTGATGTTCCACAGCACCATGTGGCGCTCGCCGCTGGTGCTCTTCAGGGGCCCGAGATGATTGCGGATCGGCTTGCCGAGCAGCACCGCGGCAATGCCTTCACGCATGCGATGACGGTGCGGCGCCGTGACGAACTTCTCCGCGTAGTTGACCCCGATGGCGTTGGCCCGCGGAACACCGTAGAGCATTTCGGCCTCGCGATTCCATTCGAACACGTTGCCGTGGATGTCGAGTCCGACGATCGCGCTGCCGGCCGTGTCGACGAGCGAGCGAAAGAGCGCCTCGCCACGCTCGAGTGCCTCGGCCTGCGCGAGCAGCTCTTCGTTCTGCATCGCCAGCGCATTCGCCTGCGCCTGGCGCTCTTCCTCGATGCGACGCACGAGCGTGACGTCGCGGAAAATCGTCACGGCCGCGTGCGGCTCGGTGCTGTCGCCGCGAAAGAGCGGACTCGTATTCGCCGAGAGGTACTTGGTCTCGCCGTGCGCGTCGATGGTCGTCATGATGACGTCCGACAGCGACTGGCCCGTGCTGATGGTCTGGCGGCTCGGCAGTCGTTCCGCGTCGAGCGGCAAGCCGTGTTCATCGGTGAGTTGCCGTGCAAGGGACTCGACGTCGGTCGACGTCGAGTCGCCGGGGAGGTCGAGGATGCGCAGCGCACTCGGATTGCGGAGCTCGATCGCGCCGTCGCGATTCGTGAGCAGCATCCCGTCCGGCATCGCGTCGAGCACGGCGCGGATGCGCGCTTCGCTTTCGGCGAGCGCGCTCACGGTCGCGCTGAGCTGCACCTGCGTCGGCTGCAACGCGAGGCGGACGCCGAGCACCATGGCGATGAGCAGGAGGATGACGCAGGCCGCCTCGAGTTGGAGCAGGTGGTCGACCTGACGGCTCCACTCTTTCTCCAGTTCGTCGACGACGTGCTCGATGGCGACGGCGAGGCGGCGCTGCTGGACGAGCAATGAGTCGACCTGGGCGCTGCTCGCATCGGCGCTGGCGGCTCGGGCCGACGCCTCTTTCACCGAATCCTGAAGGGCAATCAGCGCTTCGTAGGCGGCCGCCGCGGGAGTGCCCGGCGGGATGACGACGTCATC
The DNA here is from genome assembly GCA_039915865.1 of Gemmatimonadaceae bacterium. Taxonomy (GTDB): domain Bacteria; phylum Gemmatimonadota; class Gemmatimonadetes; order Gemmatimonadales; family Gemmatimonadaceae; genus AG11. The sequence goes on along the minus strand of JBDSML010000077.1, from coordinate 10,594 downwards.
GTTGGTGACGCCGCGGAGCTGTTGTGAGGCGATGCGTAGCTCATTTACTGTAGCGTCGATGCGCGGACGCCACAGATCGCGCTCGTCTGGAGAGGCTGATCGGGCGAGGAGGGTCTGCGCGACGAGACGTTCGCTGAGGACGCGCTGGTGGCCCGCCACGTTCATGCGCGCCCCGTCGATGCTGTGACGGGACGTCTGCGCAACGAGTAGCCCCAGTGTCGCCACTGCGACGGCAATGACGGCAAGCACGACGACGCTCGAGCGTCGTCCGAACCGGCGTGTGGGCTTGGGAGAACTCATCTACCAGTGACCACTCATCCCAGTGGACGTCACACCTCAGGACGGCTCAAAGCGAGCCTTCGTTGGTGGAAGCGGTCAGCAGGACGGCGGCTGGAGATGCATGGCGCCTCTGGTGTGCGAAACCCGAGGTCGATCCCGACTGAAGTAGTCTACGAGACTAGTCGACCACTCCGAGGCGCAGCAGTGAGTCGGCGTCGAGCGCGCGCCAGTTGTTCGGGTAGATCCACACACGCCGGACGCACTCGCGCGAGTTCAGCACCAGACACCGCCTGGCGTGCGCCCAGGACTGCGGGGTCGACACCTCGCGGACCGACCACTCGACGCCACTGCGGTCCACGACGACGTGTGGATATTGCTCATCGGCTGCCCCGCCATTCGCCGGAAACACATGGCCGTTCGCGTCAACACTCCAGGACACCAGGTCACCTACGGCTGTACAGCGGAAGCCTATGGCGCTCGCCCAGTTACAGGACAGCGCGATTCATCTGTCTCCCACTGGAAGCTTCGTGCCGCAATTTTCGCCGGTGCCCGTGGCGGCGGACACGACCGGCTAAATGCCGCCGAGGAGGTTATCGATGCGCTTTTCCGCAGCGTCCATGGCTTGGCCCTCGAGGATCGAACGCATGAGGTCGTCAACCTCGAGCTCGAAATCGTTGGGAAATTTTCGGTTCTCTGGAAAGCGGATCACCGCGCCAATCACGAGCGGAAAGTGCGGCTCGGCGTTCTCGTCCACCTCGCCCTCGTCGTCGTCGTCGTCTTCCTCGTCCTCGATGACGTCCTCGAAGGTGCGGCCTGTCGGTGAGACCGACGACGCCCACGGTTCGTGCTCGTCGTCGCCTTCCTCGTCTTCCGGTGAGACGCTGTCCTGAATGGCCTGCATCGCGCGCTCGGGGAGAAGTGCGCTGAGCTCACCGCGCACGCCTCCCTCCTCTTCCCACGCCGCACCGACGACGATGACCGGCTCGCCGAACGCATCGCTCGCGAGAAATGCGTCGACGAGCTGCTTGGGGTATGCGTTCACGGCGAGGAGCACCTGCTTCGGTCCCGCGCGCGTGAAGGCGACCGGCTGATCGCCGGGTGCAGCACCGGGACGGTCGAGCCGCTCGAGGCGGAGCAACAGTGGCTCCGGCACGATGAAAGTGAGCGGATTCTCGCGCGTGAATGGCCCACGCGGCTCGGGTGCGTCGCCTTCGTCGGCCGGCTCCTTCCCGGGTGTGGCGTCGAATTCGTCTGGAGGCGGACAGCTCATTCCTGAATCTAATGAGCGCAGGCGGCGGGCATTGATGGCGATCCGTCTGTCGGGGCGAAACCCCGACGCGACTTCGATGGTGGTTCGGAAGATTCCATGTCGACGAGCATAAACCGCCGCGAGACCGAGACTTCATCGATCCATGCCGGGATGAGGCGAAAGACAAATGGGGCCGGTGTCTGCACGCGGTCGCGGCTCGCGCGCCCTACGCTGCCGGTCTACATTGAAGGGCGGCGATCCATACCGCATGCCAAGTATCCCGACAGGGACACAAATGCAGTCAAAGACCGAACCTGCGCTGAGGCTCGCCACCTCCGACGCGCCTGCTTCTGCGGTGGCCGTCCAGCCCCGTCTCACCGAAACCTACGTCGAGCGAAACCCGGGCACGGCGCTCGATCTCGACATCGTCCGGGCGCTTCGGGTCAACCGCTCCGCGGTGGAGCGACGGGCGGCGACGATCCCCACCCGACGCACCGTGAAGAAGGAATGGCAGGCGGGGTGGCTCCTGCGTGCCATCACCTTGATCGACCTCACGACGCTGGCCGGTGACGACACTGCCGGCAATGTCCGCCGGCTGGCGGCGAAGGCCGCGCACCCCATCCGGAACGACCTTGCTGACGCGCTTGGCGTCGCCGACCTGGACATCACGACCGGCGCGGTGTGCGTGTATCACGCGATGGTGCCGGTGGCCGTCGAGGCATTGAAGGGGACAGGCATTCCCGTCGCCGCGGTGAGCACCGGGTTCCCTGCTGGGTTGAGTCCACTCGAGGAGCGTGTGCGAGAGATCCGCGCGTCGGTGGCGGCGGGTGCGAAGGAGATCGACATCGTCATCACGCGCGGCCATGTGCTCACGGGCAACTGGCAGGCACTCTACGACGAAGTGAAGCGATTCCGCGAAGCCTGCGGCGATGCGCACATGAAGAGCATCCTCGGCACCGGTGAGCTGGCGACGCTCGGCAACGTGGCGCGCGCGAGTATGGTCGCGATGATGGCTGGATCGGACTTCATCAAGACGAGTACGGGCAAGGAGGGCGTGAATGCGACGCTGCCGTTCTCGCTCGTGATGACGCGGATGATTCGTGAGTATCACGAGGCGACTGGCTATGCGGTCGGCTACAAGCCGGCTGGCGGAATTCGCACTGCGAAGAATGCCCTCGAGTACCTGTACCTGATGAAGGAAGAGTTGGGCAACCGCTGGCTCAAGCCGGACCTGTTCCGCTTCGGCGCGAGCGGATTGCTGACCGACATCGAGCGCCAGCTCGAGCACTTCGTTACCGGGCGCTACTCTGCGGCGCACCGTCACCCGATGGTGTGACCTCATGACGACTGTCCGGGAAGCATTCGAGACGATGGAATACGGTGTCGCGCCTGAGTCGGACAAGGCAGCGCTCGAGTGGCTCGCGAAGCACGATGCGAAGTTCGGCCACTACATCGGCGGCACGTGGACAAAGCCGGCGAATACGTTCGAGATCATCAATCCGGCGACGGGCAAGCGCATCGCAAATGTGTCGCAGGCGTCGAGGAAGGACGTCGACGCCGCGGTGAAGGCAGCGCGCAAAGCGCTTCCCGCGTGGCAGGCGCTTGGCGGGCATGGCCGCGCGCGGTACCTGTATGCGCTCGCGCGTGCGGTGCAGCGGAACGCACGCCTGCTCGCGGTTGTCGAGACGATGGACAACGGCAAGTCCATTCGTGAGACACGCGACATCGACGTGCCGCTCGTCGCTCGCCATCTGTATCACCACGCGGGCTGGGCGCAGCTGCTCGAGACGGAGTTCGCCGGCTATCACGGCGCGGGCGTCGTCGGACAGATCATTCCGTGGAATTTTCCGCTGCTGATGATGGCGTGGAAGATCGCGCCTGCATTGGCGGCGGGCTGCACCATCATCATCAAGCCGGCGGAGTTCACGCCGCTCACGGCGCTGGCGTTCGGGGAACTGGCGGACGCCATCGGGCTGCCGCCGGGTGTGCTGAACATTCTCACGGGCGATGGTGACACGGGGGCAGCCATCGTGGCACACGAGGGCATCGACAAGATCGCCTTCACCGGGTCGACCGACGTCGGTCGCATCATTCGCAAGGCGACTGCCGGCTCGGGCAAGAAGCTCAGCCTGGAACTCGGCGGGAAATCTCCATTCATCGTCTTCGAGGACGCGGATCTCGATTCGGTCGTCGAAGGCGTCGTCGACGCGATCTGGTTCAACCAGGGTCAGGTCTGCTGTGCGGGCTCGCGCCTGCTCGTGCAGGAAGGCGTGTCCGACAGGCTCATCGCCAAGCTCCGTGCTCGCATGGAGACGCTGCGACTCGGCTCACCGCTCGACAAGTCGGTGGACATGGGGGCCATCGTCGCACCCGTGCAGCTCGAGCGGATTCGCACGCTCGTCGATCAAGGACGCGAGGAAGGCGCAGAGATGTGGCAGCCCAGTTGGGCATGTCCGGCTGAAGGTTGCTTCTATCCGCCGACGTTATTCACCAACGTGCAGCCGTCGTCGTCCATCGCGCAGGTCGAGATCTTCGGACCCGTCCTCGTGACGATGACGTTCCGTACGCCGGCTGAAGCCGTCGCGCTCGCGAACAACACGCAGTACGGACTCGCCGCGAGCGTGTGGAGCGAGAGCATCAACCTCGCCCTCGACATCGCGCCGAAGATCAAGGCGGGCGTGGTGTGGATCAACAGCACCAATCTCTTCGATGCCGCCGCTGGATTCGGCGGGTATCGCGAGAGTGGGTTCGGCCGCGAGGGTGGCCGAGAGGGCATGTATGAATACCTGAAGCGCGATCATGCGTCGGAGACTGACGATCTTGCGGCGGGTCGGGCGGCCAAGGTATCGGCGCGTGCGGCGGCGAAGGCGGCGGCATCGTCGCGTCCGATCAAGCGCGCGGCCGAGTTGGACGATCCCGATCGTGGTGGTCCGCTCGTGGATCGCACGCCGAAGCTGTTCATCGGTGGCAAGCAGTCGCGTCCCGACTCAGGCTATTCGACGCGCATCGCCGGTGCAGATGGCCGAGTGTTGGGCGAGGTGGGCGAGGGCAATCGGAAAGACATTCGCAATGCCGTCGAGGCGGCACACGCGGCGCTCGGCGGTTGGTCGAAGGCTACCGGTCATGCGCGTGCGCAGATCCTCTACTACATCGCGGAGAATCTTGCGGCGCGCTCGGACGAGTTTGCGCGGCGGTTGTCAGCGCTGACCGACGGTGATGGTGCGGCGGAGGTCGACGCGTGTGTGCAGCGGTTGTTCACGTATGCTGCGTGGGCCGACAAGTACGATGGGCTCGTGCATCAGGTGCCGTTGCGCGGCGTTGCGCTGGCGATGAACGAGCCGATTGGCGTGATGGGGCTCGTGTGTCCGGATGACGGGCCGCTTTTGGGGTTGATTTCGCTGATCGGTCCGGCGTTGTGTGTGGGGAATACGGTCGTGGCGATTCCGTCCGAGAAGGCGCCGCTCGCGGCGACTGATTTCTATCAGGTTTTGGAGACGTCGGACGTGCCGGCTGGTGTGATCAACATCGTGACGGGTGGGAAGGATTCACTCGCGAAGACGCTGGCCGAGCATGACGATGTGGATGCGGTGTGGTATTTCGGGTCGAGGGATGGTGTGAGGGCTGTCGAGTTGGCGAGTGCGGGGAACATGAAGCGAACGTGGGCGGAGTGGGAGCCGCGGGTGTGGTCGGACGCGAGCGAGGGGGAGGGTCGTGATTTCCTTCGCGAGTCGACGCAGGTGAAGAACATCTGGATCCCGTACGGCGAATAGCTCTGCGGTTTCAGGCTGAACGACGAAGGCCGTCTCGCGAGAGACGGCCTTCGTGTTTGCAGGAGCGCTGCCGATCAATGCCGCGGGGGGAGCGGCTGGGGGTTGAGTGGCATGCGTCCGCCTTTGAGGTCGCTCGCCTCCTTGTCGGAGACCTTCGCGTCGCTGATGTCCTCGATCTTGTCCGAGTCCGTTGTCTTCGGCGGATCGATCCTGGGCTTGTCGTCGGCACTCATGTCGAACTCCAGTTGATTCGGGGGGGGGTCGCAGCTCGGCGAGAATCGTCGAGGCGACAAGGATGCTGCGATCCTGCTAGTGGCCCAGGCCCTGACCCGGATTGCGCCACATCGGTGGGTCAGGCTGGGGGTCGAAGCCACGGATCTTCGGCGGATCGGGCTGCGGGTTGAAGCCGCCCTTCACGCCCTCGGCGCCGGCCGCGCCGACGTTCTCATCGAGATCCTGAATGGGATCGGAACCGTCTGCGTTCTTGTTCTTCTCGTCGGGTGTCATGGAGCGCTCCGCTCTGAGGTTTTCGCGGCCGGCTGAGCATCGCTCGGGCAACCCCCTCCAAGGCAAGTCGCAAGCCGTTCGCTGCCAGCGTCATAATGCGCTGCGACACAACGAGTTAGACTACTTGTCGACATTCGCACCGCTGCGCGTGCACGTTCGAAATCGAAGCTGCGTAGTCTCATAGTGAGACTACTGCTCCTGTCGCGTGTCCCATTGCGCGCGGATCAGGGTTTCCCTTATGGCGCCCCGAAGTGCCCCATGGCGTACTTCTCTGGTTGCGTCAATCCCACCCGCCACACGATGAGCCCATGATTCGTCTGCTTCGCACGTTCGCGGTTTTGCTGCTTGCGGCAACCCCACCTCTGCTCTCGAGCGCCACGGCGCAGGCCCAGCGCGCACCCGGCCGCATCGGCGGCATCGTGCTCGACTCCGCCTCCGGACGGCCACTGAGCGACGTCCAGGTCTCCGTCACCGGTACGCGCTTCGGCGGCGCCACCAATGAGGCGGGGCGCTTCGCGATCTTCGGCGTTCCCGCCGGCACGTATACCCTCGACACTCGTCGCGTCGGCTACGGCGTGCGTCGCGTCCCCAACGTCGTCCTCACCGAAAGCGGAGCGCCCGACGTCGAGATTCGCCTGACCTCCATCGCGCTTTCGCTCGAAGCGGTGGTCACCACAGGTCTCGTCGATCCGGCCAGCGGTACCCGCGTGCCATTCACGGTCGGTCGAGTAGATGCCGAGAACGCGCCGGTGCCCGCGTCGAATGCGATCGAGACGATCCAGGGCAAGATCGCCGGCGTCACGGTCATCCCCAGCGGACAGCCGGGCAGTGGCACCAACATCCTTCTTCGCACGCCGACGAGCATCAGCAAGTCGACCTCGCCACTCATCGTCGTCGACGGCGTGATCCAGAGCCAGGCGTTCGACGGATCGTCCGCCGATCTCGAGTCGATGGACATCGAGAGCGTCGAGGTCGTGAAGGGTGCTGCCGCCGCATCGCTGTTCGGATCGCGTGCAGCATCGGGCGTCATCTCGATTCGTACGCGCCGGGGCAATGGGCTCGCCGAGGGGCAGACGACGATCACGACGCGTTCGGAAGTCGGCAACAATGCGCTGTCCGGCAAGATCCACTGGGCTGGCACGCACTATTACCTCACGAACGCGTCGGGCGAATACGTGAATGCGGCCGGTACGGTGGTGACGCGTGCTGCGCGGGTTCCCAAGCCGGTGGCGTCTCGCTTTCAGGATACGCCCTATCGCGATCCTGTCTTCGACCAGGTGGATCGCTTCTTCAACCCGGGCCAGTTCTACAAGAACTCGGCAACGGTGTCGCAGAATGCCGGCCGTACCAACTGGCTGCTGTCGTTCGTGAATAGCCAGGAGGGTGGCGTCGTGTTGAACAGCGGCTCCTACAACCAGAACGACATCCGGCTCAATCTCGACCACCGGCTGCGCGACAACCTCAAGCTGTCGTTCAGCGGTTATCACAGCCGCTCGAGCCGGAACAACCTGTACGGCGACACGTTCTTCGACCTGATCAACCAGGCGCCGGACGTCGATCTCCGCGTTCCCGATCCCGACGGTACGTCCTACATCTTCCAGGGCGATCCGACAGAGGGACGCGAGGAGAATCCGCTGTACGTGCTCTCGACGGAAGAGAACACGCGCCGTCGTTCGCGTACGCAGGGGAGCGTCGAGATGCGGTTCACGCCGCTCCAGTGGTTGAGCTTCGACAGCAACGTCAGCTACGATCGCTCGGACCGTCGCGTCAACTTCTTCCTCGATGCGGGACTGAAGACGGAAGGCTTCGGCACCGGCGGCATCGGCCAGATCACGCAGACGACCGGCACGACGGACGCGCTCAATGCGGCGGTGAGTGCCAACCTGCTGCACAAGGTCGGCGCGTTGACGTTGCGCTCCACGCTCCGTGCGCTGATGGAGCGAGAGAAGAACGAGGTGACGGAGGCCGACGGCACGAACTTCACGACGCCCGGCGTGCGCAGCCTGAGCAACGCGCAGAACCGTCTCGTGAGCTCGTCGCTGGAAGAGGTGCGCTCGACGGGATACGCGGCGACGGCGGCGGCGGACTACAGGGGCAAGTACATCATCGATGGTCTCGTGCGTCGCGATGGCAGCTCATTGTTCGGACCCGAAGCCCGCTGGAACCTCTACAACCGTGTGAGCGGTGCGTACCGCATGGGTGCAGAGTCGTGGTGGCCGTTCGCGGCGATCACCGAGTTCAAGCTGCGCGCGTCGCGCGGAACGGCTGGTGGACGTCCGGACTTCGACGACCAGTTCGAGACGTTCGACTTCCTCGCCGGTGGCGGCATCCAGAAGTCCACGCTCGGCAACCGGTTTCTCAAGCCGGAGCACGCGACGGAGACGGAGCTCGGCATCGACATGATCGTGAAGGACCGCTATTCGCTGCAGCTGTCGTACGCGAAGAACCATGTCGTCGACCAGCTGGTGCAGGTGCCGCTCGCCGGCTTCTACGGCTATACGTCGCAGTGGCAGAACGCGGGCACGGTGGACGGCAACACGATCGAAGCCACGCTCGAGGCGCAGGTGATCAAGCGCCCCACGCTGTCGTGGCGCGTCGGCTTCGTGGCCGATCGCTCGCGCAACAGGATCACGGAGTTCAACCGCTCCTGCTTCTCGACGAACACGATCGGCTTCCGCTGCGCCGGCGAGACGCTCGGCGCGATGTACGGCTTCAACTTCCTCAAGAGCGCTGGCGCGTTGCCGGCGGACGCACAGGCGCGCGCGGCGGAGTTCGCGCCGAACAGCGAAGGCATTCTCGTCTGGGTCGGCCCGGGCAACACACCGGGCGATGGTGAGGCGAAGAAGCTGTGGGGCACATCGACGACGATCGGGTCTGGCGTCTATGGCTGGGGCATGCCGATCACGCAGCGCGACGCATCAGGCAACGCCGCGGTCGTGAAGATCGGCGATGGCAATCCCGACTACCATCTCGGCTTCTCCAACAACGTGACGTGGAAGGAGCTGAGCCTCTATGCGCTGATGGACATGCAGGTGGGCGGCAACGTCTACAACCAGACCAACCAGCGCATGTATCAGTACGGCCGCAGCGCGGACGTCGACCAGACGGGCAAGGCGCAGGCGGACAAGAAGACGGTGGACTACTACGTCGCACTCTACGCGGCGAACAGTCCGACCGACTACTTCGTCGAGCCGGGTGGGTACCTGAAGCTGCGCGAAGTGTCGGCGCGCTATCGCCTGAACTCTCGCCTGCTCGGACCTCTCGCCAACTTCGGGGCACGTGGACTGTCGCTCGGCGTCATTGGGCGCAACCTGCTGACGTTTACCGACTACAAGGGCTACGACCCGGAAGTGAGCAGCTCCGCTCGCCCGACGACGATCAAGCTGGACAGCTTCGGCTATCCGCGCTACCGCACGTTCACCGGCAGCGTCCAGATCGAGTTCTGACCCATGACAACTCCCATGCAGAATCGCAGAGCATATCTCGGCGCCGGACTCCTCCTGACCGCGATGGCGTGTCAGGACCTCGCCGTGAGCAATCCGAATGAGCCCGATCGTGAGCGCGCCACGCAGCAGCCTGTGTCGGCGGAATCGTTCGTCTCCAGCTCATTCAGGACGTGGTGGCCGGTCGCCGGTCATGACGACTATCCGTCGTGGGCATTCTCCACGATGGCGAACGAAGTGACGTCGGGCTTCGCGGACTTCGGTCAGCTCGAGCCGTCCGCCGAGCCGCGTACGGGGTGGAACAACAGTCCCGTCAACGCGCGTGCGAACGTGAGCGAGACGCCGTGGTATGGACTCTACCGCACCATCTCGTCGGTGAACGATGCGCTCATCGCCATCGACGGCGGTCTCGTCGTCGTCGATCCCACGCGTACCGCGCGGACGAAGGCGGTGGGCAAGTTCATGCAGGCCGTGTCGCATGCGCATCTGGCGTTCTACTTCGACTCTGCCTTCGTGGTGAACGAGAAGGTGAAGCTCGATACGATCACGACCCCGCAGCTCAAGCCGTATCCCGAAGTGTCCGCGGCGGCGCTCGCGCAACTCGATGCGGCGATCGGGTATGCGCAGAGCGGGCCGTCGTTCACGCTGCCGGTGGACAACTGGTTGTTCCAGGCGATGACGCGTGACGATTTCATCAGGCTGGCGAACTCGTACTACGCGCGCACGTTGGCGTACACCCCGAGGACGCGCGCCGAGCGCGCGGCGGTGAACTGGACGGAGGTGATCAAGCGTGTCGATGCCGGCATCGTCACCGACTTTGCCCCGGTGGCGCAGACCGACATCCTCTGGGACGACTGGAAGCGTCTCGTCGCGCGTGTACGCACTGGTCCACCGAGCGATTACGGGCGTCCGAGCTATTGGGTGCTCGGCCCCGCCGACTCGGCGAACGGCTTCGTGGATTGGGCGGCGTTGCCAGTCGCAAATCGCGTCGCGTTCCAGATTCGCACGAAGGATCGCCGTATCCAGGGTATCACTGGTCCGGCGTCTGCAGGCAAGTACTTCGGGTATAACGCGAGCAACATCTTTGCGGCATCGCGCGGTACGTATCGCTACTCGCACTACTACTACAAGCGCGATGGCGTCGGCAACACGTGGACGACAGGTCCGCAGCCGGCGCTCACGGTGACGGAGATGCGCCTGCTCAAGGCGGAGGCGCTCATTCGTCTCGGACGAGCGACGGAAGCCGTGCCGCTCATCAACGTCACGCGTGTGGCGAATGGTGAGCTTCCCCCCGTGACGATCGATGGTCCGCCCGATGTTCCCGGCTGTGTGCCGCGCAAGCTCAG